>JACDQM010000147.1 GCA_015657635.1 Roseateles sp.
AGGCCACATTATTGGGGCCGGCCTTCAGGCTCATCTGGCGTGCCGCCTCCAGGAAGGGCAGCGACTCGATATCACCCACGGTGCCGCCGATCTCGACGATGGCTACGTCCACCGCATCCGGTGTCCCATGCCCAGCACCGCGACGGATGAAGTCCTGCATCTCGTTGGTGATGTGCGGAATCACCTGAACCGTCTTGCCCAGATAGTCGCCACGACGCTCCTTCTCCAGCACCGACATATAGATCTGGCCGGTGGTGAAGTTGTTGCTCTTCTTCATCCGCGTGGTGATGAAGCGCTCGTAGTGGCCCAGATCCAGGTCGGTTTCCGCGCCGTCGTCGGTCACGAAGACCTCGCCATGCTGGAAGGGCGACATCGTCCCCGGATCCACGTTGATATACGGGTCCAGCTTGATGAGGGTGACTTTGAGGCCGCGCGATTCGAGGATGGCAGCCAGAGAGCTGATGCGATGCCCTTGCCGAGAGAGGACACCACACCGCCGGTGACGAAGACGTACTTGGTCATGTCTTGCAGCGCCTCGGGTTCAAGAACGCTGTGGTGGTAAAGCGCGATTATAGCGATGCCGTCAGGCTCGGCTGTGCTCGGCGCGCAAGGTATCCAGCAACTGCAGCACCAGTGCCGCGGTGTCGTCCGGACGCTCGAAGGGAAACAGGTGGCCGCCTTCGATCCAGATGAAATGCCGCCTCGCCAGCGCCTTGGACGCGGCTGCGCCGGCCTGGCGCAACTCCTCGGATTGCGTGGCACCGACAAAGCCGACCGGGCAGCGCAAGGGCCGACGCTTCAACAAGCCGTCCAGATGATGGGGCAGGGTGTCGTAGATGCGGGTCTCGACCTCGCGGCGGAACTTCAGATGCGTCTGTCCGTCTTCGCGCTCTTCGAAGCCGCTGGCCACGTAATCGGCCAGCACGCGCGGGTCCCAGCGGGCGAATTTGTGCTTGCTCGCAAAGTGCGCATGCACCGCCTCGCGCGACGGCCATTCGTGGCGGCGGTGGCGCGAGACCTTGCCTGGCGAGACGCGCTGTATCAGGCGCGTGGCCTTGGCCACCCGAATGCTGTGCGCCCGCCAGCCGCCAACGACGGGAGAGTCCAGCATCAGCAGACCTTGTGCCAGGTCGGGCCGGCGGCTGGCAGCCAGCAGGCTCAGCATGCCACCCAACGAATGCCCGACCATCATCACCGGGCCGGGCTGCGCCATCTGGGGCTGAACCTCGCGTTCGATGAAATGGATCAGCTGGTCGCGCAGATGGGGCCAGTTGCTGCTGACCGGATAGGCCGGGTCATGGCCGAACTCGGGCAGGGCAAAGACCTGCCAGCCCGCAGCGCGCCAGATCTCGAACAGCACCCGGTAGCAGCCGGCGCCGAAGCCGTTCGCGTGCGAGAACACCAGGGTCTTGGGCAGGGCGGTGGCACTCGCGGTCATGGCTGGGTTTTCTGGCTCAGGCTCTTCAGGCGGTACAGCGCATCGAGCGCTTCACGCGGGGTCAATGCGTCAGGGTCGAGATCATGCAGCGCGGCGAGCGCCGCGTCGGTCTCGGCGGCGACAGTGGGGGGTGTCGGCTCTGGCTCAGGCGGCGCGGCGAACAAGTCGATCTGTGCTTCGCCTGCGCTGGCCTTGGCTTCCAGTGCCTCCAGGGTGGCGCGCGCCTGCCGCACCAGACTGGCCGGCATGCCCGCCAGCCGCGCCACCTGCACGCCATAGCTGCGGCTGGCCGGCCCCGGCTGGATCTCGTGCAGGAAGACGATGTCTTCGCCGCTTTCCACTGCAGCCACATGGCAGTTCAGCGCCTGCGCATGCTTGGCCGGAAACTCGGTCAGCTCGAAATAGTGCGTGGCAAACAGCGTGAAGGCGCGCGTCTTGTCGTGCAGATGGCTGGCGATGGCGCCGGCCAGCGCCAGACCGTCGAAGGTCGAGGTGCCGCGCCCGATCTCGTCCATCAGCACCAGCGATTGATCGCTGGCGCTGTGCAGAATGGCCGCCGCCTCGGTCATCTCCAGCATGAAGGTGGACTGCGCATTGGCCAGGTCGTCGGCCGCCCCGATACGGGTGTGGATCGCGTCCATCGGTCCCAGGCGGCAGGCCGTGGCCGGCACATAGGAGCCGATGGCGGCGAGCAGGCAGATCAGCGCCACCTGGCGCATGAAGGTGCTTTTGCCGCCCATGTTCGGGCCGGTGATCACCAGCATCTTGGTGCGCGCGTCGAGCCGACAGTCGTTGGCCATGAACTCGCCGGCGCCCGTCTCGCGCAGCCGGGCCTCCACCACTGGATGGCGGCCGGCCGTGATGGCGATCGCCGGCTGGTTGACGAAGTCCGGACAGCACCAGTTCAGCGTCGCAGCGCGCTCGGCCAGCGCGGCCAGGGCGTCCAGGCTGGCCAGCGCGCGGCCGAGTGCGGTCAGCGTCGGCAGCTCTTCGGTCAGTTGGTCGATCACCATCTCGAACAAGAGCTTCTCGCGCGTCAGCGCGCGCTCCTGCGCGGACAGCGCCTTGTCCTCGAAGGCCTTGAGTTCGGGCGTGATGTAGCGCTCGGCGTTCTTCAGCGTCTGGCGGCGCTGGTAGTCCAGCGGCACCTTGTCCACCTGGCCTTGCGTCACTTCGATGTAGAAACCGTGCACCTTGTTGAACTGCACGCGCAGATTGGCGATGCCAGTGCGGGCGCGCTCGCGGGTCTCCAGGTCGAGCAGGAAGCTGTCGCAGTTCTGCTGGATGCCGCGCAGCTCGTCGAGCTGCTCGTCGAAGCCACTGGCGATCACGCCGCCGTCGCGCAGCAGCACGGCTGGCTCGTCGGCGATGGCGCGGCGCAGCAGCTCCTCGATATGCGGCGCCGGCGTCAGGTGTTGCGCCAGCGTGGCGATCAGGGCGCTGCCCTGTTCCCCGCTCGGCAGCGTGCGGCGCAGGTCCGGCAGGGCTTGCAGGGTGGCGCGCAGACCGGTGAGTTCGCGCGGCCGCACCTGGCGCAGCGCAACACGCGCAGCAATGCGCTCCACGTCCGAGACATGGCGCAGCGCCTCGCGCAGTGGCTCAAAGCCCTTGTCGATCAGCGTGCCTATCGCTGCATGGCGGCCCAGCGCCTCACTGCGTTCACGCTTGGGATGCAGCAGCCAATGGCGCAGCGCACGGCTGCCCATGCCGGAGCGACAGGTGTCGAGCACGGAGAGCAGTGTGGGCGAAGACTCGCCGCGCAGCGTCTGCGTCAGCTCCAGGTTGCGCTGCGTGGCCGGCGGCAGGTCCAGCAGCTCGGTGCTACGTTGCACCTGCAGGCTCTTCACATGTGCCAGTGCCCGGCCCTGCGTGTGCTCGGCATAGCTCAGCAGTGCGGCGGCGGCGGCCTGTGCGGCCTTCAGGTCCTGCGCATTGAAGCCCTGCAGACTGGCCACACCCAGCTGCTCGCACAGCTTGCGCGCGCAAGCTGGGTGTCGAACTGCCAGCTTGGCCGATTGTAATGGGCAGCCGCGCGGCCAGCACCGCCTGTGGCTGGCGCTCGCGATCAACCAGCACCTCGGCTGGGCTCATGCGCGCCAGGAAGGACGGCAACTCGCGTTCGCTGCACTCCGACAAGCCGAGCTGGCCTTGGGTCAGCGAGAGCCAGGCCAGGCCCAGCGTCTTGCCCTGTGTTGCCACGGCCAGCAGGATGGAGTCCTGCTTGTCCGCCAGCAACTCGGTGTCGGTGACCGTGCCGGGCGTGACGACGCGCACCACCTTGCGCTCCACCGGCCCCTTGGCCGTGGCCACATCGCCCACCTGTTCGGCAATCGCCACCGCCTCGCCGAGGCGGATCAGCTTGGCCAGATAGCTCTCCAGCGCGTTCACTGGCACGCCAGCCATCACCACCGGCTGGCCGGCGCTCTGGCCGCGCTGGGTCAGCGTGATGTCCAGCAGAGCGTTGCACTTGCGGGCGTCGTCGTAGAAGACCTCATAGAAGTCGCCCATGCGGAAGAACACCAGCACATCCGGGTGCTCGGCCTTGAGGCGGAAGTACTGCGCCATCACCGGCGTGTGGGCGCTGAAGTCCTGGGGCTGACTCATGAAATGGATGCTGAAATGGACAAAGCCCTCGGGCGAGGGCTTTGCAGGACCGAAGAAAAGCTTGAGCCGGAGTTTAGATCGGCGCGTCGTCGCCGCCGGCCTTCTTGATTCGCACCGGGCCACGCTTCTTGGGTTCGCTTGTCGGTGCCGCGGTGGCATCTCCGGCAGCGCCGGCCTCACCAGCTTCAGCTTCCGCGCCATCTTCGGCCTTGATGACACGGGTGTAGGGCGCGAGGATCTGCACCAGCTGTCCGTAGATCTTGGGGCTGCCCGCCACCACCTCGCGCTGGTTCATGAAGTCGGCTTCGCCGGTGAAGTTGCCAATCAGGCCGCCAGCTTCCGTGATGATCAGCGAGCCCGCAGCGACGTCCCAGGGGTTCAGCCCGGTCTCGAAGAAAGCGTCGTAGTAGCCGGCAGCGACATAGCAGAGATCCAGCGCGGCGGCGCCGGGGCGACGCAGGCCGGCGCACTGGGTCATGACCTCCTCGAACATCTTCACGTAACGCTTGAAGTTGTCGCCGCGGCGGAAGGGGAAGCCGGTGCCGATCAGCGCGTCGCCCATGCGGGTGCGCTTGGATACGCGCAGGCGCTTGTCGTTCATGTAGGCGCCGCGGCCCTTGGTGGCGTAGAAGAGATCGTTGCGGGTCGGGTCGTAGACGACGGCCTGCTGCACCACGCCGCGGTGCGCCAAGGCGATCGACACGCAGTAGACCGGGAAGCCGTGGATGAAGTTGGTGGTGCCGTCCAGCGGATCGATGATCCAGACGAACTCGGAATGCTTGGCGCCACGTGTGCGACCGGACTCTTCAGCCAGGATGGCGTGCTCAGGATAGGCCTGCAGCAGCGTATCGATGATGATCTCTTCGGCCGCGTGGTCCACCTCGGTGACGAAGTCGTTGGGCGACTTCGAGTTGATCTTCAGGATATCGAGGTCCATCGACGCGCGGTTGATGATGGCTCCCGCTGCGCGTGCGGCCTTGATGGCGACGTTGAGCATGGGATGGAGTGCAACTTGCGTCATGCGGTGACCCTGCAAGAAAAAGTGAGGTGGCTGGCGGAGGAAAAGAGCGGGTGGGCCAGCAGTTTGTGCATTGCGGCCCACGATAATCGCGCATTTTAGCCGATGCCGGCTGGGCCGACCGTGGATTCCACACGCTTCATTCTGATTCAGACCAGCCACCCGGGCAATGTGGGCGCGGCAGCGCGTGCCATGAAGGTCATGGGCTTCTCCGAACTGGTGCTGGTGGCACCACGATTCGCCGATGTGCTGTGCCAGGAGGAAACCATCGCGATGGCCAGTGGTGCAGCCGACATTCTGGCGCGCGCCCGCATCGTGCCGACGCTGGAGCAAGCACTCGACGGCATCACCTTCGCCTGCGCCACCGCGATGACGCCGCGCGACTTCGGGCCGCCGGTGCGCGAGCCCCGCGCTGCGTTTGCCGAACTGGCGATGCAACAGTACAAATTGGGACTGGTGTTCGGCTCCGAGCGTTATGGCATGAGCAACGAGGACGTCTACCGCTGCCATGCGGTGCTGTCGATTCCGACCCATCCTGACTACGGCTCGCTGAATCTGGCCCAGGCGGTCCAACTGCTCGCCTATGACCTGCGCCAGGCTCTGGGCGGCTTCGGCGTGGTGCCCCGTACCGTGGACCCGCAGTTGGCCGATGCACAGGCCGTGCAAGGCCTGCTGACGCACCTGCAGCAAGGACTGCAGAAGATCGGCTATCTCGACCCGGCGGCACCGAAGAAGCTGATGCCACGCCTGAATCAGCTCTTCAACCGGGCGCAGCTCACCGCTGAGGAAGTGCACATCCTGCGCGGCATCGCGCGTGCGATGGCCAAGTCGGGCGGCAGCGAGGATTGAAGCGCCCGGCTAGACTGGTCGTCCTTGAACCTCACGAACGACTCGCTCTCCCTGCCCATGTTTCAGCGCCTCCACGAAGACATCGCCTGCATCCTTGAGCGCGACCCGGCTGCCCGGTCGGCTTGGGAGGTGCTGACCTGTTATCCGGGGCTGCATGCGCTGGTGCTGCATCGGCGTGCGCATTGGTGCTGGACGCATGGCCTGAAATGGCTGGGGCGCTTCATTTCGCACCTCTCGCGCTGGCTGACCGGGATCGAGATCCATCCCGGTGCCACGATCGCGCGCAAGGTCTTCATCGACCATGGCATGGGTGTCGTGATCGGCGAGATGGCCGAGATCGGCGAGGGCTGCACGATTTACCAGGGCGTCACCCTCGGCGGCACTTCGCTGGTGAAGGGCGCCAAGCGGCATCCCACGCTTGAGGCCGGAGTCATCGTGGGTGCCCATGCCTGTGTGCTGGGCGGATTCACGGTCGGTGTCGGCGCCAAGATCGGCTCGGGGGCTGTGGTGACCAAGCCGGTGCCGGCAGGGGCCACAGCGGTGGGCAATCCGGCGCGCGTCATCGAGGCCAAGCTCGACGCACAGCGTGAGGAGCTGGCCGCCAAGATGGGCTTTTCAGCCTATGGCGTGACCCAGGGCGATGACCCGGTGGCGCAGGCGATGAAGGGGCTGATCGACAACGCTGCCGGACACGAGCACCAGATTGCCCTGCTGTGGCAGGCGGTGTGCAAGCTCTCGGCTGCCTCGGCGCAGCCCGTTGGCGACTGTGTGCCAGTCGATGCGCAGCAGAACGAGCGCTTTGACGCGGCTGAGCTGAGCCGGCTGGTGAAGTAGGGCGGCTGCTTGGTGGGGCCGCGGCGCAGGGCTTGTCGGCGGGCACTCAGTCTGCCCATGCGAGACATGGGCAGCCCTTCGTGAGGCGTCGGACAAGCCGCAAGGCTTGTCCTAGGTCCTCACTCAGTGATGATGACCGTGTTCGCCGTGGGCGTGGTGGTGGGCGATTTCCTCGGCACTGGCCGCGCGCACCGAGAGTACCTTCAGGCTGATCTTCAGGCTCATGCCGGCCAGCGGGTGATTGCCGTCCAGCAGCACGGTGTCACCCTTGATCTTGCTGACGTGATAGAGCCTGAACTCGCCGGCTTCGCCCTCGCTGATCTCCAGTTGGCCACCGACCTTGACGCCCGGCGGGAAATCCTTTTTGGCGAGGCTGCGCAGCAGGCTCTCGTCGCGCTGGCCAAAGGCCTGCTCCGGCGACAGGTTCAGCGTGGCTTCAAAGCCGGGCTCCTGGCCTTCCAGCGCTGCTTCGATCGCGGGCAGGGTGTTGCCATAGCCGCCGATCAGCACGGCCGCTGGCTCCTTGGCGTTCTCGATCAAGCGGCCCAGGCTGTCCGCTACTTTGAGCTTCAGTGTCGCGACGGTGTCTTTGGTGATCTTCATCGGGGTCAGGTCTTGCTGTTGTTGGGTTTGATGGCGGACTTGGGGCGGAAGGCCTTGCAAATCTCGTCACGGGTTTCGAGGTAAGGGCCGCCGATCAGGTCGATGCAATAAGGCACCGCGGCGAATATGCCCTGCGCCTTTTCGTGGCCGGCCAGGGTCTCGGCGATAGCCTTGGGCTGACCCGGCAGGTTGATGATCAAGGCTTTGCCGCGGATCACCGCCACCTGGCGCGACAGGATGGCGGTGGGCACGAAGTGCAGCGAGATCTGGCGCATCTGCTCGCCAAAGCCGGGCATCTGCTTGTCGGCCACATCCAGCGTTGCCTCGGGCGTCACGTCGCGCGGCGCGGGTCCGGTGCCGCCGGTGGTCAGCACCAGGTCGCAGTGCGCCTGGTCGACCAGTTCGCGCAGCGTGGCGCTGATCTGCGCACGCTCGTCGGGGATCAGGCGCGGCTGGAACTCAATCGGGTTCTGCAGCGCGCGGCTGAGCCAGTCCTGCAAAGCCGGCAGGCCTTTGTCTTCGTAGACACCGCTGGATGCGCGGTCGCTGATCGAGACGATGCCGATGCGGACAGCATCGAACGCGTCACTCATCGTCCGGCTCCACGCGCAGTTGCTCAGCCTTGATGAACTGGAACAACTCCCGGAAGGCGCGGCCGTTGCGTTGTTCAGGTGCGCCGGCGGCATCCTTGCGGGCCGCGCGAACCAGGCTGCGCAGCTGCTGCACATCGATGCCTGCGTGCTGGTTGATGAAGTCCTGCAGCGCACCATCCTCGGCGAGCAGTCGCGCGCGCCAGCGTTCGCTCTCATGCAGTGCCAGGCTGTCCTTGGCGTGGCCGAGCTTGAAGGCCGCAACCGCCTCACGGATAGGCTCCGGGTCGACCCTGCGCATCAGCTTGCCGATGTACTGCATCTGGCGGCGCCTGCCCTCGAAGTTGGTGATCTTCTTCGCGGCCTTGACCGCGTCGAGCAGGATTTCGGGCAGGCCCAGGGGCTCGACGCGGCTGTCGGGCAGGGTCAGAAGATCCTCGCCGAGCGATTGCAGCTCGTGGCTTTCCTTCTTCTTCTGGGTCTTGCTCGGACGGTCGAAATCGTCGTCGTCCTGGAAATCTTGGCTTGGGTTCATGGCTTCATCGAGTGGGGCGCCCCGCGCAAAGCCTGCAAAGCAAGCCAGGGGGCGTGACCCGTATGATTGTCGCCCACAACCGCATTCCTGCCTTGTCCTCCCCCATGCCCAAGACGCAAGCCACTGCCAACACCTCCCATGCTGACTCCGCTGACAGCGGCTTCGCCTACAGCCAGGACCGTTTCCGTGAGTTGGTCGACGAGGTGCTCGCCGAGGCCAAGCGCCTGGGCGCCAGCGATGCCGGGGCCGAGGTCTCTGAAGGCTGCGGCCTGTCGGTTTCGGTGCGACGCGGTGCGCTCGAGAACGTGGAACGCAACCGCGACAAGTCGCTGGGCATCTCCGTCTATCTGGGTCAGCGGCGCGGCAATGCCAGCACCTCTGACTTCTCCGCACAGGCGCTGAAGGACACCGTGCGCGCCGCCTTCGACATTGCGCGTTTCACGGCCGAAGACCCAGTGGCCGGACTGCCTGACGCGGATGATCTGTCGCTGGATCCGTCGACCCGTCCTGCGCTGGATCTGTTCCACCCCTGGGCCATCGACGCCCAAGCCGCTGCCGAGATGGCGATGCGTTGCGAGGCTGCGGCCTTCGATACCGACAAGCGCATCACGAATTCCGAAGGCGCCGCCGTGTCGGCCCAGCAGTCGCACTTTGTTGCCGGTAACAGCCGCGGCTTTCGCGGCGGCTATGCCAGTTCGCGCCACTCGGTCTCGGTGGCACCGATCGCCGGGCGCGGCGCAGGCATGCAGCGGGATGCCTGGTACAGCTCGATGCGCGACGCCGCCGACCTGGCCGCGCCTGAAGCGATCGGCCGCTACGCTGCCGAGCGGGCGCTGTCGCGTCTGAAGTCGCGCAAGGTGAAGACGGCTGAAGTGCCCGTGCTGTTCGAGAGCACGGTGGCAGCCGGCCTGCTGGGCGCCCTGGTTCAGGCCACCAGCGGCGGCGCCCTCTATCGCAAGGCCAGCTTCTTGCTGGACAGCTTGGGCAAGCCCGTGCTGGCCTCCCATGTGGACGTCAACGAGGATCCCCATGAGCGCAAGGGCAAGGGCAGCGCGCCGTTCGACGATGAAGGTGTGAAGACCCAGGCGCGCTCGGTGGTCGAAGCGGGCGTCTTGCAAGGCTATTTCCTCTCGACCTATTCGGCGCGCAAATTGGGAATGCGCACCACCGGACATGCGGGCGGCTCGCACAACCTCCACATGACCAGCCGTCTGACAGCGCCAGGCGATGACTTGAAGACCATGCTGCGCCGCCTGGGCCGCGGCTTGTTCGTCACCGAACTGATGGGGCAGGGGGTCAACTATGTGACCGGTGACTATTCGCGCGGCGCCAGCGGTTACTGGGTTGAAAACGGCGAGATCGCCTTTCCTGTTCACGAGGTGACGATTGCCGGCAGCCTGCCGCAGATGTTCCAGGACATCGTGGGCATCGGCACGGATGCGTACACCCTGGGTGCCAAGACGGTGGGCTCGATCCTGTTGTCCCGCATGAAGCTTGCAGGCAGCTGAAAGCACCTCGGCCTGTTGCGGTTTTGACGCCATTGGTCGCGGCTTGACGCGCCGGCCTCGGTTAGGCTTGCACCCGCGCCGGCTTGCGATTCTTTTTACCGCAAAGTGATCGGGTTTGTCCCCGGAAAAGCTTAGTGGCCGAACCCTAGAATTCGCACCGGTCGCTCATTCAGTCCAATCATTCAGGAGACCTTTATGGAACGTCGTTCCTTTGTCCGTCAGGCCGGTCTGGCGGGCATTCTCGCCGCAGGCGCTGCACCGGCGGTTGTTCACGCTCAAGCCAATGTTCGCTGGCGCCTGACCTCGGCTTTCCCCAAGGCCCTGGATACGATTTACGGTGCCGCGGACACCTTCGCAAAGTCCATCTCGGACATGAGCGGCGGCAAGTTCCAGATTTCGGTCCATCCCTCGGGTGAGCTGGTTGGCGGCTTCGGTCAGGTCGATGCCGTGCAGAACGGTACGGTCGAGATGACCCACACCGCGCCGTACTACTATTTCGGCAAGGATCCGACATTCGCGCTGGGTTGCGCCATTCCCTTCGGCCTGAACAGCCGCCAGATGACGGCCTGGATGGTGGAGGGCAACGGCCTGAAGCTGATGCGCGAGTTCTATGCGAACTACAACATCATCAACTTCGTCGGTGGCAATACCGGCGCCCAGATGGGTGGCTGGTGGCGCAAGGAAATCAAGTCCCTGGCTGACATCAAGGGCTTGAAGTTCCGCACCGGTGGTTTCAGCGGCGTGATCTTCGGCAAGCTGGGCGGCGTGGCTCAGTCCATCCCTGGCGGCGAGATCTACCAGGCGCTGGAAAAGGGCACGATCGACGCGGCGGAGTGGGTCGGCCCCTACGACGACGAGAAGCTGGGCTTCAACAAGGTGGCCCCGTTCTACGGCTACCCCGGCTTCTGGGAAGGCGGCCCGCAGCTGGACTTCTTCATCAACACCAAGGCCTACAACTCGCTGTCGGCTGAGTACAAGGCCATGATCGAGGCAGCTTCTCTGGAAGCAGCAACGGTGATGCAGGCCCGCTACGACGCACGCAACCCGGCGGCACTCAAGCGCCTGGTCGCTGGTGGCACCAAGCTGTTCCGTTTCCCGAAGGACATGCTGGACGCGGCCTTCAAGGAATCGATGGCCACCTACGCTGATCTGAGCTCCAAGAACCCGGCCTGGAAAAAGATCTACGACGACTACAGCGCCTTCCGCCGCGATCAGAACCTGTGGTTCCGCTTCGCGGAAGCCGGCTTCGACGACTTCATGCAGCAGCAGCGCCTGTAAGAAGGCGTTTCGGCGGGGCAGTAATGCCTCGCTCAGCAGCAAGCAGGCCTCGCTTCGGCGAGGCCTTTTCTTTTGTGTGTCCCTAAGACCAACAGGGTATGAGGGCGGCGCCGGGTTTCGCCACCCGCGCAGGTGCTGCTCGCGTGCGTCGCTCGGATCCGCCGCGGCTTGCCGTGCGAACCCGGTCGTTGCTGGCGTCAATAGAACGACAAGCGGGGCGCTTGCCTGGGCGGCGAGAACGGTGCTGCTGCCAAGCTGGCAGCGGCCAAAGAAAAAGCGCCGAGTCCCCCTTGCTTGGGGCTCGGCGCTTGGCAGTCAAGCATCAAGCGCGCAATGCGCCGGGAGATGCTACTTCTTGGCCTTGTCTTCCTTCACGGCCTCGAGCAATCCCTTCATCGGGTCGTACTCGCTGGCCGCTGCGGCTGGCTCCGCAGGCGGTGCCAGCGGGTCACTGGTCGACGGCGCCGACCCCGCGTCCTGCGGCATTGGCGCAGCCGGCTCCGTGCTGTCTCGGCCGCCCATATTCTCAAGTTGCTCCAGCACGGAAGCATCGTCGAGCTTCTCGGTTTTGGCGAGACCACCGATCACCAGTTCGGGCTTGGCGACGATGACGGCCACCATGATCAGCTGCAGGATGATGAAGGCGATCGAGCCCTTGTAGATCTGCGCCGTCGTGACGGCCGGGATGGTCTTGCCGGTGACACGGTCCTTGTAGTCCTTCTTTGCTGCCACGCTGCGCAGATAGAACAGCGCGAAGCCGAAGGGCGGAGTCAGGAAAGAGGTCTGTAGGTTCATTGCCACGATCACACCGAACCAGATCATCACGGCATCGGGCGGCACGCCAGGCAGCATGGCGGGCAGCAGCTTCTCGGCGACCGGCGCGATCATCGGAATCACGATGAAGGCGATTTCGAAGAAGTCGATGAACATGCCAAGGATGAAGATCAGCAGGTTGACGACGATCAGGAAGCCCAGTGCACCGCCCGGCAGGGACTTGAACAGGCTCTCCACCCAGAAGTGGCCGTCGGCCGCATTGAATGTGAAGCTGAAGACCGTCGAGCCGATCAGGATGAACAGCACAAAGCACGAGAGCCGTGCCGTGCTGTCCAGTGCTTGATTCAGCGCCTTGAACGGCATGCGGCGGCGTGCGAGCGCCATCAGCAGTGCGCCCACAGCGCCCATCGCGCCGCCTTCGGTCGGGGTGGCCACGCCGAGGAAGATCGTGCCCAGGACCAGGAAGATCAGCACCAGCGGCGGGATCAGCACAAAGGTCACGCGCTCTGCCAGCTTGGACAGCAGGCCCATGCCTGTGACCTTGTTGATGATGGCCAAACCCAGCGCCAGGAAGGAGGCGACCGTCATCGAGCTGATGAAGATCTCGTCATTGGGCGCTGCATTGGGGCGCTCAAGCCACTGCTTGAGCAGTGAGTCGTGCACGGTCGACCAGGCCCAGCCGGCTGCAGCCGCAATCAGCAGCAGCACCAGCAGCGACTTGTGTCCGCTGGAGCCATTGATTTCACGGTAGATGCGCGCTTCCGGGGGCAGGGCAGGGACCCAGGTCGGGCGCACGAAGGCCACGACGGCGATGAAGGCGAGATACAAGCCCACCAACAGCAGACCCGGCAGCAGCGCGCCGGCATACATATCGCCCACCGAGCGGCCCAGCTGGTCGGCCAGAACGATCAGGACCAGGGAGGGCGGAATCGCTTGAGCCAGCGTGCCTGAAGCGGTGATGGTGCCGGTGGCAATGGTGCGGTTGTAGCCGTAGCGCAGCATGATGGGCAGAGAGATCAGACCCATCGAAATGACGGCCGCTGCCACCACGCCGGTGGTCGCTGCCAGCAAGGCGCCCACCAGGATCACGGCAATTGCAAGGCCCCCGCGGATCGGGCCGAACACCTGGCCCACCGTTTCAAGCAGATCCTCCGCCATCCCGGATCGCTCCAGGATGATGCCCATGAAGGTGAAGAAGGGGATCGCCAGCAAGGTGTCGTTCGACATGATGTTGAAGACACGCAGCGGCAGTGCTCCAAACATGTTCGACGGGAAGAGTCCGACTTCGATGCCAATGGCACCAAAGAGCAGGCCGGTGGCGGCGAGTCCGAAGGCGACCGGGATGCCGGCGAGCAGCATCACGAGCAGGCCGGCGAACAGCAGCGGTACGAAGTTTTCAGCGATGAAGGCAGCCATGTCCGACTCTCAGCGTGCGTTGTTCTTGGATTTCGCGGCTTCGTCAGCCGCTGCCTGCGCCTGCAGTTCCTCGAGCAGGAGCTCTTCCGCGCTCTTCTCTTGCTCCAGCGGGAAGGGCTCGCTGCGGTGGCCGGTCAGATAGGCGACGCGCTTGATCAACTCGGAGACCGCCTGCAAGGCCAGCAGGGCAAAGCCGACCGGCAACAGCAGCAGAACCGGCCAGCGAATCAGGCCACCGGCATTGGAGCTGACCTCTCCCGAAACCCAGGCGCGATGGAACAGCGGCCAGCCCAGGTCAACCATGATCCAGCACAGCGGGAAGATCACCAGGACGATGCCCAGCATGTCGATGATCGTGTTCGTGCGCACCGACAGGCGCGAGGACACGAAGTCGATGCGGACGTGGGCGTTCTTCAGGAACACATAACCTGCGCCGAGCATGAAGACTGCGGCAAACAGGTACCACTGGATCTCGAGGTAGGCGTTCGAACTGATGTTGAAAGCCTTGCGCACGATGGCGTTGCCGGCACTGATCAGCACAGCGGCCAGGATCAGCCAGCGCACGGACGCACCAGCGAGCTCGCCGATGCGGTCGATGCCTTTGGAGAGGGAGAGAAGGGCTTGCACGGTGATCCTCTTGTTGTGGTCTTCCAAAGCCGCCGGTCCAGCGGGCCGCGCCGCTTGTCCTGCGGCGATCGCATTCTAGGAGTGCGTTGCCTGCGCCGAGCCTGGGGCAAGCACTGCATGCCTGACAGCGGAGGCTGAGCGCACTGTAGGTGCGCTTGCTGAACAAGAACTGAAAGCGCCCGGACTTGGGCGCTGACGTTCAGGTCTGTGAGGCTTGATAGAGCCGCGTTGAACGCGCGCCAGAGCGGCAGAACGCCAGAATGGGGCGGGGCAGCGACTGCAGCAGCTCGCCGAAGGCAGCGATCTGCTCAGGCGATTGATACGCGCCGCTGACCGGCAGGTGCCGGTACTCCAGCCCCGCCGCGTGGCAGGCGGCCTCAACGGCCGCGCTGAGCGGCTGCTCCGGCCCGCCTTCGAGATCGGGCCGGTTGTTGATGACGCTCTTGAAGCCCGCTGCCGCCACCTGACTCATATCCTGGGGCCCCAGTTGCGGCGCAACGCAGAGCTCGGCGGTGATGGGTTGAATCGGCAGGTTCATTTGGCGAGAGCGGCTTTCACGGCCGCAGAAACCAGGCCCATGTCAGCCCTGCCGGCCAGCTTGGCCTTGACAGCGGCCATCACCTTGCCCATGTCACCAGGGCCGCTGGCACCCAACTCGGCCACGATGGCGGCCACTTCAGCGGCGATCTCGTCAGCGCTGAGGCGCTGGGGCAGGTAGATCTCAAGCACCTTGAGCTCGGCAGTTTCCTTGTCGGCCAGATCATTCCGGCCGGCCGCCGTGAACTGCGAGATCGAGTCCTTGCGCTGCTTGATCAGCTTGTCGACGATGGCGATCAGTGCCGCGTCGTCAACAGTCACGCGCTCGTCCACCTCTTTCTGCTTCACCGCGGCAAGCAGCATGCGGATGGTGGACAGCCGCTCGCTGTCTTTGGCCCGCATCGCGCTCTTCATGTCTTCGGTGATCTGGTCCTTCAGGCTCATGGCATTTCCTGTTCTAACGGGGACGATGCAGTCGGCGGTGAGGCTCACGCATTTCGCGCCCCAATTGAAAAAGCCCGCTACAGCGTCCTGGGCGGGCTTTGATCGAAGGTTCGCACGTTCTTGACGGGCGCGAACCCCAGCTGCGCTGATGAGGATCAGTACAGCTTCTTCGGCAGCTGCATGCTGCGCACGCGCTTGTAATGACGCTTGACGGCGGCAGCCTTCTTGCGCTTGCGCTCAGCCGTGGGCTTCTCGTAGAACTCGCGAGCGCGCAAGTCGGTCAGCAGGCCGAGTTTTTCGATAGTACGCTTGAAGCGGCGCAGGGCCACGTCGAACGGCTCATTCTCTTTGACGCGAATGGTGGTCATGAAACAGGGGTTCCTTCAATATGCGCTCGGTGTTCGCCAGGCTCGTGATCCGCAAGGATCGCGAGATCTGAGACGGAGTATCCGGAGTCCGCTATCAATACTGACGCGAATCGACGCGCAGGGGTTTGCCAGCAAAGACGGCGATTATAGCCAGAGATTTGCCTGCTGCAAAGAATGTTGATCTCAGCGTGGCCGCGGACTGACCGCGCGTGCGCAAGCGGCTGCACTCGCCCAGGCCCATTGGAAGTTGTAGCCACCCAGCCAGCCTGTGACGTCCACCACCTCGCCAATGAAGTGCAGCCCAGGAATGAGCAGGCTTTCCATGCTCTGCGAGCTGAGCTGCTTCGTGTCGATACCGCCACGCATCACCTCCGCCTTGCGCCAACCCTCACTCCCGTCCGGCTGCAGTTCCCATTGCTGAATCTGGTTGGCAAGCAGGTTCAAGTCCTTGTCCTTGCACTCGGCCATGGCTCGCGCGGGGTCGATGCCAAGGCGTCCCAGCCAAGCTTTTGCCAGCCGAGCAGGCAGTCTGGCCGTGAGTTCGGTGTCGAGCTGACGCTTGGAGCCCTGCTTTGCCGCACGCAAATCGTCAGCGAGATTGGCGTCAGGCAACAGGTTGATCTTGAGCGGCTGCCCCTCAAGCCAGTAGCTGGAGATTTGCAGGATTGCGGGCCCGCTGAGGCCGCGGTGCGTGAAGAGCAGATCCTCCAGGAACTGTCCGCGAAGCTTGCCACTGCCGGTGCTGACCGAGACTAGCAGCGAAAGTCCCGCGAGTTCCGAAAACGGCGCCCAGGTATCTGGCGCGAAGGTCAAGGGCACAAGGGCAGGGCGCGGCTCGACGATGCGATGGCCCAGGCGCTTGGCCAGGCGCAGGCCCCAATCGCTGGCGCCGATCTTTGGAATGGACAATCCGCCGGTCGCGATGACCACCTGCTTGGCCTTGACGGCGCCGCGGCTGGTATCAATTTCGAAGCCTTGTTCGACAGGCCGCAGGTCGGCGACTGTGCAGGGTTGCCAACGCTGAACCTGACCCGCATCGCACTCACGCAGCAGCATCTGAATGATCAGCTCGCTGGATTCATCGCAGAACAGCTGGCCCTTGTGCTTCTCATGGAACGCGATGCCATGCGCCTTGACCAAGGCAATGAAGTCTTGCGAGGGGTAGCGCGCCAAGGCAGAGCGACAGAACGCCGGGTTCTCTGAAAGAAAGTTGGCCGGCCCGACATCACGATTGGTGAAGTTGCATCGGCCTCCGCCCGAGATGCGGATCTTTTCAGCCACGCGCTCCGAGTGGTCGATCAGCAAGACGGAGAGGCCGCGCTGACCCGCAAGGCCGGCGCAGAACAGGCCGGCCGCACCAGCGCCGACCACCACCAAGTCGAATTCATGCATCCGCCGCTAGCCCGCTTACTTCAGTTTCAGCCCGTTGCTGTCAAGCACCGAGACCTCGATCGCAATGCCTTGTCCAACACTCTGAGTGACAGTACAGAATTCCTCAAACTGAGCCAGCACGCGGTCGAGATGCTCCAGGCTGGCCGCTGCGACGCCCAAAGTCAGGCGGGCCTCCATGCGCAGCACGCGCAACCTGCCGGCCGCATTGCGCCCAACCGTGGCTTCCACTTCACAACTCAGCGGTTCAGGCTTTTGCTTGAACTTGCGCAGTGCGAACAGCAGCGAGTCACTGAGGCAATTGCCCACAGCCGCTGCCAGCAGTTGGACAGGTGACGGCCCCAGGCCTTGGCCGAGCGGCGGCGGTTCATCGCTCAAGAGGCTGGGCACCGATGCGTCGAAGCTGTTTTCGAACTGATAGTCAGCCTTCTGGCGCAAAACGACTTTGACGGGCTGATCGGCCATGCTGGCTCCTGGCGAGACGGGCCTGCATTGTAGGAGCCGCAACACCCAGCCCTTGGCGTGAAGCCCCCAGGCATCGAAGCGGCATGACAAGGCGCGATCTTGCGCTTGGTGTGCTGCATTTCTGGTTACCATGATTCCCGATTCGGGTGCAGTCACTCCAAACATGGGGGGTGCAGCTATTGCCTACTGCACCCCTTGCCCTGAAGATCGCCTCAACTTGCAGCGGGTGAGCCCGTGTGCATCTGGCACTGCCCCGACTGCCGCCAAACAAGCCTCAGCCCATGGATCATCCGAACGGTCAGAACTCGAACGACAAGGCTTCAGAGCTGGACCCGCAAGACTGGCTTGCCCAGTTGCAGTTGCCTGCACCTGAGCTGGCTCGGCTGATGATGGCGCTTACCGAGCCATTGGGCGTCTTCGGCGCCGTCAAGTCCCTGGCGAATGGGCGCTATGTCCATGCCAGCGAAGGCATGGCGATGCTTTTTGATCGTGGTGAGTTGGGCATTGCCGGTGCCACCGATGCCGACCTGATGCGTCCGGACGAAGTGATTGCGATGCGGCGCGTGGAGCAATCGGTGATGGCGCAACGCGCTGTTGTGGTCAGCGAGCACAAGCTGGAGTTCAACGGGCGCCGCCGCGAGTTCACGGTCACACGCTCACCGCTGGGGCCGGATCACCTGCTGGCCATGTGGCAGGAGCGCACCGAGGAGCGCCACCGTGAAGTGCATCTTCAACGCGCCTTGAATCAGATCGAGCAGCAGCAGAAAGCCTTGGAACAGCTGCGCCGCGAAATGCAGCTGGGCAGCGGGCGTGACGATGTGTCCGGCCTCTACATGAAGGCCCAGTTCGATGACCAGTTGCTCAGGGAAATCGACCTCTCAACCCGGGAGCATCGAGAGTTTGCACTGGTGCTGATCTCGCTTGACCCGGCACCCGCCGCCGTTCAGTCGATCGGAGCAGAAGCGCAGTTGCGCATGCTGGAAGGCCTGGGTCGCATGTTGCGCGCCAATACCCGGGCAATGGATGCGGCCTGCCGGATTGGCGAGCAGACCTTCGCGGTGCTGCTGTCCGGCGTCGGGCTGGCGACCGCCCATGCGCGCATGGAGCAATTGCGCCGACAGTGCAATGCCCAGATCGTGGTCTTGAACGGATCGGATCTGGGGCTGTCACTGTCCATGGGCGTCTCCAGCTTTCCCCACACGGCTTCGCGGCAAGACGAATTGATGGCCGCCAGCGAGACCGCTGTCCAGGAAGCTCAGCGCCGCGGCGGCAACCAAGTGGTGCTGGCGCCCATCCCCTTCGGCATTCCCTGAGCGGCCGGATGCTGCGGCCTGTCAGCCGCGCAAGCCCTTGTAGAGCATATAGGCTGCCAAGGCGAACAGCAGGTAGGCGAAGGCGCGCTTGAGTTGGCGGACGTTCATCGCATGCGCCGCACGGGCGCCCAGCGGGGCCATGGTGACACTGGCTACGGCAATCACCAGCAGCGCAGGAATGAACAGATAGCCGAAGGCGCCGGGCAGCGCCGGTGGAACATTCCATCCACCGACCACATAGCCGATGGTGTTGGCCAGGGCGATCGGAAAGCCGAGGGCTGCGCTGGTCGCCACGGCGTTGTGCATCGGCACATTGCACCAGGTCATGAACGGCACGGAGACGAAGCCGCCGCCCGCACCGACCAGACCCGACAAGAGGCCGATGCCGGCGCCGGCGCCAACTTGCCCGGCTGCACCGGGCATCTGGCGGCTCGGCTTGGGCTTCTTGTCCAGCAGCATCTGGAAGGCCGAGAAGCCCACAAACGCCGCGAAGAACAGCGCCAGCCACGAGCCCTTCAACAATGCAAAGATGCCAGCGCCAGCCGTCAGCCCCCCAAGCAGAATGCCTGGCGCCAGGCCGCGCACGAGATCCCAACGAACAGCGCCGCGCTTGTGGTGCGCGCGCACGCTCGAGATCGAGGTGAACATGATGGTTGCCATCGATGTGGCGATGGCCATCTTCACCGCCATGTCTGCGCTGACGCCGCGCTGCGAGATCATCCAGGTCAGGAACGGCACCATCAGCATGCCCCCGCCGATGCCGAGCAGGCCGGCCAGGAAGCCCGAGCACAGGCCCAGGACCAGCAACTCGGCGAGGAACAGGGGATCAAGGCTCATGATTCAGGGCTCAAGTAATGCCAGAAGGCACTGCCACTCAGCGGCGGTGACTGGCGTGATGGAGAGACGGTTGCCCGCTTGAAGCACCCGCATGTCCGCGAGTAGCGGCTCGGCACGCATCTCAGCCAGGCTCAGCAGGCGCGTCTTGCGAAGAAAGCGGACATCGACGTTCAACCAGCGCGGCGCGTCCGGCACTGACTTGGGATCGTGGTACGGGCTTGCGGGGTCGAACTGGCTCGCATCCGGGTAAGCGGCGCTTGCCACCTCGGCGAGGCCAGCAATGCCCGGTTGCGGGCAGGACGAGTGATAGAACAGCACGCCGTCACCGATGTGCATCGCATCGCGCATGAAGTTGCGGGCTTGGTAGTTGCGCACGCCAATCCATGGCACGGTGGCATGCGGCGCCCGCGCGAGGTCGTCGATCGAGCACTCGTCGGGCTCGGACTTCATCAACCAATAGTTCAAGGGCGGGCGCGGCAGGGTGGAAAAGGTGTCCATCGCGAGCCGTGAGCCGCATTCCTGAACCCAGGTAGTTCAGGTGGGCGAGGTCAGCTTGACTTCGGGTTCATCTGACGCGAGACGATCACACCAGCCAAGCGATGTTCCAAGCCCTTGCTCGCGAGAGCATCGGTTCAAGGAAATATAAAACTCACGCGAACGCAATGGACGGCCGCATTCTAGTCCTCAGAGCAATTGCCCGTCGTGCCCCAACGCCTCATCCAGGCGATTCATCAGCGACTCAAGTTCCGCGTTACTGGTCGTCTCGCCGGCCGTGGCGCTTTTGCTGCCAGAAGCCGGCAATTCGGCCAGCTGATAGGCCAGATTCAACGCGGCCAGCACCGCAATGCGCTCGCGCGCCTTGACGCGACCTGCATCGCGAATCGCACACATCTCGCGATCCACCTGTGCCACAGCGCGCGTCAGCGCGGCTTCACCGCCCTCCGGGCATCCCAGCAGATAGCTTTGGCCCATGATGGTGACTTCCATCTGCTTCATGTCGAATTCTTTCCGGAATCACTACCTTCGACTGGAAGCCGGTCCAGCAGGGCATCGATGCGTTGGCGTGCCGCCGACAGGCGCGAACGCAGGCTGTCGCGCTCCTGGCTCAAGGTCTGGATTTGCTGCGCGAGCAAGGCATTGGTGCGTTGCAGTTCCGCGTGACGCAGCAGCAGTCGCTCCACCCGGTCGACAAGCTCGGTGATGCTTGGCATGGCTTCCTAACAGGCTCAAGGGCCGATTTGGCGCTCATTGTAGGCGGTGGCGTCAGCGCTCCTGAGCCTTGCCGTGGTCGCAGTAGGCGCGCACGCTGCAATGGCCGCATTGCGGTTTGCGGGCCTGGCAGACGTAACGTCCGTGCAAGATCAGCCAGTGGTGCGCATCGACCAGGTACTCGGGCGGAATGCGTTCGAGCAAGCCTTGCTCGACGGCCAGCGGCGTCTTGCCAGGGGCCAGGCCAGTTCGGTTGCCGAGGCGGAAAATATGCGTGTCGACGGCCATGGTCGGCTGGCCGAAAGCGACGTTCAGCACCACATTGGCAGTCTTGCGTCCGACGCCTGGCAAGCGCTCCAAGGCCTCGCGCGAACCGGGCACTTGGCCGGCGTGCTCTTCAATCAGGATGCGGCAGGTGGCGATCAGGTGGCGCGCCTTGCTTCGGTACAGGCCGATGGTGCGGATGTAATCGCACAAGCCGTCCTCGCCCAGGGCCAGGATCTTGCGTGGTGTATTGGCCACCGGGAAGAGGCGGCGCGTCGCCTTGTTGACGCTCACGTCCGTCGCCTGAGCGGACAGCAGCACGGCGGCGAGCAACTCGAACACGCTGGCATATTCAAGTTCGGTTTGCGGCGAGGGGTTGGCCGCCCGCAGGGTGGCAAAGAAGGCGTCGATCTCTTGCGAATTCATGGGCTTCGAGGGTCTTGCCGGAGGGGTCAGGACTTGCGCTGCGCGCGCGCCCGTGCCAGGGCGGCTTCGATCACTTGCCGCTTGCGTTCAAGTTGCACCGGGTCTGTCAGACGAGATGCCTCGGCCAGATTGCTGAGCTTGGCTTCCGCCTTCAAGCGCAGCCGCTCATCGTTTTCGCGCTTGTCGCGCTGCAGGCGCTCCTTGCGCCATCGGTAGCGGTCGCGCGCCTCAGTGGCGGCCTCGGGGCTCCAGGCTTGCCAGCCGGTGGCCTGGCTGGAGATCGGCTTCATGCTGATGCAATCAACCGGGCAGGCCGGCACGCACAACTCGCAACCGGTGCACTGCGACTCGACGATCAGGTGCATCAGTTTCGGTGCGCCGACGATGCAGTCGACCGGACAGGCCTTGATGCACAGCGTGCAGCCGATGCACCAGCTTTCATCGATCACGGCCAGTGCGCGCGGCGCCTCAACGCCGTGGGCGGGGTCGAGCGCCAGCACAGGCCGATTCGTCAGCGCAGCCAGGCGCTGCACGCCTTCGGCGCCACCTGGCGGACACTGGTTGATCTGCGCCTCGCCGCGGGCGATCGCGTCCGCATAGGCACGGCAGTCCGGATAGGCGCAACGGGTGCACTGCGTCTGCGGCAGCGCCTGATCGATCAGATCGGCCAGCGCGCGCTCGCGCGCCGAGCCACTCAAGTGCGCTTGCGGCGCTTGGGAGCCGCCGCCGTGATCGTCCCCGCGTGGTCGTACTTCGCGATGAAGTCACGCACCTGCGGGTAGACCTTCTCGCGCCAACGCGGCCGGAGAAGATGCCGTAGTGGCTGCGCCTTCGGCCACATAGTGGTGCTGGTGCTCAGCGTCGATGCCCGAACACAGGCCGTGCGCAGCACGGGTCTGGCCCGCGCCCGAGATGTCGTCCAGCTCGCCTTCGACAGTCAGCAGGGCGGTGCCCTTGATGTCCTGCGGCCGCACCAATTGGCCATCAACCACCCAGGTGCCGTTGATCAGCGCGAAGTCCTGGAACACGGTCTTGATGGTGTCCAGGTAGTACTCGGCCGGCATGTCCAGCACGGCGTTGTATTCGTCATAGAACTGGCGGTGGGCTTCCGCGCCCTCGTCATCGCCTTGCACCAGGTCGAGGAAATAGTCGTAGTGCGAAGTGGCATGCCGATCCGGGTTCATCGCCACAAAACCGGTGTGCTGCAGAAAGCCTGGATAGACGGCGCGGCCGGCGCCGGGGAAGTTGGTCGGCACCCGGTAGATCACATTGGTCTCGAACCAGCTGAAGCTGCGGTTCATGGCCAGGTTGTTGACGGCGGTCGGGCTCTTGCTGGCGTCGATGGGGCCACCCATCATGGTCATCGAACGCGGCGTCTGCTCGCCATTGCTGGCCATCAAGGAGATCGCGGCCAGCACCGGCACCGTCGGCTGGCAGACGGAGATCACATGGCACTCAGGGCCGATGTGGCGGATGAACTCCTGCACATAGGCGATGTAGTCATCCAGATGGAAAGGACCATCCTCCAGCGGGACCATGCGTGCATCGGTCCAGTCGGTGATGAAGACCTTGTGGTCCTTCAGCAGTTGCTTGACGGTGTCGCGCAGCAAGGTGCTGTGGTGGCCGGACAGCGGCGCTACCACCAGAACGGTGGGTTGCTCCTTCATCTTGCTCAGCACTGCCAGATCGTCCGTGTAACGCTTGAAACGCAGCAGGCGGCAGAAAGGCTTGGTCACCGGCACCAGTTCCTGCACCGCCACCTCGACGCCA
The DNA here is from genome assembly GCA_015657635.1 of Roseateles sp. Classification (GTDB taxonomy): domain Bacteria; phylum Pseudomonadota; class Gammaproteobacteria; order Burkholderiales; family Burkholderiaceae_C; genus JACDQM01. Next base: position 23,097 of record JACDQM010000147.1, read on the forward strand.
TCAACCTCGATGCCGCGGATGTCGAACTGCGGCTTCTCGTATTCCTTGGCCAGGCGGTGCATCAGATCCAGCCCCGCCGACAAGCGCTGAGACATCGGCGTGTGCGCGAAGGGCGACAGCGGGTGGCTGTAGAGCTTGGCCGAGGCGCTGGCGAACTCGGCGAACGGGCTCATCAGTGCGCGCTGGGTTTCGTAAAGCTGGTACAGCATGGGCGGACCTCGGTCGGTGAGTGGAGGGAGCAAGGGTGCTCCGCCCCACAATAGTGCCAGAAATTGTGCAATGCAGCATAGATCGGGTTTGCCAGCAGGCAAACCCGGAACAAGTGCTCAGCTGGCCGGCAGTTCTCAGCCCTGCATCACGCTCGCCATCGCCTTTGCGACGACGGGCAGGTTCTTCTCATTCAGTGCTGCCACGCAGATGCGGCCCGAATCGACGCCGTAAACACCGAACTCACTGCGCAGCTTTTGCATCTGGGCGGCATTCAGCCCGGAGTAGCTGAACATGCCCTTCTGGCGCGTGACGAAGCTCAGGTCGGATGTGACGCCTGCCGCTTTGAGCGCGTCGACCAAAGCCTGGCGCATCGCGCGGATACGCAGGCGCATGCCGGCCAGTTCGTCCTCCCACAGCTTGCGCAGCTCGGGTGTGGACAGCACGCTGGCAACGACCTGTGCGCCATGCGTCGGCGGGTTGGAGTAGTTGGTGCGGATGACAATCTTCAGCTGCGACAGCACCTTGGTGCATTCCTCGGCCGAGGCGCACACCACGCTCAGCGCGCCAACCCGCTCGCCGTACAGCGAGAAGCTCTTGGAGAAGCTGGTCGAGACAAAGAAGTCCAGGCCTGCGGCCAGGAACTGCTGAATCACGGCGCCGTCTTCGGCGATGCCTTCGCCAAAGCCCTGGTAGGCCATGTCCAGGAAAGCCACCAAGCCACGCGCCTTGACGGCGGCCACGACCTGATCCCACTGCGCAGGCGTCAAATCGTAGCCCGTCGGGTTGTGGCAGCAGGCGTGCAACACCACGACCGTGCCGGCAGGCGCGGCGTTCAGCGCCGCCAGCATGCCTTCAAAATTGATGCCGAGCTTGCCGGCGTCGTAGTAGGGATAGGTCTCGACCGGGAAACCGGCGTTGGCAAACAGCGCGCGGTGGTTTTCCCAGGAGGGGTCCGAGATCAGCACCTTGGCGCCGGGGTTCAGGCGCTTGAGGAAGTCGGCGCCAATCTTCAGGCCGCCGGTGCCGCCGATGGCCTGCACCGTCGCGACACGCTTGGCCGCCAGCACGGCGCTGTCGGCGCCGAACACCAGGGCCTGCACAGCCTTGTCATAGGCGGCGATGCCGTCGATCGGCAGATAGCCGCGCGCCTTCGGGTCGGCCTGCATCTGCGCTTCGGCCTGGGCCACGCACTTCAACAGCGGCAGCTTGCCGTTCTCGTCGTAATAGACGCCGACGCCCAGATTGACCTTGGCCGGGTTGGTGTCGGCATTGAACTGTTCATTCAGACCCAGAATGGGGTCGCGGGGGGCCATTTCGACAGCGGCAAACAAGGACATGGGACTTTCCTGACAGGACGTTGGCATGAGCATGGGCGTGACCGGGCGGCACGCGGGGAGCGCCTGCGCTACGCTGTCGAGTTGGCAGCCGGCGCAGAGCGGGCTGATTTTAGGGCGGTCTGAACCGCCAATCAGGGATTGCCCGATGCACGCAGCGAGTACCGTTCCAGAAACCACCCCAGACAGCGCCGAGGCGCCGAAGGGAGAGTTCGTCACATTCGAAGGCTCGCCATTCCAGCTGTTCCAGCCCTTTCCGCCGGCCGGTGACCAGCCGGCGGCCATCGCGCAGCTGTGCGAGGGCATCAATGACGGCTTGAGCTATCAGACCCTGCTGGGCGTGACGGGCTCCGGCAAGACCTTCACGATGGCCAATGTGATTGCGCGGCTGGGCCGGCCGGCCATCATCTTCGCGCCCAACAAGACGCTGGCGGCCCAGCTCTATAGCGAGTTCCGCGAGTTCTTCCCGAAGAATGCGGTCGAGTACTTCGTCAGCTACTACGACTACTACCAGCCTGAGGCCTATGTGCCGCAGCGCGACCTGTTCATCGAGAAGGACAGCGCGATCAACGAGCAGATCGAGCAGCTGCGGCTGTCGTGCACCAAGAGTCTGTTGGAGCGGCGCGATGTGGTGATCGTGGCTTCGGTCTCGGCCATCTACGGTATCGGCAGTCCGGCGGACTATCACCAGATGGTGATGACACTGCGCGTGGGCGACAAGCTCGGCCAGCGGGATGTGATCGCGCAGCTGACGCGCATGCAGTACACACGCAATGAGATGGAGTTCACCCGCGGCCATTTCCGCGTGCGTGGCGACACCATTGACGTGTTCCCGGCCGAGCACTCCGAGCTGGCGCTGCGCATCGAGATGTTTGACGACGAGCTGGAAAGCCTGCAGCTCTTCGACCCGCTGACGGGCAAGGTGCGGCAGAAGATCCCGCGCTTCACCGTTTATCCCAGCAGCCATTACGTGACCCCGCGTGAGCGCGTGCTGGCAGCGGCCGAGACCATCAAGATCGAGCTGCGCGAGCGCGTCGGCCAGTTCGTCGCCGAGGGCAAGCTGGTCGAGGCGCAGCGCCTGGAGCAGCGCACGCGCTTTGATTTGGAGATGCTGCAGGAAGTCGGCCACTGCAAGGGCATCGAGAACTACACCCGCCACCTGTCGGGGGCGGCGCCCGGCGATCCGCCGCCGACGCTGGTGGACTATCTGCCGCCTGATGCGCTGATGTTTCTCGACGAGAGCCATGTGCTGATCGGCCAGTTCGGCGGCATGTACAACGGCGACCGCGCACGCAAGACGACGCTGGTGGAGTATGGCTTTCGCCTGCCCAGCGCACTCGACAACCGGCCGCTGAAGTTCGAGGAGTTCGAGCGCAAGATGCGCCAGGCGGTGTTCGTGTCAGCGACGCCAGCGGTTTACGAGAAGGAGCATTCCGGCCAGGTGGTCGAGCAGCTCGTGCGTCCGACCGGCCTGGTCGACCCTGTCATCGAAGTGCGCCCGGCCGCCCGTCAAGTGGATGATGTGCTGAGTGAGATCCGGCTGCGCGTGGACGTCGGCGAGCGCGTTCTGATCACCACGCTGACCAAGCGCATGGCCGAACAGCTGACGGATTACTTGAACGACAACGGCGTCAAGGTGCGCTATCTGCACTCAGACATCGACACGGTCGAGCGGGTGGAGATCTTGCGCGATCTGCGTCTGGGGACCTTCGATGTGCTGGTGGGCATCAACCTGCTGCGCGAAGGGCTGGACATCCCCGAGGTCTCGCTGGTGGCCATCCTGGACGCTGACAAGGAAGGTTTCCTGCGGGCCGAGCGCAGCCTGATCCAGACCATCGGCCGCGCGGCTCGCAACCTCAACGGCAAGGCCATCCTGTACGGGGACCGTATCACCGAGTCGATGCGCAAGGCCATTGGCGAGACGGAGCGCCGGCGCGCCAAGCAGATTGCCTTCAACACCGAGCATGGCATCACGCCGCGCGGGCTGAACAAGCGCATCAAGGAGTTGATCGAAGGCGTCTACTCGAACAAGCCCGGTCGCGACGATCAGCAGCTCGTACAGGTCGCCGAGCTTGAGCAAATGTCCGAAAAGGACCTGGGCAAGCGTATCGGCCAGCTGGAGAAGCAGATGCTGGAGCTGGCCCGCAATCTCGAGTTCGAGAAGGCCGCCCGCATCCGCGACCAGCTGGCTCAACTGCGGGAACAGGCATTCGGCGCGTCGGTACACGACAACATCGTGCCCTTCGACGCCAGCCCTGCACGCCGCGGCTAGCGCCTGGCGCCGCCTTGCTTCTTCCGGCCACGTGCGCCGGGTGCGTTCACTGCAAGCCTGTGAATAATTGAGTAAACTACTCAGGCATACCCAAGGGTTAACCCGTTTGATTGGTGTGCCAGCAGCCAAGGTGCCTGATTTGCTGGCTCAAGTTCCCGTGGATTGAAGGAGATTTTCATGCGTTTGACTACCAAAGGTCGCTTCGCCGTCACCGCGATGATTGACTTGGCCTTGCGTGAAAACAGCGGACCTGTCGCTCTGGCTGCCATCAGTCAACGCCAGCAGATTTCCCTGTCCTACCTGGAACAGCTGTTCGGCAAGCTGCGCCGCCACGAGTTGGTGGAGAGCACGCGCGGCCCGGGCGGCGGCTATTCCTTGGGCCGGAAGTCCGAGGAGATCACGGTGGCCGACATCATCGTCGCCGTCGATGAGCCGATCGACGCCACCGGCTGTGGCGGCAAGGAAAACTGCATGGGCGGTGACGCCGGCCGTTGCATCACCCACGAGCTGTGGACCAGCCTGAACGCCAAGATGATCGAGTATCTGGACTCGGTGTCGCTGCGCAAGCTGGTCGAGGATCAGCTGGCCAAGGGCGTCACCATCGAAGAGGCGCCGATCAAGCGCGCCATCTCCTCGCAGCCGGTGGTCAAGCCCATCCGCGTGACCGCGCCGAATTCGGTGTTCGCCCTCGGCAACGCATTCACCAAGTAATTTCTAACTACTGACATGACGCCTCATTTCCCGATCTACATGGACTACGGCGCGACGACGCCGGTCGACCCCCGCGTGGTGGATGCCATGGTTCCCTGGTTGCGCGAGCACTTCGGCAACCCGGCTTCGCGCAGCCACGCTTGGGGGTGGGAGGCTGAAGAGGCGGTCGAGAACGCTCGCGTGCAGGTGGCCGAGTTGATCGGTGCCGACCCGCGCGAGATCGTCTGGACTTCCGGCGCCACCGAATCCATCAACCTGGCGCTCAAGGGCGCTGCGCAGTTCTACAAGACCCGCGGCAAGCACCTGATCACGGTCAAGACCGAGCACAAGGCCACGCTGGACAGCATGCGCGAGCTGGAGCGTCAGGGCTTCGAAGTCACCTACCTCGACGTGCAAGCCGACGGCTTGCTGGACCTGGAGGCGTTCAAGGCGGCGCTGCGGCCGGACACCATCCTGGCTTCGGTGATGTTCGTCAACAACGAGATCGGCGTCATCCAGGATGTGGTGGCTCTGGGTACGCTGTGCCGTGAGCGCGGCGTCATCTTCCACGTGGATGCTGCGCAAGCCACCGGCAAGGTCGCCATCGATCTGGCCAGCTTGCCCATCGACCTGATGAGCATGTCGGCGCACAAGACCTACGGCCCGAAGGGCATGGGTGCGCTGTATGTGCGCCGCAAGCCGCGGGTGCGGCTGGAGGCGCAGATGCATGGTGGCGGCCATGAGCGCGGCATGCGTTCGGGCACGCTGCCCACGCACCAGATCGTCGGCATGGGCGAAGCCTTCCGCATCGCCCGCGAAGAGATGGGTGTCGAGAGCGAACGCATCCGCATGCTGCAGAAGCGCCTGATCGACGGCCTCAGCGGCATCGAGCAGGTCTTCATCAACGGCGATCTTGAGAAGCGCGTGCCGCACAACCTGAACATCTCGTTCAACTATGTGGAAGGCGAGAGCCTGATCATGGGCGTTAAGGGCTTGGCCGTTTCCTCGGGTTCGGCCTGCACCTCGGCAAGTCTTGAGCCCAGCTATGTGCTGCGCGCACTGGGCCGCAGCGACGAGCTGGCGCATTCCTCGCTGCGCATGACCATCGGCCGCTTCACGACCGAGGACGAGATCGACTACGCGATCGCCACGCTGAAGGATCGGGTGGCCAAGTTGCGCGAGCTCTCACCCCTGTGGGACATGTACAAGGACGGCATCGATCTGTCGACCATTCAATGGGCCGCGCACTGAGCGGTCAACCCCGTCGTTAGGAGAAGAACACCATGGCATACAGCGAAAAGGTCGTTGACCATTACGAGAACCCCCGCAACGTCGGCGCCTTCGAAAAGGGTGACGACAGCGTCGGCACCGGCATGGTCGGTGCGCCGGCTTGTGGCGACGTGATGAAGCTGCAGATCAAGGTCAACCCCGCGACCGGCCTCATCGAGGACGCCAAGTTCAAGACCTACGGCTGCGGCTCTGCGATTGCGTCGAGCTCTCTGGTGACCGAGTGGGTCAAGGGCAAGAGCCTGGACCAGGCGCTTGAGATCAAGAACACGCAGATCGCCGAGGAACTGGCCTTGCCGCCGGTGAAGATCCACTGCTCCATCCTGGCTGAGGATGCCATCAAGGCTGCGGTGGACGACTACCGCGCCAAGCACACACAGTAAGGAAGAGGGCGCACGGATGTCAGTGACCTTGACAGAAGCGGCTGCGCGGCACGTGACGCGCTACATCGCCAAACGCGGCAAGGGCGTGGGCGTGCGCCTGGGCGTGAAGACCACGGGTTGCTCGGGCCTGGCCTACAAGCTTGAGTATGCCGACGACGTGGCTCCGGAAGATGTGGTCTTCGAGGGGCATGGCATCAAGATCCTGATCGATCCCAAGAGCCTGCCGTATCTGGATGGCACGGAGCTTGACTTCGTGCGCGAAGGGCTCAACGAAGGCTTCAAGTTCAGGAATCCGCGCGAGAAAGACCGCTGCGGTTGCGGCGAGTCCTTCCGCGTCTAAGGTCAGCCCCCTTCGAAACCGACGGCGCGGCTCACTGGCCGCGCCTTTGCTTTTTTACGATCTTCGATCGCCTCGCATGAGACTTGACGACGACGACTTCAGCCTCTTCGGCCTGCCGCAGTGCCAGGTACAGGATCGCGCCGAAATCGAGGCGCGCTGGAAGGCCTTGGCCGCCAAGGTGCATCCCGACAAGTTCGCCACCGAAGGAGCAGCAGCTCAGCGTCAAGCCATGCAATGGGCCCTGCGAGTCAATGAGGCGCATCAGCGCCTGCGTGACCCACTCAAGCGCGCTGCCTATCTGTGTGAGTTGCGCGGCGCGCCACTGCATGTGGAGGACAACACCCGCATGCCGACCCAGTTCCTGATGGAGCAGATGGCCTGGCGGGAAGCGCTTGACGAGGCTGCCGACGCAACTGCGGTGCAGGCCTTGGATGACGAGGTGGCTGCACGTGAGCAAACCTTGTTGGCGGAAACCGCGCGCTTGCTGGATCAGGCCGATGACGCCAGGGCGGCGGCGGAGCAGGTTCGCGCCCTGATGTTCGTCGCCCGCTTCCGGGCCGACATAGATAAGCGCCTCGACGCGCTGGGACAATAAGAAGATGGCACTGCTGCAGATTTCCGAACCGGGCGCTTCGCCCAATCCACATGAGCGACGCATTGCGGTCGGCATCGACCTGGGGACCACGCATTCGCTGGTCGCGTCGGTGCGCCACGGCGTGGCCGAATGCCTGCCGGACGAGCAGGGGCGGGTGATCCTGCCTTCGGCGGTGCGCTACCTGGGCGATGGCGGCCGGCAGATCGGCGCCGACGCGCTGGCCGCGCAAGCCGAGGATCCGGAAAATACCCTGGTTTCGGTGAAACGCTTCATGGGCCGCAGCCTGGGCGACATCGCCAATCGCGGCAAGCTGCCCTACCACTTTGTGGATCAGCCCGGCATGCTGGCCATTGAGACCCGCGAGGGTTTGAAGTCGCCTGTCGAGGTTTCGGCAGAGATCCTGGCCACCTTGCGCTACCGCGCCGAGGACAGCTTCGCCGACGATGTGTTTGGCGCCGTGATCACCGTGCCCGCCTACTTTGACGACGCGCAGCGCCAGGGCACCAAGGATGCGGCGCAGCTGGCTGGCCTGAACGTGCTGCGCCTGATCAACGAACCTACGGCGGCCGCCATTGCCTACGGCCTGGACAACGCCAGCGAAGGGCTCTATGCGGTCTACGACCTGGGCGGCGGCACCTTCGACATCTCCTTGCTGCGACTGTCCAAGGGGGTGTTTGAGGTGGTCGCCACCGGTGGTGACGCGCAGCTCGGCGGCGATGATTTCGACCGCAGCTTGGCCGATTGGGCCCTGGCCCAGAGTGGCCTGCAGATTGATAGCGCCCAGGACAAGCGTCGCATCCTGGTGGCCGCCCGCGCCGCCAAAGAGGCACTCAGCGATGCCGATGCGACAACACTGACGGCCGCGCTGGATGCCGGCAGCGTCAGCGTGCCGGTGACACGGGCCCAATTTGACGAACTGGCCAAGCCGCTTGTCGACAAGACTCTGGCGTCGGTGCGCCGCGTCCTGCGCGATGCCAAGGTCAAGGCCGAGGAAGTGAACGGCACAGTCATGGTGGGCGGCTCAACCCGCATGCCCTGCGTGCGAGCGGCCGTCGGCGCGCTGTTCGGCCCGAATGGTGACGCCAAGGTGCTGACCAATCTCAACCCCGATGAGGTGGTGGCGCTCGGCGCCGCCATCCAGGCCAACCAGCTGGCCGGCAATGCCGCTGATGGCGAGATTCTGCTGCTGGACGTGATCCCCCTGTCGCTGGGTCTGGAGACCATGGGCGGCTTGGTTGAGCGCGTCATTGAACGCAATGCGACCATCCCGGTGGCCAAGGCGCAGGACTTCACCACCTTCAAGGATGGTCAGACCGCAATGGCCATCCATGTGCTGCAAGGCGAGCGCGAGCTGGTCAGCGAATGCCGCTCGCTTGGCCGCTTTGAACTGCGAGGCATACCGCCCATGGTGGCTGGCGCCGCACGCATCCGCGTGACCTTCCAGGTCGATGCCGACGGACTGCTGAGCGTGTCGGCCAAGGAGCTCAGCTCCGGCGTCGAAGCCGCGGTACAGGTCAAACCCAGCTATGGCCTGTCGGACGAGCAGGTGGCTGCGATGCTGAAGGATGGCTTCGCTGCGGCTGAGACCGATATGCAGGCGCGGGCGCTGCGTGAGGCGCGTGTCGATGCCGAGCGCATGACGCTGGCCACGCACTCGGCGCTGGCTGCCGACGGCGATCTGCTGGATCCGGCCGAGTTGGCGGACATCCAAGCCCTCCTTCAGGCCCTGTCCACCGTTGCGCAAAGCGACGACGCGTCAGCCATCACGGCGGCGGTCGACGACTTGGCCAAGGGGACCGAAGCCTTTGCCGCTGCCCGCATGAACCGCGGCATCCATCAGGCCCTGGCCGGCCGCACCATCGATCAGGTTTGACTGGAACAGCCTTATGCCAACCATCAAGATTCTTCCCCACGCCGAGTACTGCCCCGATGGCCGACAGCTCAGCGCCCCGGCCGGCACCTCGATCTGCGAAGCGCTGCTCGACAACGGCGTCGAGATCGAGCATGCCTGCGATATGGTGTGCGCCTGCACGACCTGCCACGTCATCGTCCGCGAAGGCGGCCGGACGCTGTCCGAGATGGAAGAGGGTGAAGAGGACATGCTCGACCGCGCCTGGGGACTTGAACCGGATTCGCGACTGAGCTGCCAGGCCATCCTCGGCCAGGCTGATGTGACGATCGAGATTCCCAAGTACTCGATCAACCACGCACGCGAGAAGAACTGACCCATGTTGCGGGTGCTGGGTTTCGAGTCCTCCTGCGATGAGACCGGCGTTGCGCTGGTCGAGTTGCCTGAGAACGGGCAGGGCGTGCCCAGGCTGCTGGGCGAGGCCTTGCACAGCCAGATCGCCATGCATCAGGCCTACGGCGGTGTGGTGCCGGAATTGGCATCGCGTGACCACATCCGCCGCGTGCTGCCGCTGACGCGCGAAGTGCTGGCGCAATCGGGTCTGGCGCTTCAGGATGTGGATGTGGTGGCCTACACGCAAGGCCCAGGACTGGCCGGTGCCCTGCTGGTGGGCGCTGGTGTGGCGGTTGCGCTGGCTGCGGCCCTCGGAAAGCCCAGCCTGCCGATCCATCACCTGGAAGGTCATTTGCTGTCTCCTTTCTTGTCAGCCGACCCGCCGGAGTTCCCCTTCGTCGCGCTGCTGGTGTCCGGCGGACACACGCAGCTGATGCGCGTCGATGATGTCGGGCAGTACGAAATCCTGGGTGAGACCATCGACGACGCGGCCGGCGAAGCCTTTGACAAGAGTGCGAAGCTGCTCGGCCTGCCTTATCCCGGCGGTCCGCATCTCGCGAAGCTGGCGCAGCAGGGCGATGCGGGGGCCTTCGAGTTGCCGAGACCGCTGCTGCACAGCGGCAAGCCCGATTTCAGTTTTGCCGGGCTGAAGACGGCGGTATTGACGCAGGTGAAGAAACTTGGCGCCGCGCCAAGCCAGCAGCAGCGCGCCGATCTGGCAGCCGCCACGCAGGCCGCCATCGTTGAGGTGCTGGTGAAGAAGTCGATGCTGGCGCTCAAGGAGACCGGATTGAAGCGCCTGGTGGTGGCCGGCGGTGTTGGCGCCAATGCCTTGCTGCGTGAGCAACTGAATGCCGCCTGCGCCAAACGCGCCGTGCGCGTGCACTACCCAGAACTGCAGCTGTGCACCGACAACGGCGCCATGATCGCAATGGCCGCCGCCTTGCGGCTGCAGCGCGGCCTTGCCGCGCCAGACACCGATGGGAGCTTTGCCGTCCGGCCCCGCTGGGACCTGAGCACTGTCTCTGGTGCAGTTACCTAGCCTGGAACCCGCTGAGCACTAGCCAGCGGCACCTACCGCGCGCCTTGAGCGCGCACTTTTCAGCATGGCTCAGCCAACGTACGTGAAATGAATCAAAAGTCCTTTTTCGCAAGCCGCCTGTGGATCAAGTCGCTCGGCGCCGCTGTGGCCGTGCTGGCAGGCGCTCTCGCCCATGCAGCGCCGGAACCCATCAAGCTGGGCATGATCGAGGGGCTGTCCGGCCCGTTTGGCAACGCTGGAGAGGCGGTGCACCGCAATCTGGTCTGGGCTGTCGAGCGGGTGAACGCCCGCGGTGGCGTCAAGCTGCCTGGCGGCGCCCGGCCGCTGAGCTTGACACGCTTCGACAGCAAGGGTGCAACCGAGGAGGCTCTGTCCATGCTGAGAGCGGCGATCGACCAGCGCGTGAGCTTCGTCCTGCAGGGCAACAGCTCGGCCACGGCCTCCGCCTTGATCGATGCACTCAACAAGCACAACGAGCGCGAGCCGCAGCGCCGCGCGCTGTTCCTCAACTACTCCGCCGTTGACCCCGCGCTGACGAACGAGAAGTGCAGCTTCTGGCACTTCCGCTTCGATGCCCATGCAGACATGCGCCTGGCTGCGCTGACTGACCAGCTCGCGGAAGACAGCAGCGTGCAGCGCATCTACCTGATCGGGCAGGACTACAGCTTCGGCCAGCATGTGCTGAAGAAAGGGCGCGAGATGATCGCGGCCAAGCGCCCCGACATGCAGATCGTCGGCGACGAGTTGCATCCGGTCGGGCGTGTGAAAGACTTCATCCCCTATGCCACCAAGATCAAGGCCAGCGGCGCGCAAGCCGTGCTGACCGGCAACTGGGGCAATGACCTGACGCTGCTGATCAAGGCCGCCAAGGAAGTGGGCGTCGATGCCCGCTTCTACACCTTCTATGGCAACGCTCTGGGTGTGCCGGCAGCGCTGGGCGAGAGCGGCATCGACCGCGTGCTGGCTGTGGCCGAGTGGCATCCGAATGTGGGCACGCCCAGCTCCGACCGTTTCTATGCGGCTTTCCGCGAGCGGTTCCCCAAGCCTGAAGACGATTACGTTCATGCCCGCATGCAGGCCATGGTGGAGGTGCTGGTCGCCGGCATCGAGAAGGCCCGCAGCGCCGAGCCGGCCGCCGTGGCGCGTGCGATGGAAGGCTTGAAGTTCGATGGCAAGGCCTTGGGCGGCATGCACCAGGGCACCATGCGCGCCGCGGATCACCAGTTCATCCAGCCGCTCTACGTCAGCATGATGAAGCGGGCTGGCAGCCCTGGCGTCCGCTTTGACAACGAGGGTTCCGGCTACGGCTTCCGAACTGTACGTTTCGTCGACGCCAGCAAGGCTGAGCAGCCTCATGCCTGCAAGATGGAACGGCCTGCGGGACTGAAGTGAAACGGCGCCAGAGCTGATCACAGATCCGCCCGCGCAACGGGGTGTCCTGGCTGCGGAGGCGCCCGCAGCAAGCGGTACAGAGCGATTGCTGGAAGGTGGTCGCCGTCAGCTCCAAGGGCTTGGTCTATAATCCGCAGGTTTTGTGTTTCAGTCCTGCCTTTGCGGCGGGCCTGGCCGGCACAGAGCAAGGCACGGCACGGGTCGGTTTCACCTGTGACCGCAAGTTAAAACCCTGGAAACCGTCTGTGAGCCATGCCGGCTGTTTTGCCGTGCGCTGCCCAGCGGAATTCCGATACCAAGGAACGCATCATGGCAGTCGCCGATCTGAACAAAGCTGAAATCGTCAAGGCTAACGCTCGCAGCGCCAACGACACCGGATCCCCGGAAGTCCAAGTGGCCCTGTTGACCGCCCGCATCAACGATCTGACGCCCCACTTCAAGACCCACGCCAAGGACCACCATGGCCGTCGCGGTCTGCTGAAGATGGTCAATACCCGCAAGAGCCTGCTGGCTTACCTGAAGTCCAAGGACGCGGCGCGTTACACGGCGCTGATCCAGAAGCTGGGCCTGCGTAAGTAAGTCACGCCGGTGCACAAAGAGCCTGTCTGGATGCAAGCCAGTACAGGCTCTTTGCGTTTCATCGATTCGTCGTCCGATAGGGGTTGAGCTGACGTGGCGCTGCTATGTCATTCCAGCAAGGTTCATTGCCGAGCCTTGCTGGAATGGCAAACCGCCAAACCCAGTCCCACTCCCGGTCATGCGCCGCACCGCAAGCGGCCGTCACTAAGAGAGGAAAGAGCATGAGCATGTTCAACAAAGTCACCAAGACCTTCCAATGGGGTCAGCACAGCGTGACGCTGGAGACCGGTGAAGTTGCCCGCCAGTCGAGCGGTGCTGTCATCGTCGACATCGAGGGCACCGTGGTGCTGGCCACCGTGGTGGCCAAGAGCGAGGCCAAGGCCGGTCAGGATTTCTTCCCGCTGACCGTCGACTATCTCGAGAAGACCTATGCCGCCGGCAAGATCCCCGGCAGCTTCTTCAAGCGTGAAGGCCGCCCCAGCGAGCTGGAGACGCTGACCAGCCGCCTGATCGACCGCCCGATCCGCCCGTTGTTCCCCGAGGGCTTCTACAACGAAGTGCAAGTGGTCATCCACGTGCTGTCGCTGAACCCGGAAGTTCAGGCTGACATCGCAGCGATGATCGGCACCTCGGCTGCCTTGTCCATCTCCGGCATCCCGTTCAATGGCCCGATCGGCGCGGCGCGCGTGGGTTACATCAACGGCGAATACGTGCTGAACCCGGGCAAGACCGAGCTGCTCAACTCGAAGATGGATCTGGTCGTCGCCGGCACCGAGTCCGCCGTGCTGATGGTCGAGTCCGAAGCTGACCAGCTGAGCGAAGAGCTGATGCTGGGTGCCGTGGTGTTCGGCCACGAGCAGGGCAACATCGCGATCAACGCCATTCATGAGCTGGTGCGCGACGCAGGCAAGCCGATGTGGGACTGGAAGGCGCCGGCCAAGAACGAGCCCTTCATCGCCAAGGTTACCGAGCTGGCTGAAGGCGCACTGCGCGCGGCCTACCAGATCCGCTCCAAGCAAGCCCGCACCCAGGCCTGCCGCGAGGCCTATGCCAAGGTCAAGGAGACCTTGAAGGCAGAAGGCGTGGAGTTCGACGGCGTCGAAGTCGACGGCCTGCTGTTCGAAATCGAAGCCCGCATCGTGCGCAGCCAGATCCTGGCCGGCGAGCCGCGCATCGACGGCCGCGACACCCGCACCGTGCGCCCCATCGAGATCCGCAACAGCGTGCTGCCGCGCACCCACGGCTCGGCACTGTTCACGCGTGGTGAAACCCAGGCCCTGGTGGTCGCAACCCTGGGCACGGACCGCGATGCGCAGCGCATCGACGCGCTGGCTGGCGAGTTCGAAGACCGCTTCATGCTGCACTACAACATGCCTCCGTTCGCCACTGGCGAAACCGGTCGCGTTGGCAGCCCCAAGCGCCGCGAAATCGGTCACGGCCGCCTGGCCAAGCGTGCCCTGGTTGCTGCGCTGCCGAGCAAGGAAGACTTCCCGTACTCGCTGCGTGTGGTCTCGGAAATCACCGAGTCCAATGGCTCCTCGTCGATGGCTTCGGTCTGCGGCGGCTGCCTGGCACTGATGGACGCCGGCGTGCCGATGAAGGCCCACGTGGCCGGCATCGCCATGGGCCTGATCAAGGACGGCAACCGCTTCGCCGTGCTGACCGACATCCTGGGTGACGAAGATCACCTGGGTGATATGGACTTCAAGGTGGCCGGCACGACGGCTGGTGTGACCGCCCTGCAGATGGACATCAAGATCCAGGGCATCACCAAGGAAATCATGCAGGTCGCGCTGGCTCAGGCCAAGGAAGCCCGCATGCACATCCTGGGCAAGATGGTCGAGGCCATGGGCACGGCCAACAGCGAGGTGTCGCAGTTCGCGCCTCGCCTGTACACCATGAAGATCAATCCGGAAAAGATCCGTGATGTGATCGGCAAGGGCGGCGCCACCATCCGTGCGCTGACCGAAGAAACCGGCACCACCATCGATATCGGTGAAGACGGCACCATCACGATCGCTTCGACCGACGGCGAAAAGGCTGAGTACGCAAAGAAGCGCATTCAGGAGATCACCGCGGAAGTGGAGATCGGCAAGGTCTACGAAGGCCCGATCACCAAGATCCTGGACTTCGGTGCCCTGGTCAACCTGCTGCCTGGCAAGGACGGTCTGCTGCACATCAGCCAGATCGCTCACCAGCGCGTCGAGAAGGTCACCGACTTCCTGACCGAAGGCCAGATCGTCAAGGTCAAGGTGCTGGAGACCGACGAAAAAGGTCGCATCAAGCTGTCGATGAAGGCACTGATCGACCGCGACGCCGCTCCGGCGCCTGCTCCTGCAGCTCCGGCGGCGGAAGAGGGCGCTGCCGAGTAAGGTCGAGCGATGAAGGCAATTGCCATCACGCAGCCGGGTGCGCCCGATGTGCTGCAGCTGATCGAGCGCCCTGACCCCCAAGCGGGTGCCGGGGAGTGCTTGATTGCGGTTGAGGCCTACGGCATCAACCGCCCGGATGTGCTGCAACGCAAAGGGGCTTACCCGCCGCCGGCTGGCGCAAGTGATTTGCCCGGCCTGGAAGTTGCCGGCCGCATTGCAGCCGGCGACGCCATGGCTTTGGCTGAGGCCGGTCTCAAGATTGGTGATGCGGTCTGTGCCTTGGTGGCTGGCGGCGGTTATGCCGAGTTGTGCGTCGCCCCGGTGGCGCAATGCTTGCCGGTGCCGGCGGGCTGGAGCATGGTCGAGGCCGCGAGCCTGCCGGAGACCTTCTTCACCGTCTGGAGCAACGTGTTCGAGCGCGCGCAGCTGCGCGAGGGCGAGAGCATCCTGATCCACGGCGGCAGCAGCGGCATCGGCGTGACGGCGATTCAGCTGGCCAAGGCCTTTGGCGCTCGCGTGCTGGTGACGGTCGGCAGCGCTGAGAAGGCGGCAGCTTGTCTGGAGCTGGGTGCAGACGTGGCTATCAACTACCGCGAGCAGGACTTTGTTGCCGAGACGAAGCAAGCGACCGGCGGCAAAGGCGTCGACGTGATTCTGGACATGGTTGCGGGCGACTACGTGGCCCGCAATATCGAGTGTCTGGCTGACGATGGGCGCGTCGTGATCATCGCCGTGCAGGGTGGCACCAAGGCCGGATTTGATGCCGGCCAGGTGCTGCGCCGCCGCCTGACGATCAGCGGCTCAACACTGCGCCCCCGGTCGCTGGCCTTCAAGGCCGGGATTGCACGTGCCTTGCGTCAGAAGGCGTGGCCACTGCTCGAGGCGCGCCGCATCCGGCCGGTCATCTATCGGGAGCTTGCCGCTGATCGCGCCGCCGAAGCGCATGCCCTGATGGAGTCCGGCGAGCATGTCGGCAAGATCGTGCTGAGCTGGGCAAAGGATTGACTGTGGAGACGAAAGCGATGCGCAGGAAACTGGTCGTAGGGAATTGGAAGATGCACGGCAGCCGTGCAGCCAATGGCTTGTTGCTGAGCGGCCTGAAGGAGGCTGGTCCATGGAACGCTGACGTGGCAGTCTGCGTGCCGTTCCCTTACATCACCGAGACAGCGCTGGCGCTGACCGGCACCAACGTCAGCTTCGGCGCGCAGGATTGTTCGGCACATGAGCAGGGCGCATTCACCGGCGAGGTGTCGTCGGCCATGCTGGCGGATCTTGGCTGCCGCTACGTGATCGTCGGGCATTCCGAGCGTCGGGCCTATCACGCCGAGAGCGATCAGCTGGTGGCCGACAAGGCCAAAGCCGCTTTGGCGCACGGTGTGACGCCGATTGTTTGCGTCGGCGAAACCCTGGCTGAGCGCGAGGCGGGCCAGACTGAGGCCGTCGTGAAACGTCAGCTGTCCGCCGTCATTCATACCTTGACCCATTGCATCGGCGAAATCGTCGTCGCCTACGAGCCCGTCTGGGCGATCGGGACTGGCCTGACCGCCTCCCCAGCGCAGGCGCAATCAGTTCATGCCGTACTGCGCACTCTGTTGGCCGCTGCGACGCAGAAGGCGGGCTCGATGCGGCTGCTGTATGGCGGCAGTGTCAAGCCGGACAATGCCGCGGAGTTGTTCGCCCAAGGCGACATCGACGGTGGCTTGATCGGCGGTGCCGCACTGAAAGCAGCTGATTTTTCTGCGATCTGCCGGGCCGCTGGCTGAAGATGAATCCGGGGCTGCATGGCCCTGATATGAGTTTCCTGGAGAACTAGAAATGCAAGTTTTGTTGAACCTGGTGCTGGCGCTGCAGTTGTTGAGCGCCTTGGCGATGATTGGCTTGGTGTTGGTGCAGCACGGCAAGGGTGCGGACATGGGCGCATCCTTTGGCAGTGGCGCTTCGGGCAGCCTGTTCGGCGCCACGGGCAGCGCCAACTTCCTGTCACGCAGCACGGCGGTCTGCGCCACGGTGTTCTTCGTTTGCACCCTGGCGCTGGCCTATATGTCCAACACACGTTCGACCGCACCTCAGGCCGAGAGCATTCTCGATCGTGCTGCGCCCATCAGTGCGCCCGCCTCCGGTGCGGCCGCAATCCCTGGCGCGACGGCACCTGCGGCCGTGCAGCCGGCCGCGTCTGCGGTCTCGAACTGAGCATCCCCTGATCAGCCCTCGCTGCGCGCCAAGAATGAAAGTTTTCAGAGGCAAAGTGGCTTGGGCTAGGGTTTTTTCGGTATAGAATTCGAGGCTGTCTGAGCAGCAAACCTCACGCAATCAGACGGCAACAAACAAGAAGCCGACGTGGTGAAATTGGTAGACACGCTATCTTGAGGGGGTAGTGGCGAAAGCTGTGCGAGTTCGAGTCTCGCCGTCGGCACCAGTAATTTATCGACTGGCAGTTTTGCCGGTATCTGCAGGTGGAGATCGGCAGTATGTCAGTCGAAGCGCCCTGTCGTAGCGGCCATGCCGCTACGGGGCAAAAGGCGGGCGCGGTCCGTGAGCGGAGTGATTCGCTGGCGGCGCGCCCGTTGCTTTTTATGGATTCAAGTCTGGCTTTGTGTCGGACACTGCATATAGAGCGGCGATCATGAACCTCGAACAATACCTGCCTGTCATCCTATTCATTCTGGTCGGTGCAGGCGTAGGAATCGCGCCGCAGGTTCTGGGCTACCTTCTGGGCCCGAATCGTCCTGACCAAGCCAAGAACTCACCCTACGAGTGCGGCTTCGAGGCTTTCGAGGACGCGCGCATGAAATTCGACGTGCGCTATTACCTCGTTGCCATCCTCTTCATTTTGTTTGATCTGGAAATCGCATTCCTGTTCCCTTGGGCGGTAGCCTTGCGGGAAATTGGGCCCACCGGTTTCTGGGCGATGATGATTTTCCTGGGCATTCTGGTCGTGGGCTTTGTCTACGAGTGGAAAAAAGGCGCCCTGGACTGGGAATAACGAGCTGACCCGAAGGCACACCCCATGGGCATCGAAGGCGTTTTGAAAGAAGGCTTCGTCACCACCTCGGTCGACAAGCTGATCAACTGGTCGAAGACCGGATCCCTGTGGCCGATGACGTTCGGCCTGGCATGTTGCGCGGTGGAGATGATGCACGCCGGTGCGGCGCGCTACGACATCGACCGCTTCGGCATGCTGTTTCGCCCAAGTCCGCGCCAGTCTGACTTGATGATCGTGGCCGGCACCTTGTGCAACAAGATGGCGCCGGCACTGCGCAAGGTCTACGACCAGATGGCGGAACCGCGCTGGGTCTTGAGCATGGGCTCCTGCGCCAATGGCGGTGGCTATTACCACTACAGCTATTCGGTGGTGCGCGGCTGTGATCGCATCGTTCCAGTCGATGTCTACGTGCCAGGCTGTCCGCCGACCGCCGAGGCTCTGCTGTACGGCATCCTGCAGCTGCAGGCCAAGATCCGACGTGAAAACACGATCGCACGTTGAGAGGTCCTGCATCCATGAGCAAACTTGATACCCTGCAAGCAGCACTGGAAGCGGCCCTCGGCGGCAAGATCCAGCGCCTGAAGCGAGAGTTCGGCGAGATCACGATCGAAGTCACCCCGCAGGACTATGCGCAAGTCGCACAGCTTCTGCGCGACCATGCCGACCTGCAGTTCGAGCAATTGATCGACCTGTGCGGCCTGGATTTCAGTGAGTACGGCAATGGCGGCTACGAAGGGCAGCGCTTTGCTGTCGTGGTCCATTTGCTGTCCGTCAGCAAGAACTGGCGCGTCCGCCTGAAAGTGTTTTGCGCTGACGACGATTTCCCGCAAGTCGACTCGGTCAACCCGATCTGGAATGCCGCGAACTGGTTTGAGCGCGAGGCATTTGACCTGTTCGGCATCATTTTCGTCGGCCACGAAGACCTGCGGCGCATCCTGACCGACTACGGCTTCATCGGTCATCCGATGCGCAAGGATTTCCCCACCTCCGGGCATGTGGAAATGCGTTACGACGCCATTGCCAAGCGCGTGATCTATCAACCGGTGAGCATCGAGCCGCGTGAGATCACGCCGCGTGTGATCCGTGAAGACAACTACGGCGGTCTGTAAATGACTGACCTCCACGCTCAACTTCGTTCGCTGCCCCCCGTCGGGGCGCAAGCCTCCCTCGGGACGGCCCAGCGGGAGTCCTGATCCATGGCAGACATCAAGAACTACACGCTGAACTTTGGCCCGCAGCACCCGGCAGCACACGGTGTGCTGCGCCTGGTGCTTGAACTCGACGGCGAAGTCATCCAGCGCGCTGATCCTCACATCGGCCTTCTGCACCGCGCCACCGAGAAGCTGGCCGAAAGCAAGACCTACATCCAGTCGCTGCCCTATATGGACCGCCTCGACTACGTGTCGATGATGTCCAACGAGCACGCCTACTGCCTGGCCATCGAGAAGATGCTGGGGCTCGAAGTGCCTGTGCGGGCGCAGTACATCCGCGTGATGTTCTCCGAGATCACACGTTTGCTGAATCACCTGCTGTGGCTCGGCGCGCATGGCATCGACTGCGGTGCGATGAACATCCTGATCTACGCCTTCCGCGAGCGCGAGGATCTGTTCGACATGTATGAGGCCGTCTCGGGTGCTCGCATGCACGCGGCCTACTTCCGTCCTGGCGGCGTCTATCGCGACCTGCCGGACAGCATGCCGCAGTACAAGGTCAGCAAGATCAAGAACGCCAAGGCGATTGCCCGCCTGAACGAAAACCGCCAGGGCACGTTGCTGGATTTCATCGACGACTTCTGCAAGCGCTTCCCCGCCAACGTTGACGACTACGAAACCCTGCTGACCGACAACCGGATCTGGAAGCAGCGCACGGTGGGCATTGGTGTCGTGACCCAGGAACGGGCTCTGAACCTGGGCTTGACGGGCGCCATGCTGCGCTCGACCGGCATCCCCTGGGACCTGCGCAAGACCCAACCTTATGAGGTCTACAGCCAGATGGACTTCGACATCCCCGTCGGCACTAACGGGGACACCTACGATCGCTATGTGGTGCGGATCGAAGAAATGCGCCAGTCCAATCGCATCATCCAGCAATGCGTCGACTGGCTGCGCAAGAACCCTGGCCCCGTGATCACCGACAACCACAAGGTGGCGCCGCCTTCGCGTGTGGGCATGAAGTCCAACATGGAAGAGCTGATCCACCACTTCAAGCTCTTCACTGAAGGCTTCCGGGTGCCTGAGGGCGAGGCTTATGCCGCCGTCGAGCACCCCAAGGGCGAGTTCGGCATCTATATGGTCAGCGACGGCGCGAACAAACCTTACCGCCTGAAGATCCGCGCCCCTGGCTTCTCCCATCTGGCGGCCCTCGACGAGATGTCGCGCGGCCACATGATTGCCGACGCGGTGGCCGTGATCGGCACGATGGACATTGTTTTCGGCGAGATTGACCGATGAGCAGCGCATACCAACTCAGCGACGCCACCCGCGCTCGCTTCGACCGCGAAGTTGCCAAGTACCCGCCTGAACAGCGACAGTCGGCCGTGATGGCTTGCCTGACAATCGTTCAGCAGGAGCAGGGCCATGTGTCCCGCGAGGCAGAGGACGTGATTGCGGCCTACCTCCGCATGCCCGCGATCGCGGTGTACGAGGTCACGACCTTCTACAACATGTACAACCAGCGTCCGCTGGGCAAGTTCAAGCTGAATGTCTGTGCCAATCTGCCTTGCCAGCTGCGGGATGGACAAAGTGCCCTGGACCATCTGTGCCACAAGCTGGGCGTGGAGCAGGGCGGCACGACCGCTGACGGGCTCTTCACCGTGCAGAAGAGCGAATGCCTGGGCGCCTGCGCTGACGCGCCGGTGCTGCTGGTCAACGACCGCCAGATGTGCAGTTTCATGAGCGAGCAACGGCTGGACGAGTTGCTGGCCACGCTCAAGGCGCATGCCGCCACTGAGAAGAACTGAGGGCAAGAGCATGCTGGATCTCTCGAAGTTTCAAGCGACAGGTGCCGAAACCTGCTTCCACGACAGGCATATCGGCGCGCAGATTTGTGCCGATCTGAACGGCAAGAACTGGGGCCTCAAGGACTACGAAGCCCGTGGCGGCTACGCCGCGCTGCGCAAGATCCTGGGCAAGGACGGCGGCGAAGGCATGACGGCTGATCAGGTCATCGCTGAGGTCAAGACCTCAGGACTGCGTGGCCGCGGCGGTGCGGGCTTTCCGACCGGCCTGAAGTGGAGTTTCATGCCGCGCCAGTTCCCCGGCCAGAAGTACCTGGTCTGCAACTCGGACGAAGGCGAGCCGGGCACCTGCAAGGACCGCGACATCCTGATGTACAACCCCCACATCGTCATCGAAGGCATGGCGATTGCCGCCTTCGCGATGGGCATCAAGGTGGGCTACAACTACATCCACGGTGAGATCTTCGAGGTCTATGAACGCTTCGAGGCCGCGCTGGAAGAAGCACGGGCGGCCGGCCTGTTGGGCGACAACATCCTCGGTTCAACCTTCAGCTTCCAGTTGCATGCGCACCATGGTTTTGGCGCCTACATCTGCGGCGAGGAGACTGCCTTGCTGGAGTCGCTGGAAGGCAAGAAAGGCCAGCCGCGCTTCAAGCCGCCATTCCCGGCCAGCTTCGGCCTGTACGGCAAGCCCACCACCATCAACAACACCGAAACCTTTGCGGCGGTGCCCTGGATCATCCGCAACGGCGGCCAGCCCTATCTGGAAATCGGCAAGCCGAACAACGGTGGCACCAAGCTCTTTTCGGTGTCCGGCGACGTCGAGCGTCCCGGCAACTACGAAATCCCGCTGGGCACACCGTTTGCAAAGTTGCTGGAACTGGCCGGTGGCGTCCGCAACGGTCGCCAGCTGAAGGCCGTGATCCCGGGCGGCTCGTCCGCGCCGGTGCTGCCCGCCGCGGTGATGATGGAGTGCACGATGGACTATGACTCCATCGCCAAGGCCGGCTCGATGCTGGGCTCGGGTGCCGTCATCGTGATGGACGACTCTCGCGACATGGTCAAGAGCCTGCTGCGCTTGTCGTATTTCTACGCCCACGAATCCTGCGGCCAGTGCACGCCCTGTCGCGAGGGCACCGGCTGGATGCACCGGGTGATCGAACGCATCGCCAACGGCGAGGGCCGCCCCGAGGACATCGACCTGCTGAATTCGGTGGCCGACAACATCCAGGGGCGCACCATCTGCGCTCTGGGTGATGCGGCTGCGATGCCGGTGCGCGCGATGATCAAGCACTTCAAGCACGAGTTCGTGCACTACATCGAACACAAGACGGCCCTGGTGGCGGCCTAATCGGCAGAGCAGGACTGAAGCCAGGACAAGCTATGGTTGAAATCGAACTCGACGGCAAGAAGATTGAGGTTCTGGAAGGCAGCATGGTCATGCATGCCGCCGAAAAGGCCGGAACCTACATCCCGCACTTCTGCTATCACAAGAAGCTCTCCATCGCCGCCAACTGCCGCATGTGCCTGGTGGACGTGGAGAAGGCGCCCAAGCCGATGCCCGCCTGCGCGACTCCGGTGACGCAAGGCATGATCGTGCGGACCAAGAGTGAGAAAGCCATCAAGGCCCAGCAAGGCGTGATGGAGTTCCTGCTGATCAACCACCCGCTGGATTGCCCGATCTGTGACCAGGGCGGCGAGTGCCAGTTGCAGGATATTGCTGTCGGCTACGGCGGCAGCCAGTCGCGCTACACCGAAGAAAAGCGCGTGGTGTTCCACAAGAACATCGGGCCGCTCGTTTCCATGGAGGAAATGAGCCGCTGCATCCATTGCACGCGTTGCGTGCGTTTCGGCCAGGAAATTGCCGGTCAGATGGAACTGGGCATGGCCCACCGCGGCGAGCACAGCGAGATCCAGACCTTTGTCGGCCGCACGGTGAACTCCGAGTTGTCGGGCAATATGATCGACATCTGCCCCGTCGGCGCACTGACCAGCAAGCCCTTCCGCTACAGCGCCCGCACCTGGGAGCTCGCACGACGCAAGAGCGTCAGCCCGCATGACTCGACCGGTGCCAACCTGATCGTCCAGGTCAAGGGCAATCAGGTGATGCGCGTCGTTCCGCTTGAGAACGAGGCCGTCAACGAGTGCTGGATCGCCGACCGCGACCGCTTCTCCTATGAGGCGCTGAACAGCGAAGCGCGCCTCACCCAGCCCATGATCAAGCAGGGCGGCGCCTGGAAGACGGTCGACTGGACGACAGCGCTTGAGTACGTGGCCAACGGCCTGAAACAGATCAAGAACGATCACGGTGCGTCGGCCATCGGCGCGCTGGGCTCGGCCCACAGCACGGTCGAAGAGTTGCATCTGCTGACGCAACTGGTGCGCGGACTCGGCAGCGAGAACATCGACTACCGACTGCGCCACGCCGACTTCGGCAACCGTGCGACTGACGGCAAGGCACTGTGGCTGGGCACCGCGATCGAGTCGCTGTCGACCCTTGACCGCGCGCTGGTGGTCGGATCCTTCCTGCGCAAGGACCATCCGCTGTTTGCGCAGCGCCTGCGTCAGGCCGCCCGGCATGGCGCGCAGATCCTGAGCATCAATGCTTCGGCTGAAGACTGGCTGATGCCCGTCGCTGCGCGTCTGACCGCCGCCCCGTCGGATTGGGCCCAGGCGCTGGCTGATGTGGCCGCGGCGATTGCCGCCGCCACTGGCGTGAGCGCTCCGGTCGCTGGCCAGGCCAGCGAAACAGCCCAAGCCATTGCCGACGCGCTCTTGTCGGGTCAGCACAAAGCCATTCTGCTGGGCAATGCCGCAGCCCAGCATCCGCAAGCTGCG
Organism: Roseateles sp.; assembly: GCA_015657635.1. Classification (GTDB taxonomy): domain Bacteria; phylum Pseudomonadota; class Gammaproteobacteria; order Burkholderiales; family Burkholderiaceae_C; genus JACDQM01. The sequence goes on from JACDQM010000147.1 coordinate 46,612, forward strand.
AGCCTGCTGGCCTTGGCGAACTGGATCGGCGCCCAGACCGGCGCCAGCGTCGGCTACCTCACTGAAGACGCCAACTCGGTTGGTGCGCAGTTGGTGAATGCCTTGCCAGGGCAGGGCGGCTTGAATGCTGGCCAGATGCTCGGCGATGCCGGCCTGAAGGCGATGCTGTTGCTGAACGTCGATCCTGTGCTGGACGGGGCAAACCCGGCCGCTGCGACTCAGGCCCTGGCCCAAGCTGAGATGGTCGTGGTGTTGAGCCCGTTCAAGACAGGCCTCGACTATGCCGATGTGCTTTTGCCGACGGCACCGTTCACCGAAACCTCCGGCACCTTCGTCAATGCTGAAGGCCGCGCACAGAGTTTCGTCGGCGTCGTCAAGCCGCAGGGCGAAACCCGCCCCGGCTGGAAGATCCTGCGCGTGTTGGGCAATCTGCTTGGGCTGTCCACCTTCGCCCAAGAAAGCTCTGAACAAGTCCGCAACGAAGCCTTGGGCGTCGACACCGCGGCCCTGGCTGCGCGTTTGTCGAACGCCACTTCGGCTGCCCCGGCGATCGCAGGGGGCGCTTCAGGCCTGCAGCGTCTGAGCCCCGTGCCGATCTACGCGACGGATGCCTTGGTGCGCAATGCGAGCTCGCTGCAACTGACCACCGACGCCAAGCAATCGGCCATCGCCGGCGTGTCCACGGCCTTGTGGAACCAATTGGGCCTGCAAGCCGGTGGTCGCGTGCGCATCAGCCAGGAAGGTGCCGGCAGCGCAGAGCTTGACGCTCAACTCGAAGCCGACCTGGCTGATCCGGTCGTGCGCGTCCCGGCGGGCCTGCCCGATACCGCTGCCCTGGGCCCGATGTTCGGCGCCTTGATCGTCACCAAGGCCTGAGGCGAGGAACATCCCCATGATCGAAACCCTCTACCAATCCGGCAGCGCCCTGCTGGGCGGTTTCTGGCCCGTGGTCTGGAGCCTGATCAAGATCATCGCGGTGGTTGCGCCGCTGATGCTCTGCGTGGCTTACCTGACGCTGTGGGAGCGCAAGGCCATCGGCTGGTCGCAAATCCGCCCTGGCCCGAACCGCGTCGGCCCCTACGGTCTGCTGACCCCGATTGCCGACGCAGTGAAGCTGATCTTCAAGGAGATCATCGTCCCGACAGCGGCGAGCAAGGGCCTGTTCTTCCTCGGCCCGATCATGACCATCATGCCGGCGCTGGCTGCCTGGGCGGTGATTCCGTTCGGCCCGGATGCTGCGGTCGCCAACGTGAATGCCGGCCTGCTGTTCCTGATGGCCATCACCTCGCTGGAGGTCTATGGCGTCATCATCGCCGGCTGGGCCTCGAACTCGAAGTACGCCTTCCTCGGCGCGCTGCGCGCCTCGGCGCAGATGGTGTCCTACGAAATCGCAATGGGCTTCTGCCTGGTGATCGTGCTGATGGTGTCGGGCAGCATGTACATGACGGACATCGTCGTGCTGCAGACCAAGGGCATGTTCGCCGACATGGGCCTGACCTTCCTGTCGTGGAACTGGTTGCCGCTGCTGCCGATCTTCGTCGTCTACTTCATCTCCGGCCTGGCCGAGACCAACCGTCACCCGTTTGACGTGGTTGAAGGCGAATCGGAAATCGTGGCCGGCCACATGATCGAGTACTCGGGCATGTCGTTCGCGATGTTCTTCCTGGCTGAGTACGCCAACATGATCCTGGTCTCGGCACTGGCCGTGATCCTGTTCCTGGGCGGCTGGTCGGCACCGATCTCGTTCAGCCTGCTTGGCATGGAGACACCGAGCTTCATCCAGAACACGATGGCGTTCTGGAACTGGGCCTGGCTGTTCGGCAAGACCTTCTTTGTCGTGACGCTGTTCCTCTGGGTCCGCGCCACATTCCCGCGCTTCCGCTATGACCAGATCATGCGTCTGGGCTGGAAGATCTTCATTCCTGTGACTCTGATCTGGCTGGTCGTCGTCGGCCTGTGGATCCAGTCCCCGTTCAATATCTGGAAGTGAGTCTGCAGCAATGAGCTCCTTCAGCCATTTCGTCAAGAGCTTCATGCTCACCGAGCTGTTCAAGGGCATGGCCCTGACAGGTCGGCATTTCCTGTCGCGAAACATCACGGTGCAGTTCCCCGAGGAAAAGACGCCGCTGTCGCCGCGCTTCCGTGGCCTGCACGCACTGCGCCGTTATGAAAACGGGGAAGAGCGCTGCATCGCTTGCAAGCTGTGCGAAGCCGTCTGCCCCGCGATGGCGATCACCATCGAAAGCGATGTGCGCGCTGATGGATCGCGTCGCACCACCCGCTACGACATCGACCTGACCAAGTGCATCTTCTGCGGCTTCTGCGAGGAAAGCTGCCCGGTGGATTCGATCGTCGAAACCAATATCTTCGAGTACCACGGCGAGAAGCGCGGCGACCTCTACTTCACCAAAGAGATGCTGCTGGCTGTCGGGGATCGCTTCGAACCAGAAATCGCTGCCAGCAAGGAGGCCGACGCCAAGTACCGCTGAAGCCTGCTCGTCCGGCCCACAAACCGGACGCAAGCTTGAGCCGTGCCTGCGGGAATCGCATGGACACCATCACCGCGCTCTTCTACGTTTTCTCGATCGTGCTCCTGGGGGCCGCGTTCCGCGTGATCACCGCACGCAGCACCGTCCACTCGGCCCTGTTCCTGATCCTGGCCTTCTTCAGCGCGTCCTGCATCTGGATGCTGCTGAAGGCCGAGTTCCTGGCCATCACCCTGGTGCTGGTCTATATCGGCGCCGTCATGGTGCTGTTCCTGTTCGTCGTGATGATGCTGGATATCGGCTCAGATCGGGTGCGCGAGGGCTTTTACAAGCACCTGCCGCTGGCCGGCTTCGTCGGCGCGCTGATCGCGCTGGAGATGGCGGCCATCCTGATGAGCGGCTTCCGCGTCAGCAATGCACCTGAGTTGAGCCCGGCCGCCGCCAAGCTGGGCAATACCAAGCTGCTCGGCATCGAGATCTACACCCACTACCTGTACCCGCTGCAGATCGCTGCGGTGCTGCTGCTGGTGGCGATCATCGCGGCGATTGCGCTCACGCTGCGCCAGCGCAAGGACTCGCGCTACCAGAACCCGGCGGAACAGGTGAAGGTCACCAAGGCAGACCGCCTGCGCATCATCAAAGTCAAGCCAACGGTCGAAGCACCGACGGCCGACAACAACAGCAACGGAGGCGTCTGATGGCCGGATTGACTCTCGGGCATTTCCTGACGCTGGGCGCAATCCTGTTTGCGCTGTCGGTGATCGGCATCTTCCTGAACCGCAAGAACCTGATCGTGCTGCTGATGGCCATCGAGCTGATGCTGCTGGCGGTCAACCTGAACTTCGTGGCCTTTTCGCACTATCTGGGCGATATGGCGGGACAAGTCTTCGTCTTCTTCATCCTCACCGTGGCGGCCGCTGAGTCGGCCATCGGTCTGGCGATTCTGGTGGTCGTATTCCGCAACCGCGCCAGCATCAATGTGGAAGAACTGGACGCCTTGAAGGGCTAAGCAGAACATGTCCGCAACACTCTCACAGAACATGCTGCTGGCGGTGCCGCTGGCACCGCTGGTTGGCGCCATCGTCGCCGGATTCTTCGGCAATCTGATCGGCCGCCGCCTGACGCACTGGGTCACGATCCTGGGCGTCCTGATCGCCTTCATCATCTCGGCGATGACGCTGAAGTCGGTCGCCATCGATGGCGCGCGCTTCAACCAGACGCTCTATGAGTGGATGGTCATCGGCGGCCTGAAGATGGAAGTCGGCTTCCTGGTCGACGGCCTGAGCGCGATGATGATGTGCGTGGTGACCTTCGTGTCGCTGATGGTGCACATCTACACCATCGGCTACATGGAAGAAGATCCGGGCTACCAGCGCTTCTTCAGCTACATCTCGCTGTTCACCTTCTCGATGTTGATGCTCGTGATGAGCAACAACATGCTGCAGCTGTTCTTCGGCTGGGAAGCGGTGGGCCTGGTGTCCTATCTGTTGATCGGCTTCTGGTACACCAAGCCGACCGCCATCTTCGCCAATATGAAGGCCTTCCTGGTCAACCGGGTCGGCGACTTCGGCTTCATCCTCGGCATTGGCCTGCTGGTGGCCTATGGCGGCTCGCTGAACTACACCGAGACCTTTGCCAAGGCCGGCGAACTCTCGCAGATCAAGTTCAACATGCCGCTGTGGGGCAGCGACTGGATGATGCTGACGGTGGCCTGCATCTGCCTGTTCATCGGTGCGATGGGCAAGAGCGCTCAGTTCCCGCTGCATGTCTGGCTGCCCGACTCGATGGAAGGCCCGACACCGATCTCCGCACTGATCCACGCGGCAACGATGGTGACGGCCGGCATCTTCATGGTGGCGCGCTTCAGCCCGCTGTTCGAGCTGTCGGACACCGCACTGAACTTCGTGCTGGTGATCGGCGCCATCACCGCGCTGTTCATGGGCTTCCTGGGCATCATCCAGAACGACATCAAGCGCGTGGTGGCCTATTCGACGCTGTCGCAGCTCGGCTATATGACGGTGGCTCTGGGCGTCTCGGCTTACTCGGTGGCCGTGTTCCACCTGATGACGCATGCCTTCTTCAAGGCCCTGCTGTTCCTCGGCGCCGGCTCGGTGATCATCGGCATGCACCATGACCAGGACATCCGCAATATGGGCGGCCTGCGCAAGTACATGCCCATCACCTGGATCACCTCCTTGCTGGGTTCGCTGGCACTGATCGGCACGCCGATGTTCTCGGGTTTCTTCTCGAAGGACTCGATCATCCTGGCCGTCGGTGCGAGCAATCTGCCGGCCGCCAGCTTCGCCTACTTCGCCGTCGTTGCCGGCGTGTTCGTGACGGCCTTCTATTCCTTCCGCATGTATTTCCTGGTCTTCCACGGCAAGGAAAACTTCCATCACAAGCCCTTCCCGGGCGAGCATGACCACCACGACGACCATGGCGAACACCATGAGCCGCATGAGTCGCCCTGGGTGGTCACCGCGCCGCTGATCCTGCTGGCCATCCCGTCAGTGGCGATCGGTTTCATGGCGATCCAGCCCATGCTGTTCGGCGATCTGTTCAAGGACGCGATCTTCGTCAATCACGACATCCATCAGGCGATGAAGTACCTGACCGAGCATTTCCATGGCGCTGGTGCGATGGCCTTGCATGGTCTGCAGACGCTGCCGTTCTGGCTCGCGCTGGGTGGTGTCGTGACGGCCTATGTGTTCTACATCATTGCACCCGCCATCCCGGCCGCACTGGGCAAGATCCTGCGCCCGCTGATCGTGGTCATGGAGAACAAGTACTTCATGGACTGGATCAACGAGAACATCCTGGCGCGTGCGCGCGCGGTCTCGGAACCGGCCTCTGGAAGGGTGGCGATCAGGCCATCATCGACGGCGTGATCGTCAACGGCTCGGCGCGCATGGTCGGCGGCATTGCCGGCATCGTGCGTCGCGTCCAGACCGGCCACCTCTATTGGTACGCGCTGGTGATGATTCTTGGCGTGATCGGCCTGATGAGCTGGCAGCTGTGGCCCTACATATGGCCCCAATTCAAGGCCTTGGCAGGTCTTTGAACAGGGCGGAGAACAAGAATGGGATTGCTTAGTCTTGCTATCTGGTTGCCCATCGTCAGCGGCTTGGTGCTGCTGGCCTTCGGGCGTGACAACCAGGCCAACAACGTGCGCTGGATTGCGCTGATTGCTGCGTTTGCCAGCTTCGTGGTGACGCTGCCGCTGATCGGTGGTTTCGACACCACGAGCGCCGCGATGCAGTTCAGCGAAAAGCTGCTGTGGATCGAGCGCTTCAACATCCACTACCACCTCGGCGTGGATGGCATTTCGATGTGGTTCGTGCCGTTGACCGCCTTCATTACCGTGATCGTGGTGATTGCGGCCTGGGAAGTCATCGAGGAGCGCGTCAACCAGTACATGGGCGCCTTCCTGATCCTGTCCGGCCTGATGGTGGGCGTGTTCTCGGCACTGGACGGCATGCTGTTCTATGTGTTCTTCGAGGCGACGCTGATTCCGATGTACATCATCATCGGCGTCTGGGGCGGCCCGCGGCGCGTCTATGCCGCGTTCAAGTTCTTCCTCTACACCTTGGCCGGCTCGCTGCTGATGCTGATTGCCCTGCTGTACCTGTACGTCACGTCGGGTGGCAGCTTCGACATCCAGACCTGGCACAAGCTGCCTTTGCCGCTGAACGCACAGACCCTGCTGTTCTTTGCCTTCTTCGCCGCCTTCTCGGTGAAGGTGCCGATGTGGCCGGTGCACACCTGGCTGCCGGATGCCACGTCGAGGCACCCACCGGCGGCTCGGTGGTGCTGGCGGCCATCATGCTGAAGCTGGGCGCCTACGGCTTCCTGCGCTTCTCGATGCCGATCGCCCCGGACGCGGCGCGCGAGTTCGACTGGCTGATCATCTCGCTGTCACTGATCGCGGTGGTCTACATCGGCCTGGTGGCCCTGGTGCAGCAGGACATGAAGAAGCTGGTGGCCTATTCGTCCATCGCGCACATGGGCTTCGTGACGCTGGGCTTCTTCATCTTCAATGAGCTGGGTGTGGCAGGCGCGCTGGTGCAGATGATCTCGCACGGCTTCGTCTCCGGCGCCATGTTCCTGTGCATCGGCGTGCTGTACGACCGCGTGCACAGCCGCGAGATCGCCTCCTATGGCGGTGTGGTCAACACCATGCCCAAGTTCGCCGCCTTCGCGCTGCTGTTCGCCATGGCCAATTGCGGCCTGCCCGCGACTGCCGGCTTCGTCGGCGAATGGATGGTGATCCTGGGCACCGTGAAGTACAACTTCTGGCTCGGCGCCATCGCAGCCTCGGCGCTGATCTTCGGTGCCGCGTACACGCTGTGGATGTACAAGCGCGTCTACTTCGGCGCCATCACCAATGACCATGTGCGTGAACTCAAGGACATCAACGCCCGCGAATTCACCATGCTGGCCGTGCTGGCCGTTGCCGTGATCTGGATGGGCGTGTACCCCAAACCGTTCACAGACGTGATGCAGGTCTCGGTCACCGAGCTGCTCAAGCATGTGGCCACCAGCAAACTGAACTGAGGGCCTGACCGAAAATGAACTCCTTCAACTGGCTCGCGGTTTATCCCGAAATCATTCTGCTGACCATGGCTTGCGTGGTCGCGCTGGTCGACCTCTGGGTGACTGACCCGGAGCGCCGCCCCACCTACTGGCTGACCCAACTGACCCTGGTGGTCGTGGGTGCCATGCACCTGGCTTACTTCAATGCCGGTGAAACCCAACATGCGATGCAGGGCATGGTCGTCTCCGACCCGATGGGCCATCTGCTGGCTTTCTTCGCCTGCATCGCCACGCTGGTCACCCTGGTCTATGCCCGTCCCTACGCGGCCGAGCGGGATCTCCTCAAGGGTGAGCTCTTCACCCTCAGCCTGTTCTCGTTGCTCGGCATCTGCGTGATGCTGCAGGCCTCCAATTTCCTGGTCATCTATCTAGGTCTGGAGTTGATGAGCCTGTCGCTTTACGCCCTGGTGGCGCTGCGTCGGGATCATGTGATTTCGACCGAAGCGGCGATGAAGTACTTCGTGCTCGGCGCGCTGGCCAGCGGCTTCCTGCTGTACGGTCTGTCGATGATGTATGGCGCCACCGGATCGCTGTCGATCCCTGAGGTCTTGCAGGTCGTCACCAGCGGCGCACCGAACAAGTCGGTGTTGGTTTTCGGCGTCGTCTTCATCGTCGCCGGCCTGGCCTTCAAGCTCGGCGCTGCGCCATTCCACATGTGGGTGCCGGACGTCTATCAAGGCGCCCGACCGCCGTCACGCTGCTGATCGGCGCAGCGCCGAAGCTGGCTGCCTTTGCCATCACCATGCGCCTGCTGGTGGAGGGCATGTTGCCGCTCGCCTTCGACTGGCAGCAGATGCTGCTGGTGCTGTCGGTCGTCTCGCTGGTGACCGGCAACCTCGCCGCCATCGCACAGACCAATCTGAAGCGCATGCTGGCCTACTCGACCATCGCTCAGATGGGCTTCATGTTGCTGGCCATGGCGGCAGGCGTGATCAACGGCAGCTCGCTGCCGGCGACCAATGCCTACAGCTCGGCGATGTTCTACCTGGTCGTCTATGTGATGACCACGCTCGGCAGCTTCGGCATCATCTTGCTGATTTCCCGCCACGGCCATGAGGCTGAGGAAATTGCCGACCTCGCCGGTCTGGCCAAGCGCAGCCCCTGGTATGCCGCGCTGATGACCTTGTTCATGCTGTCGCTGGCCGGCATTCCGCCGACCGCAGGCTTCTACGCCAAGCTGTCGGTGCTGCAAGCCCTGGTTGCCACCGGGCAGAGCCTGTACATCGGCATGGCGATCGCGGCGGTGGTGATGTCCTTGATCGGCGCCTACTACTACCTGCGTGTCATCAAGACCATGTTCTTCGATGCATCGACGGACACCGCAGCGCTGCGGGCACCGGCCGATATGCGTGCCGTCCTGTCCATCAACGGCGCAGCCGTGCTGGTGTTCGGTCTGCTGCCCGGCGGGCTGATGGCCCTGTGCGCCCAGGCCATCAAGGCACTGGGCCACTGAGCTCGCAGCAAGACCGACTGCCATGAACCAGAGTGCGTTTGTCTGGCTGTTGCTGGCGCTGATGCTGCTCGCGGCCAATCTTCCCTACATCAGCAACCGCGTGTTGCTGCTGGGCCCGAAGATGAATCCCAAGCCCTTTGCCTGGCGCGCGCTGGAGCTGGTGCTGCTGGCCGCACTGAGCCTGGCTGCCGGCATGCTGTTCGAGTCGCATCTGGGTCAACGCCATCCACAGGGCTGGGAGTTCTACGCAGCGGTGCTGTGCCTGTTCGTCACGCTCGGATTCCCTGGCTTTGTCTGGCGCTATCTGCGGCGCGGACGCTATGAGGACTGACGGCGAAGACGACAAGGCGGCTGAACTGGCGCGCCTGCAGGAGCGGCAACTCGACTCCAGCCAGGTCTATCAAGGTCATTTTCTGGACGTGCGGCGCGATAGCGTGGTGCTGCCGAATGGCAAGCAGGCCTCGCGCGAGTACATCGTCCATCCCGGCGCAGTGATGATCGTGCCCCTCTTGGACGACGGGCGTCTGGTTCTGGAGCGCCAGTACCGCTATCCGATGCAGCGGGTGATGCTGGAGTTTCCGGCCGGCAAGCTCGATCCCGCTGAACCTGCGCTGGCATGCGCCCGCCGCGAACTCGCCGAAGAAACCGGCTACACCGCCTCGGCCTGGGCCCATGCCGGGGTGCTGCACAACGCCATCGCCTATTCCGACGAGAGCATCGAGATCTTCTTCGCTCGCGGCCTGCGCGCCGGCGCACGCCAGCTTGATGACGGCGAGTTCCTCGATGTCGTCTTCCACAGCGCTGAAGAGCTGGACGCCTTGGCCGCCGCAGGCCAGCTGACTGACGCCAAGACGCTGATCGGCCTGCTGTGGCTGCAGCGCTGGCAGTCGGGTGCATGGACATTGGACTGGCAGAACACCCCCTGAGCCTGCTGCGTCCTATCATCGTCCCATGCTTGTTCTCAATCTCGCCTGCGCGGCTGGCCATCGTTTTGAAGGATGGTTCGGCTCGAGCGCAGACTACGAAATCCAGCAGCAAGGCAAGCTGCTGACTTGCCCCGTTTGCGGCCATGACCAGGTCCAGCGCCTGCCCAGCGCGCCGCGCTTGAACGTCTCGCATCTGCGCGAGTCCCGGCCCAATGCAGAAGCCGAGGCCACGACGCTGCCCGCCGCTGGCATCGCCCCGACCGACCCGGCGCAGGCCTCGACTGAACGGCTGCACCAGCAACTGCAGGCCCTGGCCCAACAGGCCGTTGCGCAAGTCCTCGCACAGACCGAGGACGTCGGTCAGCGCTTTGCCGAAGAAGCCCGTCGCATCCACTACGGCGAAACTCAGGCGCGCGGCATCCGCGGACAGACCTCGCTGAAGGAAGCGCATGCGCTGCAGGAAGAGGGCATCGAGCTGCTCCCCTTGCCGCTGCTGGACAAGCGCGATCTGCAGTAGGGCCAAGGCCCGGCGCTGGCGAGTCATCCGCTGAAACCGCAGTTCGCGAACGCCGGCCTTGCGTTCGTCGCACGCCGATGCGTCGGGACACACGCTGCGTGGCAAGATCCGCCGCTTCAGAACGGGGGCGAAGCGCCTCCCACCGCCGGAGATCCAGGAATGATGCGCCACAGCCTTTTCGCCCATGCCAGCCTGCTGGCCCTTGCCGCCGCCCTTGTCGCATGCGGCAAGCCCGACGACAAAAAGGCCGACCCTGCCGCCGCTGCAGCCGCGCCGGCCAAGGCCTCGGCATCCAGCCCCTCAGCAAAGGCGCTGCTGCTGGCCGCTGAAGACCTGCACACCCTCGGCGGTGGCACTCAAGCCAGCGGCCCGGTCGTCACTGGCAGCCTGCTGCCCGAGAAACGCGCCGATCTCCGCGCCGAAGTCTCAGCGCTGGTGCTGGCTGTGCTGAAGGAGAACGGTGAGCGCGTGCGGCGCGGTGATCTGCTGGTGCGCTTGGACGACACCTCGATTCGCGACAGCCTGGCCTCGGCCGAAGAAGCCGCTCGCGCCTCTGGCCAGAGCTTCGAGCAGGCGGAGCGCCAGCACCAGCGCCTGAAGACCCTGCAGGCCCAGGGCATGAGCTCGCTGCAGGCGATGGAAGATGCCGAGGTCCGCCGCAACAACGCACAGAGCGATCTGGTGGCCGCTCGCGCCCGCGTGGCCTCGGCCCGCCAGCAGCTGACCCGCACCGAGGTGCGCGCGCCCTTTGATGGCGTGGTCAGCGAGCGCAAGGTTTCGGCCGGCGATACCGCTCAGATGGGCAAGGAACTGGTCAAGGTGATCGCGCCTGAGACCATGCGTTTCGAGGGCCGGGTCTCGGCCGATCATCTGCCGGATCTCAAGCCCGGCCAGGCTGTGGGCTTCAAGGTCAACGGCTATCCCGACACCGAGTTCAAGGGCCGGGTCAAACGCATCGATGCCTCCGCCAATGCACTCACCCGCCAGGTCGAGGTGCTGATCGCCATTGAAGGCGCGGCGCCAGCCATCTCGGGCTTGTACGCGGAAGGGCGCATCCAGACCGCTGATGGCAGCGGCCGCCTGCCCACGGTGCCCGAGGGCGCGGTGCAGAGCAAGGACGGACGGACGCTGGTCTGGCAATTCAAGGACGGCAAGCTCGTTCGCACCGAAGTGCAGCTGGGCGAACGCGACGCGCGGCGCGGCGACTATCCGGTGCGCAGCGGCCTGACCGTCGGCGCTCGCGTGCTGCGCAATCCGGGCAGCACCCTGGTCGACGGCCAGGCGGCCGAGCTGACCATGGCGCCGGTCGCGGCCCCGCTGGCCGCCTCCGCCGCGAAGGGAGCTTGAGCCATGTTTCTGTCTGACTTCAGTGTCAAGAAGCCTGTTGCCACCATCGTCCTGATCATTGCGCTGATGTGCCTGGGCCTGCTGGCCCTGTCCAAGCTGCGCGTCAATCAGATCCCCGATGTCGAGCAACCGCTGCTGGTGGTCAATATCGGCTACCCTGGCGCCTCACCCGAGACCACCGAGCGCGAGATCGTCAACCGCATCGAGAAGTCGCTGCAGACCATCGCCGGCGTCACCGAGGTGCGCGCCACTGCGAGCGAGGGCAATGCCCAGCTGCTGCTGATCTTCAACTTCGACAAGAACATGGTCGAGGCGGCCGATGAGGTGCGCAACGCCATCGGTGCGGTGCGCCACAAGCTGCCGCTGGAAATGCGCGAGCCGGTGCTGCAGCGCATCGACCCGGCGGCCCAGCCCATCATGCAGCTGGCGCTTTCCTCGACCCAGCAAAGCCATGCCGACATCTCGCGGCTGGCAGAGGACGATCTGGCGGACCGCTTCCGTGCCATTCCCGGCGTGGCCACGGTCAACGTCAATGGCGCCTTGCGCCGCGAGCTGTCGGTGCTGCTGCATGCGCAGAAGCTGCGCGAGTACAACGTCTCGGTCACCGAGGTGGTGAGCGCACTTCGCGCCCAGAACACCACCGCGCCGGTGGGCAAGGTGCGCGGCGCGCTGGAAGACCAGAGCATCCGGCTGCTCGGCCGCCTCGAATCGCCGGCCGAGTTCGAGCAGATCGTCGTGCGTCGCAGCGGCAGCGAGCTGATCCGTCTCGGCCAGGTCGCCAGCGTGCAGGACGGCTTTGCCGAGCGCACCAGCGCCTCGATCCGCAACGGCCGCCCCAACGTCGGCCTATCCGTCACCCGGGCACGTGATGCCTCGACGGTGACGGTTGCCGAGCAGGTTCGCAAGAGCGTTGAAGAGATCTCCAAGACGCTGCCCAAAGGCACGCAGCTGGAGATCACGCAGGACGGCGGCAAGGATGCCGAGAACAGCCTCTACAACGTCATCCACGCGCTGGTGTTCGGCGCCGGGCTGACGGTGTTCGTGGTCTATGTGTTCCTGAACTCCTGGCGCTCCACGCTGATCACCGCGCTGTCGCTGCCCACCTCGGTGGTGGCCGCCTTCATTGCGGTCTGGCTGTGCGGCTTCACGCTCAACTTCATGAGCCTGCTGGGCCTGTCGCTGGCCATCGGCGTGCTGATCGACGACGCCATCGTGGTGCGCGAGAACATCGTGCGCCATATGGAGATGGGCGCTGACCGCCGCACCGCGGCGCTCAAGGGCACGGCCGAGATCGGCCTGGCCGTCACCGCCACCACCTTTGCCATCGTTGCCGTGTTCGTGCCGGTGGCCTTCATGCCAGGTGTGTCGGGTGAATGGTTCCGGCCCTTTGGGCTCACCGTGGTGGCCTCGGTGCTGGTGAGCCTGTTCATTTCATTCACGCTGGACCCGATGCTGTCGGCCTACTGGGGCGATCCTCCCGGCCATCATGAGGCGCCGAAGAAAGGCATCTCGGCCCTGCTGAAGCGTTTCAACGACTGGTTCGACCACCAGGCCGACCGCTACGGGCAGGTGATCGCCTGGGCCTTGCATCACCGCCGCTGGATGGCGGTGCTGGCGGTGCTGAGCTTTGTGCTGGCCATCGTGCTGCAGGCCAAGTTCGGCGGCTCCAGCTTCCTGCCGGCATCCGACGCCGGCACGCTGGCAGTCGAGGTGCGCACGCCGGCAAGCTCCAGCCTCGAATACGCGAAGCTGAAGGTGGAGGCGGCCGCTGCACTGGCCCGTCAGATGCCGGAGACCAAGGCCACTAACACCAACGTCAACCCCAGCGGCGGCCGCATCTATGTGGACATCGGCAAGAGCACCCAGCGCAAGCGCAGTGCGGCCGAGCTGGCGAAAGACTTGCGCGGGCGCGTCTCGCGGCTGGTGGGCGCCGAGTACGTGGTGCTGGATGACCTGAACAACGGCGCGCAGAAGCCGGTGCAGATCCGCTTCTCTGGCGCGGATTCGCGCAAGCTGCTGGAGATCACCAACCAGTTCATGGACAAGCTGCGGCAGGTCCCTGGCGCGGTCGACGTCGGCCTGTCCGAGCAGGACCCGCAGATGGAGTTGCAGATCGAGCTGAACCGCGGTCTCGCCAACGCCATGGGCATCTCGGTCGCTGACGCGGCCGGCTCGCTGCGTGTGGCGTTTGCGGGCGTCGAGATCGGTGATTGGGTGGACCCCACTGGCGAGACACGCGATGTGGCGGTACGCCTGCACCCGCGGGACCGGGTGGATGCCAGCAATATCGAGCGCCTGCCGATCACCGTGGCCGGCAGCGGCATGATGGTGCCGCTGGAGCAGATTGCCGAGATCAAGATGGGCAAAGGCCCGTCGCGCATCCAGCATGCCGATGGCAAGCGCATGATCGCCGTCTCGGCCAATGTGCAGGGCCGCTCACCGGGCGAGGTGACGCAAGACGCGCTGAAGCTGGCCAAGGCCATCAAGTTCCCGCCCGGCTACGGCCTGGAACTGGCCGGCGCCTCGCGCGACCAGCAAGAGGTGTTCCGCGAGATGGGCATCGCGCTGTTCTCGGGCATCGCGCTGATGTACCTGATCCTGGTGATGCAGTTCGGCTCCTTCACCGCGCCGCTCGGCGTCATGCTGTCGCTGCCGCTCTCACTGATCGGCGTGGTGGTGGCGCTGCTGCTGACCGGCGGCACGCTCAATCTGATGAGCTTCATCGGCATCATCATGCTGGCCGGCCTGGTGGCCAAGAATGCCATCCTGCTGCTGGATGCAGCGCGGGCCGAGGAGGCGCAGGGCGTCAACCGCGAAGAGGCGCTGATGCATGCCGGCCGCAAGCGCTTCCGGCCCATCCTGATGACCACCTTCGCACTGGTGGCGGGCATGCTGCCGGTGGCGATCGGCGTGGGCGAGGGCGGCGAGTTCTACCGGCCGATGGCGGTGGCCATCATCGGTGGCACCATCACCTCGACCTTCCTGACCTTGCTGATGGTGCCCAGCTTCTACGACAGCATCGAGATTGCACGTGATCGGATGGTGGCCAAGTTCAAGCGCCGCGCGGAGCGCTGGAACACCGGCCTGGCCTTTGTTCTGACCTTCATCGAGGCGCTGCTGGCCTTGATCCTGGTGCGGCTGGTCTGGCGTCTGCTGAGCCAACCCAAGCGACTGCTGAACCGGCTGACCTTCGGCTACGCCTTCAGATAAGCCGACCCGGATTGAGCAGGCCCTGGGGGTCCAGGGCCTGCTTGATCGCTCGCATCAGCGCCAGCGCGACCGGGTCCTTGCGCTCGGCCAGTTCCTCGCGTTTGAGCTGGCCGATGCCATGCTCGGCCGAGATCGAGCCGCCATGCGCCTGCACCGCGTCGAACACGATGCGATTGACCGCCGGCTCATGCTCACGCAAGAAGGCGGCCGCATCGACACCTTCAGGGGCCTGCACGTTGTAGTGCAGATTGCCATCGCCCAGGTGGCCGAAGTCGACCATGCGGATGCCCGGGATGGCGGCCTGCAGCGCGGCATCGGTGCGCGCCACGAATTGCGGAATCAGCGAGATCGGCAGCGCGATGTCGTGCTTGATGTTGAGGCCTTCCTCGGCCTGGGCCAGCGGGATCGATTCACGCAGATGCCACATCGCATGGGACTGCTCCAGGGTCTCGGCGATGGCCGCGTCGCTGATCAGGCTGCGCTCCAGCGCGCTCTCCAGCAGGCCTTCGAAGACGCCGCGTGCATGCGCCTCGCTCTCGGTGTCCGACACCTCCAGCAGCACGGTCCAGGGGCAGGGTGGCAGCGGCTGGCGCAGCTGGGCGAAATGGCGCCGCACCAGATCTAGCGAGAAGCGGTTCATCAGCTCGAAGCCGGTGAGGCCGGAACCGGCGCGCGCCTGCGCCAGGCCGAGCAGGGCCACCGCAGCCTCCAGGGTGTCGCAGGCCGCCAGGGCGGTCATGCGGGCGGCCGGCTGCGGGTAGAGCTTGAGCGTGGCGGCGGTGATCACGCCCAGCGTGCCCTCGCTGCCGATGAAGAGATGGCGCAGGTCGTAGCCGGTGTTGTCCTTGCGCAGGCCGGACAAGCCCTGCAGCACCTCGCCCTGTGCGGTCACGACTTCCAGCCCCAGGCACAGATCGCGCGTATTGCCGTAGCGCAGCACCGCGGTGCCGCCGGCATTGGTGGCCAGATTGCCGCCGATGGTGCAGCTGCCCTCGGCCGCCAGGCTGAGCGGAAACAGCAGCCCCTGCGCCGCGGCGGCCTGCTGCACCGCCTGCAGCACGCAGCCGGCCTCCACCGTCATCGTCAGATTGGCAGCGTCGATGGCGCGCACCTTGTTCAGGCGCTGCAGGCTCAGCAGGATCTGGCGTCCGCTGGCATCCGGCACGCCGCCGCCCACCAGGCCGGTGTTGCCGCCCTGCGGCACGAGCGCCACACCATGGGCGGCACACAGACGCATCACGCGGGCCACTTCAGCCGTGCTGCCTGGGCGCACCACGGCCAGCGCGCGGCCCGGATAGCGCTTGCGCCAATCCATTTCATAGGCCGACAGATCCCCTTCGCTGAGCACCTGGGCCTCGCCCAGTTCAGCGCGCAGAGCCTGCAGCAGGGCCGCCGTGCTCACGCGGCGTCCGCCTCGGTCTGGGCCTGCTTGGCCGCGCTCAGGCGTTGGCGCACATGCAGCGCACAGGCGCTGAAGACCACGATGCCCAACAGCACCTCTGCAGCCGCGAGGCCGGCCGACAGGCCGCGGTCGCTGGTGGCCCGCACCAGGCCTTCGGTGATGTAGAGCCACACCAGCAGGCTCAGCCAGCGGAAGGTGTACATGCGGTAGCGCCACAGGCCCAGCAAGGCCAGCATCAGCGGCACGGCCTTGATGGCCAAGGTGCCGCGGCCGATGGGCGCAAGCCACAGTTCCCAGGCCAGGCAGAGCACGATCAAGGCCAGCAGCGAGGCCAGGGCAAGGTTGCGTGAGAAGGCTTCGCGCGCGCTGGGCTGCGTGCGCAAGGCGCCGGATTCTGCGGAGGAGGTCGACATGGCTGGCATCATAGCCAGCATGTCATCACGCTCTCTGCTTCAACGATGGTCCGCGCTCGACCTGGTCGGTGCCTTCATCAGCTGGCCCTGGGTCGCCAGTTTCCAGATGCTGCGCCTGCGCTTCCGCGAGGAGCGGCTCGGCCAGACTGCCGGCAGCCTGACCTTCACCACGCTGATCTCGCTGGTGCCGCTGATCACGGTGATGCTGGCCCTGTTCACCGCATTTCCCATCTTCTCGTCCTTCCAGCAGGCGCTGGAGAAGTACTTCCTGCAAAGCCTGATCCCCGCCAACATCGCCCGGCCCGTGCTGGCCGCTCTGACCCAGTTTGCCGCCAAGGCCAACCGGCTGGGACTGGTCGGACTGGTGGTGCTGGGCGTCACCGCGCTGATGGTGATGCTGACCATCGACCGCACGCTGAACCGCATCTGGCGCGTCCAGCGGCCGCGGCCGTTCGCACAGCGGGTGCTGGTCTACTGGGCGGCACTGACCCTCGGGCCCTTGCTGCTGGGGGCCAGCCTGACGCTGACCAGCTATGCCATCACGCCGGCCAGGGCTGGGTGGACCGGCTTGCCCGGTGGGCTCAGCAGCCTGCTGACCGTTCTTGAGCTGTTGGTGCTGACGCTGGCGGTGGGTGGCTTGTTCCACTACGTACCCAACACCCATGTGCGCTGGCGCCACGCTCTGCTGGGCGGGGTGTTCGTGGCCCTGGGCTTCAATCTGGCCAAAAGCTTGCTTGCGCTCTATGTCAAGCAGGTGCCCACCTATTCGACGCTGTACGGCGCCTTCGCCACCTTGCCGATCTTCCTGATCTGGCTCTACCTGGGCTGGGTCATCGTGCTGGTCGGCGCCTTGCTCGCGGCCAATGCGCCGGCTTTGGCGTCCCGGCTGCTGTACCGCAGCGAGGTGCCGGGCTTCGAGCTGGACCTGGCGCTGGAATGCCTGCGCGAACTCTGGCGCAGCCAGGCCCGTGGCGAAGGTGGTGTTTCAGCACTGGCTCTGGCCAAGCGCTTGTGCATCGATCCCTTGCAGCTGGAGCCTGTGCTCGACTCGCTGCTGGCCCTGGATCTGCTCGGTCGCCTGGAGGAGGAGGGCGCCCAGCGCCTGGTCTTGCTGCATGCGCCGGAAAACACGCCGGCAGCGCCGCTGCTCAACGCCCTGCTGGCTCAGCGCAGCAGCGCCAGCCTGCAGAGCCTGTGGCTGCGCAGCGACTGGGAGCGCCTGTCACTGGCAGAGCTGCTGCGCTGAGGCGCGCGGCGGCCGTTCAGGGGTGGATCACCACCAGCAGCGCGCTCGCCAGCTGCTTGCTGCGGTTGCGGATGGCGTGCGCGCCGTCCACCGCATAACGTGCGGTCTCGCCGGCCTTGACGCTCTGCTCGGAGCCGCCCGCTGAGACTTCCAAAGCGCCGGACAGCACGCTCAGATGCTCGCGCGAGCCAGGCTCATGCGGTGCCGATTCGAGCGCACCGCCCGGCTTGATGCTCAGTTCGTACCACTCGAACTGGCCCGCCAGGTCAATCGGGCCCAGGATGCGCAGATGGCACAGCCCGTCCGGGCTGTTGAGGCCGGGGGTGGCATGCGAGGCCACGGTCTCGATGGCGGGCGCATTGGAGCGCGCACCGCTGAGCAGCTCCGACAGCTCCACCCGCAACGCGTTCGCCAGGCGCCAGACCACGGCCACCGTGGGATTGGCCTGGTTGCGCTCGATCTGCGACAACATGGACTTGGAGACGCCGGCACGCCGCGACAACTCGTCCAGGGACAGGCCCTGGGCCTGACGCAGCGCCTGCAGCGTGGCGCCCACGCGCGGCGGTTCTGCAGGGTCGACGGGGAGTGTGGACATGGCTTGACCTTGAAAAGCAAATCTCAGATACTGCACACGAGTTCGATATATCGAACTACGTTCTATTTAGTGAATTGTGCATCAGGAGACCCCAACATGAGCACAGCAGAAGACTTCTACGCGCATCTGCGTCAGGAACTGCAGACGATCCGCGACGCCGGCCTCTACAAGAACGAGCGCATCATCACCGGCCCGCAGGGCGCCGTGGTGCACACCAACGACGGCCGCGAGGTGATCAACCTGTGCGCCAACAACTACCTGGGGCTGTCCGCACATCCGGCAGTGCTGGCCGCCGCGCATCACGCGCTGGACACGCATGGCTACGGCCTGTCGTCGGTGCGCTTCATTTGCGGCACGCAGGACCTGCACAAGACGCTGGAGCAGCGCCTGGCGCGCTTCCTCGGCACCGAGGACACCATCCTCTACGCGGCGGCCTTCGATGCCAACGGCGGCCTGTTCGAGCCGCTGCTGGGCGAGCAGGACGCCATCATCAGCGACGAGCTGAACCACGCCTCCATCATCGACGGCATCCGACTGTGCAAGGCCAAGCGCTATCGCTACAAGCACAACGACATGGCCGACCTGGAGCGCTGCCTGCAGCAGGCTGAGGCCGACGGCGCCCGCTTCAAGCTGGTCTTCACCGACGGCGTGTTCTCGATGGACGGCACCATCGCGCAACTCGATCAGATCCGCGCCGTCACCGATCGCTATGGCGCGCTGCTGGGCATCGACGAATGCCATGCCAGCGGCTTCCTCGGCAAGACCGGTCGCGGCACGCATGAGTACCGCGAGGTGTTCGGCAAGATCGACATCATCACCGGCACGCTGGGCAAGGCGCTGGGTGGCGCCTCCGGCGGCTTCACCAGCGGACGCAAGGAAGTGATCGAGCTGCTGCGTCAGCGCTCGCGCCCCTATCTGTTCTCCAACACGGTGGCACCGTCCATCGTCGGCGCCTCGATTGCGGTGCTGGACCTGCTGGAAGGCTCGACCGCGCTGCGCGACAAGCTGGAAGCCAACACTGCGTACTTCCGCGCCGCCATCCAACAAGCCGGCTTCGAGATCAAGCCCGGCACCCACCCCATCGTGCCCATCATGGTTTATGACGCGGTGATGGCGCAGCGCCTGAGTGCGCGCCTGCTGGAACTCGGTGTCTATGCCGTGGGCTTCTTCTTTCCGGTAGTGCCCAAGGGCCAGGCGCGCATCCGCGTGCAGGTCTCGGCCGTGCATGAGCGCGAACACCTGGAGCGTGCCGTGGCCGCCTTCGCGCAGGCTGGCCGTGAACTTGGACTGATCAAGGCCTGACGAGCATGACGACAACGAAGACGAAAAAGAGCGGCCCGCGCATCCTGATCATCGGCGCCAACGGCCAGATCGGCAGCGAACTGGCGCTGGAACTGGCGCAGCGCCACGGCAACGATGCCGTCATCACCAGCGATGTGGCCCCGCAGCCGCGTGCCGCAGCTGGCGCACGAGATGCTGGACGTCACCGACGCCGCCGCGCTGACTGCGGTGGTGAAGCGCCATGGCATCACCCAGATCTATCACCTGGCCGCGGCGCTCTCGGCCAGTGGCGAGAAGCACCCGATGTGGGCCTGGGACCTGAATATGAAGGGCCTGCTCAATGTGCTGGAACTGGCGCGCACCGCCAAGCTGGAACGCGTGTTCTGGCCCAGCTCCATCGCCGCCTTCGGCCCCGGCACGCCGGCATTGGATACGCCGCAGAGCACGGTGATGGACCCGACCACGGTCTACGGCATCTCCAAGCTGGCCGGCGAGCGCTGGTGCGCCTGGTATCACGCCAACCACGGCGTGGACGTGCGCAGCCTGCGCTATCCGGGCCTGATCAGCTGGAAGACGCCGCCCGGCGGCGGCACCACCGACTACGCGGTGGAGATCTTCCATGCCGCGCTGAAGGACGGCCGCTACAGCTGCTTCCTCGAAGAGGGTCAGGCCTTGCCGATGATGTACATGAGCGATGCGCTGCGCGCCACGATCGAGCTGATGGAAGCGCCGGCTGAAGCGATCACGCAGCGCGGCTCCTACAACCTGGCCGGCATCAGCTTCACGCCGGCCGAGATCGCAGCCGAGATCCGCAAGCACATCCCCGGCTTCGAAATCAGCTACGCGCCGGACTTCCGCCAGGCCATCGCCGCCAGCTGGCCGCAGCGCATCGACGACCGTGTGGCGCAGCAGGACTGGGGCTGGAAGCTGCGCTACGAACTGCCGGAGATGGCGGCTGACATGCTGCTCAATCTGCGCCGCACACTCGCTTGAGCGCCAGCGACGGGGTCAGAGCTTGACCCGGCCCAGCCAGATGTCGCGGTACATCACCCAGTCGCCCATGAAGCTGTAGAGCGGGCGTTTGAACGAGGCCGGCTTGTTCTTCTCGAAACCGAAGTGGCCGAGCCAGGCGCAGCCATAGCCGGCCAGCAGGCCATAGAGCAGCCAGCTCCAGTCGCCGCTGCGCACCAGCATGGCCAGGCACAGCAAGGCCAGTGTCGAGCCCAGGAAGTGCAGGCGGCGGCACATGCGGTTGCTGTGCTCGCCCAGGTAGAAGGGGTAGAACTCGGCGAAGCTGCTGAAGCTCCTGACGCGGTCGAGGTCGGCGCTCTGGCTCATGTTCGGGCGGATGCAGTGGGCGATGGCGCGATTGCACGCGCAAGCCGCGCCGCCCACCATCGGGACAAGCCCGCTCTGGCACACTGCGCGGCATTCCGGCTTCTCGGACTGCGCCCCCTTGCATCTGCCGTGCTGCACCTTCCTCCACACCCGGGCCTGAGCTGGCGTCCCCCACGGGCCGACCAGCGTCTGCGCCAGAGCCTGCTGCTGGCCTTGTTGCTGCACGTCTGGCTGGTGCTGATGCTGGGCAACACGCCGGGTGGGCAGGCACGGCCGGGCGAGGGTGTCTGGGGCAGCCTGAGCGTGCGGCTGCGCTGGGATGAACCGCAGGCCCGCAGTGGTCCGCCGAGCCCACCTGCGCCAGACCAGGGTCCACTAGGCGAGGCCAAGTCACGGCGCTTCGGCGGCGCGGTGCGCGCCGAAAGCGATGCCGCGGCACAGTTGCCCGAGCCGGGTGCCGCTCGGCTGGGCCGCTGGCAGGCGCAGGAGGCGCAGCACGCGGTCCAGCCCCTGGGCGAAGCCGCGCTGCTCAGCCCGGCCGAAGCTGCCGCGGTGTCCAGCGGCTTGAGCAGCCCGGAGCGCCTGAGCCGGCTGCCCGAGGCCATGCAGCCCTTGTCGAAGTCGGCAGGCGCTGATGATGCGAGCGCTGCGGCCGCATTGGCGCCCTTGTCGGCAGCTTTGCCGACCGCACCGACCTTGCCCAAACGCCTGGAGTCACCGCGGCCGGCGGTCGAGCGGGTGGCGACGCCGGCCTTGTCGGCCGTTGATGCGCCCGCAGCTGCGGCAGAGCTGGCACCGGCGCCTCGCCTGCGCTTGCCCACGCCCGGCACCCCAGCGCTGGAGCGCGCCGGACCGCTGCCGGCACTGCCTGATCTAGTTCAGCCCGTGCCCGGGCTCAGCATGCCGACGCTGCAGCGTGCCGGCCTTCCGGAGCCTGCAGCCATCGCGCGCCGCGCGCCCGCGGCGCCGCTGGCGCCGGCTGCAGCCCAGGCCGAGTCACCGCCCGAGATGGCGGCCTTGCCGGCAGCGCCGCGTCAGCCAACCGCGTTCGAGCAGCCGCTCGAAAAGGTCTCTGTACCCGGAGCCGTCAGTGCCGGCGCGACGGAGCTGCAGCCTCTGCCCAGCGCGCCTGCCATGCCGGCGCCTGCCGCAATGCCACAGCCGGCGTCGGTACTGCCGCTGCTGCCCCCAGCGCCCAAGCTGCCGGTGGCGGCCGGCCCTGATGCGGGTGCGCAGCTCGGCCACGATGTGGCCACGCCGCCCTCGGCGTCGGCCAGCGCGCCGCCCGCAAAACTGAACCTGTCGCTGCCGCGTGCGGGCGAGGTCTCGGTGCGCAGCTCGCGCGGCGTGCTGCAGTTGCTGCCGCATCCGCCGGAGCGCAAGGGCAAGCTGGGCGAGAGCATCGAGGGCGCCGCGCGCGCCGACTGCCGCGAGGCGCATCGCGACAGCGGCCTGGTCGGTGCCGCCGCGATTGCTGCCGATGCGCTGCGCGGCAAGGGCTGCCGCTGGTAGTGCCTGGCGCTGACTTCAGTTCACCAAGGCGCGCCGCATCGCGGCCAGCAGCGGGTCCGGCGCTTCGGCCATCAGCGCGTGGCCGGCCGGCACCGTATAGACCTGGGCTTTCAGCGCCGCGGCGAGCTCGCGAGTCTGACGCGGCGAGGTCATCTGGTCGCGGTCGCCCAGGATCAGTCGGGCCGGACAGCTGACGCGCTCGGCCGCTTGCAGGCCGCCAGCATAGGCATCGCAGACCTTGAAATCATGCTCGAACAAATTGGTCTGGCCCTGCCGGGACTGGATGCGGCGCATCAGCGCGCGGCCGCCGCCATGCAGCCAGGCGCCGGGCCCCGGATAGGAAGGCTTGGCTGCCAGCCCCGAGTGCGAGAAGCTGTTGACCATATCGATCGCCTTCAGCGGCGTTTCACGGGCGGTGGCCAGCAGGGCTTCCGAGACCTTCATCGGGTAGGCGGTGCCCACCATCACCAGATGGCTGGCGCGTTCGGGTGCGCGCGCAGCGGCCTCCAGCGCGATCAGCGAACCCATGCTGTGGCCCACCAGGGCGGCACGCGCCACGCCGGCCGCGTCCAGCAAGGCCCAAACCCAATCGGCCAGGCTTTGCACATCGGGCAGCGGTGCGCCGCTGCTGCGGCCATGGCCGGGCAGATCGACGGCGAGCACGCTATAGCCATGGTGCGCGTGCCAGCGCGCCAAAAGGGTCCAGACGCTGTGGTCGTTGAGCGCGCCGTGGATGAAAACGACGCAGGGCAGGGCGGGATCGAAACGCTTGCCGCCGGTGTAGGCGTAGGCCGTCTGGCCCAGGACTTGAAGTTCCATGATGTCTAGGCGCTCCGCTTCTTCACTTGCTGGCGATCTTCAGCGCGCGCTTCAGATCGGCGATCAGGTCGTCGGCATCTTCCAGGCCGATGGACAGGCGAATCGTGCCGGCGCCGATGCCGGCCCGGAGCAGCGCGGCATCGTCCATGCGGCTGTGGGTGGTGGAGGCCGGGTGGATCACCAGCGAGCGGGCGTCGCCCACATTGGCCAGGTGCGAGAAGATCTGTAGCGCCTCGATGAAACGCCGGCCCTGCTCGCGCGAACCCTTGATGTCGAAGCTGAACACCGCGCCGCAGCCGCGCGGCATCAGCTTCTGGGCCAAGGCATGGCTGGGATGGCTCGCCAGGCCCGGGTAGCCGACGCGCTCAACGAAGTCCTGTCCTTCCAGGAACTCGGCCACCTTCTGCGCATTGGCCACATGGCGCTGCATGCGCAGCGACAGGGTCTCGATGCCCTGCAGCATCAACCAGGCGGTGTGCGGGCTCATGCAGGCGCCGAAGTCGCGCAAGCCTTCGCGGCGCGCACGCAGCAGGAAGGCGCCGACCGTGCTTTCTTCGCTGAACACCATGTCATGGAAGCCGGCGTAGGGCTCGCACAACTCGGCAAAGCGGCCGCTGCGCGCGTGCGCGGCGTCCCAATCGAAGGCGCCGCTGTCCACCAGCACGCCTCCGACCACGGTGCCATGGCCGCAGAGGAATTTGGTGGCCGAGTGGAACACCAGATCCGCGCCATGCGCGAAGGGCTGAATCAGATAGGGCGTCGACAGCGTGGCGTCGACCAGCAGCGGCAGGCCGGCTTCATGCGCGATCGTGCTGATGCTGGGGATATCCAGCACATCCATCGCCGGGTTGCCGACGGTCTCGCCGAACAGAAGCTTGGTCTCCGGCCGGATCGCGGCGCGCCAGGCGTCCAGGTCGCCCGGTTTGACAAAGGTAGTGCTGATGCCGAAGCGCGCCAGCGTGTAGTGCAGCAGATTGTGCGAGCCGCCATACAGGCTGCTGGACGCGACGATGTGCGAGCCGGCCGCCGCGATGGTGGCGATGGCCAGGTGTAGCGCGGCCTGCCCGCTGGCGCTGGCGATGGCGCCAACGCCGCCTTCAAGCGCGGCCATGCGTTCCTCGAAGACGGCGGTGGTGGGGTTGGACAGGCGCGAATAGACGTGGCCGGAGCGCTCCATATTGAAGAGCGAAGCGGCGTGCTCGGCGCTCTCGAACACGAAGGAGGTGCTCAGGTGCAGCGGCGTGATGCGGGCGCCGGTGGCGGGGTCGGGGGCGGCGCCGGCATGTAGCGCCAAGGTGTCAAAGCCGGGGTCGGCGAAGCCAGACATGGTGTCTCCGAGATGTGTTGTGCCGCGATTGTGTGCTATGTTGCCCACAGCACAATCTCGGCCCAGTCGGTCGCAGCCGGCAAAGGAGCTTCCCCATGAAAGTCATCGATATCCTGCGTGTCAAAGGCGGCACGCTCTACACCGTTCAACCTGACCAGCCTCTGGCCGAAGCCGTCACCACGATGGCCGAGTACGACATCGGTTCGCTGGTGGTGATGGAGCATGGCGACCTGGTCGGCATGCTGACCTTCCGCGAGGTCATCGCCGCCGTGGTCAAGAACGGCGGCAACGTCGGCAGTCTGCTCGTGCGCTCGGTGATGGACGACCATCCGCTGACCTGCACGCCCGACACCGATATGGACGAGGTGCGCCGCATGATGCTGGGGCGCCATGCACGCTATATGCCGGTGCTGGGCGGCCGCACGCTCAATGGCGTGATCTCCTTCTACGATGTGGCCAAGGCGGTGGTCGACAGTCAGGACTTCGAGAACCGCATGCTGAAGGCCTATATCCGCGACTGGCCGGTCGAAGAGGGCGAGAAGGAGCCCGAGTCCAAGCTGTAGGCCTCGTCAGTACAGCGCGATGGACGGCCTGCGGGCCGTCTTTTCGTTGGGCGCCCCGTAGAATGAGCGCCTCGTCCACCCCGGGTTTCCCATGTCAGGCAGCACTTTCGGCGACTTGTTCCGCGTCACCAATTTCGGCGAGAGCCACGGACCCGCCATCGGCTGCGTGATCGACGGCTGCCCGCCTGGGCTGGAGCTGAGCGAGGCCGACATCCAGCCCGAACTGGACCGTCGTCGCCCCGGCACCAGCCGCCATGTCACCCAGCGCAACGAGCCTGATGCGGTGGAGATCCTGTCGGGCGTCTACGAGGGCCGGACCACCGGCACGCCGATCTGCCTGCTGATCAAGAACACCGACCAGCGCAGCAAGGACTACGGCAACATCCTCGACACCTTCCGCCCCGGCCATGCCGACTACAGCTACTGGCGCAAATACGGTCTGCGCGATCCGCGCGGCGGCGGCCGCAGCTCGGCACGCCTGACCGCGCCGATGGTGGGCGCCGGCGCCGTCGCGCGCAAATGGCTCAAGCAGAGCTATGGCACCGAGTTCCGCGGCTGCATGACCCAGCTGGGCGAGATCGAGATCCCGTTCGAAGGCTGGGACCATGTGCCGAACAATCCCTTCTTCGCCGCCAGCGCCAGCCAGATCGCCGAGCTGGAGGCCTATATGGACCAGCTGCGCCGCGACGGTGACTCGGTCGGTGCGCGCATCCTGGTGCAGGCCAGCGGCGTGCCGGTGGGCCTGGGCGAGCCGCTGTTCGACAAGCTCGATGCCGATATCGCCTACGCGCTGATGGGCATCAATGCGGTCAAAGGCGTCGAGATCGGCGACGGCTTCGGCGTTGTCGCACAGCGCGGCAGCCACCATGGCGATGAGCTCAGCCCCGAGGGTTTCGCCAGCAACCATGCGGGAGGCGTGCTCGGCGGCATTTCCACGGGGCAGGACATCACGGCGTCGATCGCGATCAAGCCGACCAGCTCGATCCGCACGCCCAAGGCCTCGATCGACCGCAGCCTGGCCCCGACCTCGGTCGAGACCTTCGGCCGCCACGACCCCTGCGTCGGCATCCGTGCCACGCCGATTGCCGAAGCCATGCTGGCCCTGGTGCTGATGGACCACGCGCTGCGCCATCGCGCCCAGTGCGCTGATGTGCGCCTGCCGGTGCCACCGATCGCCGGCCAGCGCTGATGGCCGATGCCGGTCGCACCCTGGCGGCCAGCGCAGTCCTGTCCTGCGCCTACTTCTTCTCGATCGGCGTCTTCAACCCCTATGCCCCGCTCTGGTACCAGGAGCTGGGCCTGTCGGTGTTCGCGATCGGCCTGCTGGCCTCGGTATCCAGCTGGACCCGTCTGTTTGCGCCTTATGTCTGGGGCGCGCTGGCGGACCGCAGCGGACGTCGCGTCGAGCTGATCCGCCTGGCCGCCGTGGCCAGCGCGCTGGCGGCGCTGGGCTTTGCCCTGCCGCCCAGCTTTGCGGTGCTGGCGGTGGCGAGCTTTCTGATGTTCATGTTCAACGCTGCCATCGTGCCGCTGACCGAAACAGTGGTGGCGGCCAATCTGTCGGCCAGCGGGGGCATGGATGCCCGTCGTTATGGGCGCGTGCGCGTCTGGGGCTCGATCGGCTTTCTGGTCGCCGTGCTGGCCGCGGGCTGGTGGTTCGAGCATTTCGGCCTCAAGCACTTCGTCTGGTGCCTGCTGATTTCGCTGGCCCTGGTGGTGATGGCGGCCTGGCGCCTGCCGGTGCAGCCAGCGCCGGCCGCGCATGAGCATGAAAAATCGCCCCCGGTGTCCGAGGTGCTGCGGCGTGCCGAAGTGCGCTGGTTCTTCGCCGGCGTGTTCCTGACGGTGCTGGCCCATTCGGCGCTGTACGCCTTCTTCAGCCTGTATCTCGATAGCCTGGCCTATGGCAAGCCGGTGGTCGGCCTGCTGTGGGCCGTCTCGGTGCTGGTGGAAATCGCCTGGTTCTGGCTGCAGGGCCGGCTGCTGGAGCGCGGTAGCCTGCACGGCTGGCTGGTGGCCGCCGCGCTGGTGACCAGCGGGCGGTTCGCACTGACCGCAGCTTTCGGCAGCCAGCTCTGGGTGCTGGTGCTGGCGCAGAGCACCCATGCGCTGACCTTTGCAGCGCAGCACACCGCCTGCATCGCGCTGGTGTCGCGCTATTTCCCGGGCCGCCTGCGCGGCCGCGGCCAGGCACTCTATTCAGTGCTGGGCTATGGCACCTCGGGCGTCATCGGTGGCGTGGGCGGCGCCTGGCTGGCGCAGCAGATGGGGTATGCGGCGGTGTTCTGGGCCGCGAGCGCCGCGGCACTGGGCGGTGCCTGGTGCTGCTGGCGCAGCCGCCGGCTCGATTTGGCCGCGGTGCAGCCGAGCGCCTGATTTCGCCGCCGGCCGCTGCGGCCGGTCCAGACACTGTGCAGGTCGTGCCGAGCTTTCTGCGTTTCGTCGCAGCGCCGTCAACCCGGTCAAGTCGGCCTCCTACACTGCGCCGGTTTTCAAGTTCAGACGAAAAAGGGGAGACCATGC
The DNA here is from genome assembly GCA_015657635.1 of Roseateles sp. GTDB lineage: Bacteria > Pseudomonadota > Gammaproteobacteria > Burkholderiales > Burkholderiaceae_C > JACDQM01. Next base: position 74,163 of record JACDQM010000147.1, read on the forward strand.
GCAAGCAATGGGTGGTTGGCGGTGTGGCGGTGCTGGCCTTGGCAGGCGGCGGTGCGGCGTTCTGGGCCAGCAAGAATGCAGGTGCCAAGCCGGCGACGGCCAAGGTCGAGCCGACGCTGGAGTTCGTCGCCAGCGAGGTGCTCAAGCCCATGCGGGTCAGCATGCCGGCGATGGTCGAGTTTTCCGGACCTTTGGTGGCGCCAGGCACCGTCATCGTTCGCAGCAAATCAGCCGGCACCTTGCTGAGCCTGGCGGTGGGCGAGGGCAGCCGGGTGCGCGCTGGCCAGGCGCTGGGGCAGATCGATCTGGACGACTTGCGCCACCGTGTGGCCGAGCGCAACGCCAGCGTTGCGTCAGCCAAGGCGCAGCTTGAGCAAGCCGAGCGCCAGTACAAGGCCAGCCAGGGCCTGGCCGACCAGCAGTTCATCGCGGCGACAGCGCTGGACACCTCGCGTGCCGCATTGGAAGCCGCCCGCGCCCAGCTGGCCGTCAACCAGGCCCAGCTGGAGACCAGCCAGTCGGCGCTGCGCCAGGCTGCGCTGGTGGCGCCGATCAGCGGCGTGGTGGCCAAGCGCCATGCGCTGCCGGGCGAGAAGTTGACAGCGGAACAGCAGCTGCTGTCCATCGTCGATCTGAGCAAGCTCGAACTGGCCGGCCTGGTCGGCACGCATGAGGTCAGCAAGCTGAAGGCCGGAATGCCGGTGCAGGTGCGCATCGAAGGCGTGGAGCGTCCTGTCGAAGCGCGCATCGCTCGTATCGCGCCGGCGGCTGAGCCCGGCACCCGCTCGATTGGCGTGACGCTGGAGCTGGCCAATCCCAAGGAGGAGTTCCGGGCGGGCCAGTATGCAGTGGCGCGCGTCGAACTGCCCGACGAGGCCGAGCGCCTGGCGGTGCCGATTGCCGCGCTCAGCAGCACCTCCGGCCAGGAGCAGGTCTGGATGATTGAGAACGGCGCGCTGGTGCGGCGCATCGTCACCACCGGCCGGCGCGATGTGCGCGAGGGCCGGGTCGAGGTGCTGACCGGCCTGACGCCGCAGGCCCAGGTGCTGGCCGCGCGCTTCGACAATCTGCGCGAGGGGGCCAAGGCCGCCATCGTGTCCAGCCGTGCGCAGGTGGCCAGTGCGGCCGCCAGCGGCGCGGCGACAAAGCAGTGACGCAGGAGAGACTCCGATGTGGATGACCCGAGTCTCGATCCAGAACCCGGTCTTCGCGACCATGGTGATGGTGGCCCTGTGCGTGCTGGGCCTGTTCTCCTACGCCAAGCTGGGCGTCGAGCAGATGCCCGACATCTCCTTGCCGGGCGCCTATATCGATGTGCGCTATCCCGGCGCCTCGCCCGAGGCGGTGGAGCGTGAAGTTGCCAAGCCGCTGGAAGAAGCGCTCAACACCATCGCTGGCGTCGACAAGATCCAGTCGCGCAGCTTCGAAGGCCGCGTGCAGGCCAATGTCGAGTTCTCGCTGAACACCGACATGAACCGCGCGATGCAGGATCTGCGCGACCGCATCGCCACCGTGCAGGCAGTGTTCCCCAAGGATGTGAAGGCGCCCATCGTCTCGCGTTTCCAGGCCGACAACGCCCAGCCCGTGGTGGTGATGGCGCTGATGAGCAAGACCCGGCCCGCACGTGAGCTGTCGATGATGAGCGAGCTGACCATCGCCAAGCGCCTGGGGCGTGTCGAGGGCGTGGCCAAGGTTGATGTCGGCGGCATGGTGACGCGCGAAGTGCGCATCGATCTCGACCCGCTGCGCCTGCGCGCCTATGGCATCACGCCGGCCGAGGTGTCCAGCGCGTTGCGTGAGGCCAATGCCGACCAGCCGGTGGGCGTGCTGTCGGACAAGACCTCGGACGCGATCCTGCGCGTCGAGGGCCGCATCAAGGACCCCAAGCAGTTCGCCAACCAGGTGGTGGCGCGGCGCGGCAATCTGGTGCTGACGCTGGGCGATCTGGGCACACTGGTGGAACGCGAGCGTGAGGCCGACAACCTGGCCCGCATCAATGGCGCGCCGGCTGTCACCTTCAACGTCTTCAAGCAGCAGGACGCCAACATCGTCAAGACCGGCGATGCAGTCAAGGAAGCGATGGAGGAACTGCGTCGCGGCCTGCCCAAGGACGTAGAGCTGAACCTGATCTACGCCAGCAGCGACTGGGTCAAGAATTCTCTGACCGGCCTGAAGCACACGCTGATCGAAGGCGCGCTGCTGACGGTGGCCATCGTCTTCCTGTTCCTGCACAGCTGGCGTTCCACCATCATCACCGGTCTGACGCTGCCGATCGCGGTGATCTCCAGCTTCATCGCCGTGCATGCCTTCGGCTTCACGCTGAACTTCATGACGATGATGGCGCTGTCGCTGTGCATCGGCCTGCTGATCGACGATGCCATCGTGGTGCGCGAGAACATCGTGCGCCATGTGCACATGGGCAAGGACCACCACCAGGCTTCCTTCGACGGCACCAACGAGATCGGCCTGGCGGTGATGGCCACCACCTTCGCGATCTGCGCGGTGTTCGTGCCGGTGGCCTTCATGGGCGGCATCATCGGCAAGTTCTTCCACCCCTTCGGCATCACGGTCGCGGTGGCGGTGCTGGTCAGCCTGTTCGTGAGCTTCACGTTGGACCCGATGCTGTCCAGCGTCTGGAAGGATCCGCCGAGCACCCGCCTGGCCAAGCTGCCAGTGCTGGGCCACCTGATGCGCGGCACCGACCGCATGATGGACTGGATGCACAGCGCCTACGAGCGGCTGATCCACTGGGCGTTCTCGGGCCGGCGCTACCGCATGCTGGTGCCGCCGATCCCGGCATACGGCCGCGGCTTCGACAGCCAGGGGCTGCGCGACCGCGCCAGCCCGCGCCGCCTGCGCTGGGCCACCATCACGCCGCGCGGCCTGGTGCTGGCCGGCGGTGCGGCGAGCTTTGTCATCGCGCTGGCGCTGGCGCCGCTGGTGGGCAGCGAGTTCGTGCCGCAGACCGACCAGGGATTCACCCAGGTGACACTGCGCATGCCGGTGGCCTCCAGCCTGGAGCGTGGCGATGCCAAGGTGCGCCAGGTCGAGGAGATCATTTCCAAGTATCCGGAGATCAAGACCCTGTCCACCGTGGTGGGCAGCACGGGCGAGGGCATGAGCACCGGCCGCAACCAGGCCGCGATGAACATCTCACTGGTGGACCGCAAGCTGCGTCAGCGCAGCCAGAAGCAGATCGAGGATGCGATCCGTGCCGACATCGCCAAGATCCCCGGCATCGAGGTCAGCGTCGGCTTCGACAAGCCGGTCTGGATCACGCTGCTTGGCAGCGATCCCGAGGCCTTGACGCAGGCGGCCACCGGTCTGGTCGAGAAGATCAAGAAAGTGCCCGGCGCGGTGGACGTGGACACCACGGTCAAGCCCGGCTTGCCGGCCTTCGCGGTGCGGCTGAAGGATTCAGCCGTGCGCGAGCTGGGCCTATCGGCACCACAGATCGCATCCTCGCTGCGTGCCTATGTCAACGGCGAGGTGGCGACCTACTGGACCACGCCGGACGGCAATCAGGTCGAGGTGCTGCTGCGCCTGCCGCGTGAACAGCGCGAGCGGGTCGAGCAGATGCGCAAGCTCCCGGTGGCCTTTGCCAAGGACGGCTCGCCGATCGCGCTGGACCAGGTGGCCACCATCGAGCAGGTCTTCAACCCCGAGGTGATCCGCCGCCAGAACCTGCAGCGCCGCGAGGCTGTCTTCGCCGGCGTGCAGGGCCGCACTTCCGGCGAGGTGAATGCCGAGGTGCAGAAGCTGATCAAGTCCACCCAGCTGCCGCCGGGTGTGTCCTTCATGGTGGACGGTGCCGGCAAGCAGCAGGCCGAGGCCTTCAACGGTTTGCTGGGTGCGATGGGCCTGGCGGTGATCTTCATCTACATCGTGCTGGCCAGCCAGTTCGGCAGCTTCCTGCAGCCGATTGCCATCATGGCCTCGCTGCCCCTGGCACTGATTGGCGTGATGCTGGCCCTGCTGCTGTGGAACTCGACGCTGAACGTGTTCTCGATGATCGGCCTGGTGATGCTGATGGGCCTGGTGACGAAGAACGCGATCCTGCTGGTGGACTTCGCCAACCACGCCCGCAAGGCCGGCGCCACTGTCGCCGAGGCGCTGCTGCAGGCCGGCCTGATCCGCATGCGGCCGATCATGATGACGACCGCGGCGATGGTGTTCGGCATGCTGCCGATGGCGATCGCGCTCAATGAAGGCGGCGAGATCCAGGCGCCGATGGGACGCGCCATCATCGGCGGCGTGATCACCTCGACGCTGCTGACCCTGGTGGTGGTGCCGGTGATCTACAGCTATCTGGTGCGCGATCGAAAAGCCGAGGCCTTGGCTGAGGACGCACAGCTGTCCCCTGATGCCGCGCTGGCCGCTTCAGGGTCGGACTGATGGGGCCTGCGCGGCGGTGTATTCAAACACTGCCGCGCAGCACCAGTTCAAAGCCCAGGTCCAAGCTCGGTTCCGCCACGGCCTCGCCGCGCATCAGTTTCATTAGCATGACTGCAGCGCGCGCGCCAATGGCACTGCGCGGGGTGCGTACGGTGGCCAGTGGGGGCAGCATCTGGTCGCTGCCCGTCAAGTCATTGAAGCCTGCCACGGCGACCTGCTCTGGCACTTTCACACCCAGCCTAAGGGCAGCCAGCAAGGCACCTTGCGCCAGGTCGTCATTGTTGAAAAAGATGGCGTCGACCGCCGGGTCTGCTGCATGGATGCGTTCGAACAGTTCGCCGCCCAAGGCGAGCGAAGAACGTTCGGGACTCAGCCACTCCAGCTGGTGATCCAGGCGGCCCGCGGCCTGCATGGCTTGGCGGTAGCCCTGGACGCGCTGCAGGGTACGGGGGTCAAGTTGCGCTGCCGCGAATGCAATGCGGCGGTAACCACGATCGATCAAGGCTTGTGTCATGCCGGCGCCAGCATCGGACTGTGAAAACCCGACGCTGTAGACACCGTCCTGCCGAGTCGTTTCCATCACGTGGACACAAGGCACGCCACTGCGTTCGATCAGCTGCCGTGCAGCGTCGGTGCGGTCGAAGCCGGTGACGATCAGGCCCGCGGGGCGATGCAGCAGAAAGTTGCTGAGCAAAGCTTCTTCCTCGGCCGGGTCGTAATGCGTCACTCCGATCAGGGTTTGATAGCCCGCCGGCAGCAATCGGCGCTGCACGGCGTCCAACAGGTCCACGAACAGCGCATTGCTCAGCAGCGGGATCAAGACTGCCACATGGCTGCTGCGACTGGAAGCCAGCGCACGAGCCGCTGGATCCGGCACGTAGCCCAGCTCGCGAGCGGCAGCCTGCACGCGCTCGACCAGGTCTGGTGCCACGGCGCGTTCGCCGCGCAGCGCGCGCGACACCGTGATCGGGCTGACCTGTGCAGCCTGAGCGACCTCGGCAAGAGTGATGCGCCCACTGGCCCGTGGGCGGCGTGCCGGTGCCGGGACAGCTGACGGGGCTGCCTTCTTGACGTTTGAGCTCGACATCGTTGCGTGAATACCCTGATTGGCTTGCTTGGAGTTTGGCCTAGGATAGCGCTGTCCAATGTCGACATGCAAGGATGTTTTTCTCGTGTGACGGCAGTTGGTCAAGCGCAGCGAGCGGTCCTCGCATTGCCTTTTGAACACCGAGGCGATATCCGGGCCGCCATTTTTTTCGCGCCAGCTGGATAGCGCTATCCAACAAGGGTGGTTGATGTGAAGTTCCAAAACATGCCTGGTCGACAGGCCGAAGAACGATGAACAAGCTTGTAGTGATGGGGGTAGCCGGCTGCGGCAAGTCCAGTCTGGGCATCGCACTGGCCCATGCCTTGCGCGCCCCGTACATCGAAGGCGATGCCTATCACTCCAACGAGTCGATCACGAAGATGCGCGCCGGCATCCCGCTCACCGATACGGACCGCCAAGGGTGGCTGGAGCGCCTGTCAGATGCGCTCAGCTTGGCGCAGCCTGGCGGCGTTCTGGCCTGCTCGGCCTTGAAACGCAGCTACCGAGACCGGCTCCGCGCTGCATCACCCGGCCTGCGCTTTGTGTTTCTGGACATCAGTCGGGAGTTGTCGCTGCAGCGCGTCGCGGCCCGATCAGCGCAGCATTTGTTCCCGGTGAGTTTGGTAGACAGCCAGTTCGCTGCCTTGGAGACGCCCGCTGATGAAGAGGGTGTCGTCACAGTCGGCGCTGCGGCCCCCCCAGGTCAGCAACTTGCTCAGGTCTTGGCCTGGCTGAAGGGAGGCGCCTGATGAGCCCCAACACAAACCAAGGTCGACCCAAGCCGCTGTGGCAACGAAGCAGTGAAACCGCCATGGCGCTGTGCCTGGCGGTGATGGCCGCAGCGGTGTTCATCAACGTCGTGCTGCGCTACGCATTCGGCAGCGGCGTGGCTGCAAGTGAGGAGCTTTCGAGGTTGCTGTTCGTCTGGCTGGTCTTCATTGGCGCCACGGCGGGCTATCCATTGGGGGAGCACATGGCGTTCACCAGCCTGTTGATACCGCTGAGCAAGAAACCGCAGCTGATCAAGCTGATGACAGCCTTGATACGCCTGGCAGTGCTGCTGGCCTGCGTGCTGGTGGGCTGGGGTGCCTGGCAGCAGGTGGTGGTCGGCCTTGACAGCCAATCGGTGGTGCTCGGCTACTCCAGTGCGCTGCTGCCCTTGCCGGCATTCTTGAGTGCGCTTGCGATTGGCGCGATCGCCTTGGCCCAGTTGATCAGGCGTACGCCGCTGGACCTGGGCCACGGTGTGGAGGTGGAGTGATATGGCCTGGTTGAACTTGAGCAATGAGGCCTTGGCCTTTGTGATCTTCGTGCTCGGCATGCTGGTACTGATGGGCATGGGCATGCCCATGGCCTTCGCGCTCGTGCTGACCGGCGCCGGCATGGCCTGGGCCTTGGAGTTCTGGGACACCCAGCTTCTCGCACAGAACATGGTGGCCGGCATCGACAGCTTTCCGCTGCTGGCCGTGCCCTTCTTCATCCTGGCCGGCGAGCTGATGAACGCGGGTGGCATCAGCCGGCGCATCATCACCATGGCGCAGGCCTGGGTTGGACATATACGCGGCGGCCTGGGGTTCGTGGTCATTGGTGCAGCGGTGCTGATGGCCAGCATGAGCGGCTCGGCGTTGGCCGATACCGCCGCTCTTGCAACCATCCTGCTGCCCATGATGCGGGCCCATGGTTACCCCATGCACACCTCGGCCGGCCTGATCGCCGCCGGCGGCATCATCGCCCCCATCATCCCGCCTTCCATGCCCTTCGTGATCTACGGGGTCACGACC
>JACDQM010000148.1 GCA_015657635.1 Roseateles sp.
CCAGGTGCTGGCGATGTTTGCCCGCATAGATGCCGAGGCGGCCGGCCGCCTCAGCGGCCTGGTCAACAACGCCGGCATCGTGGCGCCGGCGGCGCGTCTGGAGACCATGGACATGGTGCGCTGGCAGCGCCTGTTCGGCGTCAATGTGATGGGCACGCTGCTGTGCTGCCGCGAAGCCGCGCGCCGCATGAGCACACGCCACGGCGGCGCCGGTGGCGCCATCGTCAACCTGTCTTCGCGCGCCGCTCAGCTGGGCTCGCCGGGCGTCTATGTGGACTACGCGGCCAGCAAGGGCGCGGTCGACAGCCTCACCGTCGGGCTGGCGCGCGAACTGATCGAGGAAGGCATCCGCGTGAACGGCGTGCGCCCCGGCATCATCGCCACCGAGATCCACGCCGACAGCGGCACGGTCAGCGCGCTGGCTGCCGCAGCCGCCGGCATCCCGATCCGGCGCCTCGGCCGCGCCGAGGAAGTGGCCGAGGCCATCGCATGGCTGTTGTCGGAGGCGGCCAGCTATACCGTCGGCGCGCTGCTGGATGTCGCTGGCGGGCGCTAAGCGAGGCGCTGGCCGAGGGCTTGCCCCATGTCGGCCCGCTTTACGTTTGCCAGCACAGAGCACGCACACCGGCTTGGGCCGAAGCACCCAAACTGGCCCTTCCACAGGGCGTCAGCGTGACAGCATGCGCTGAACTCCACTCGTGGGCGTGGAACTTGCTGTCAGGCCGGCGTCGTTAAACCAACTGGAGATCGCCATGAGCAGAGTGAGTCGTTGGGTGGGTTCGTGCAGCCGTGTGCGCCGAATCATTGGAGTCAGCCTCATTGTGGTGTTTGCCGCTCCGGCACAAGCCGGAGTTGTCTTTGGCTTGGATGCCACCGGCCTCACGGGTGGGGTCTACCGATGGGACGCAGCAGCCCGAGAAATCAACGGCAATGAGCGCTCGCTGCAAGGCGGCCTGCGCTACTCGATGTCGGGCGGCTCGTTCGAGTCGTTCCGCAATAGTTTTTCCTGGGCCGGTGTTGCTCCGACAGTGTCCGCCTTCACCCAGGCCGTCCAGGATTCTTTCGCAGCCTGGGCATCTGTCGACCCTGTCACCCAGTTGGGCACGGCGCTTAGTTTCGTGGCTGACTTCAGCACGGCAGTGGAGGGTGCTGTTGGTGGAGGCATCAACATCAATGGTGCCGAGATCGACCTGATTGCGACCAACGACGCCTCTTCATGGAACTTCGGAAGCACAGGACTTCAGGGCGAAGCTTGGTTCTCTGGCATCAACTCGCCCGTGACCCTGACCTCGGGCGTGGCCGGCTATGCCCATTCGCGCGCCATTTCGGGAGCCGATCTCTACCTCAACAACAACGCCGGAGCGCTCTACACGCTGGACGTGTTCCGAAGGCTTCTGACTCATGAACTGGGGCATGTGCTTGGGCTCGGAGACATCGAGCATGAGATTCGCCCCGGACGATTCATTGACGACAACTTCAGTCTGGCCGACGCTGCCGGAACTCTGAACAACTCCTGGGCGATGCTGGTGGATCCGCTCGATCCCTCAGGCTCTGCTGGCCTCTCGCGCTATTCCATCGGCAATGGAACGAGTCAGTTGCCGGGCGTTGATCTGCTGATGGAGTCCTGGGGCTTGGGCATCAGTGCCGCCAATCCCGTCACCCGCCTGAATCCGCTGACGAACGACGAATACGGTACCCGTCAGTTCCTGTACCCGACGCTGCATTCCGATGACTTCAACGTGCCCGAGCCAGGCACACCAGCCCTGCTGGCTCTGGCCTTGGCACTGTGCCTCGGACTTTCGCGCCGCCGCTGCTGATCGCGGTCGGCCCAGCGAACGCCATTGGCGCTGCTTGGCAGTGTGACAAGTCCCTACGGAGCCGCGCTGCCAAGCACGCCCAGGGCATCACTTCGGCAGCACGACGCTGTCGATCACGTGGATCACGCCGTTGTCGGCCACGATGTCGGTCTTGACCACCTTGGCGTTGTCCACCGTGACACCACCCGTCGTGGCGACGGTCAGTTCACCGCCCTGCACGGTCTTGACCTTGCCGGCCTTGACGTCCTTGGCCATCACCTTGCCGGGCACCACGTGGTAGGTCAGCACGGCGGTCAGCTTGGCCTTGTCCTTCAGCAGGGCGTCCAAGTCGGCCTTCGGGATCTTGGCAAAGGCTTCGTCGGTGGGCGCAAACACGGTGAACGGGCCCTTGCCCTTCAGCGTCTCGATCAGTCCTGCAGCCTGCAGCGCGGTGGCCAAGGTCTTGAAGCTGCCGGCGGCGACGGCCGTGTCGACGATGTCCTTGGCCTGGGCTGCGACAGCGGTGGCGGCCAGGGCAATGGCGAGGAGGGTCTTCTTCATGAGTCGGTCCTTTGGAAAGAAGTGGCGGGGTTGCTGTCAGGCTGCTGAGCAAGAAGCTCCTACAGCAGGCGACGAGCGGACTTTGAACCAATGCGTTTTCCATAGTAACCGCATGGTCTATTTGCAGACTGATTAGTTTTCTTCGGGCAGCCCGCTCGTTGCGACGGCGGTGCGTGATCGAAGCTAAGCTGCGGCCCCATGCAGCTCAGCCCCGCCGCGCTCGCGCGCATCATCCCGTTTGCCATCTTCATGGCCCTGCTGGGCTTGCGCGGCGCGCTGCCCGCCAGCGTGAACTTCGATGCCCGCTGGATCTACGGCCTGAGCGTGCTGCTGGTGGCCGGTGCGCTGATCTGGTACTGGCGCGACTACGGCGAGCTGGCGCGCCAGAACCTGCCCGAGCGGCGCGAGCTGCTGCAGGCGGTCGGCGTCGGCCTGCTGGTCTTCATCGTCTGGATTCAGCTGGACGCGCCCTGGATGCAGCTCAGCACGCCGACCGCCAGCTTTGTGCCGCTGGATGAGCGCGGCCAGCTGATCTGGCCGCTGGTGCTGCTGCGCTGGATCGGCGCGGCACTGCTGGTGCCGGTGATGGAAGAGCTGTTCTGGCGCAGCTTCCTGATGCGCTGGATCGACAACCCGCGCTTCGAGGCGGTCGACCCGGCGCGCGCCAGCTTCAAGGCCATCGTGCTGTCCACCTTCATCTTCATGCTGGCGCACACGCTGTGGCTGGCTGCCATCGTGGCCGGCCTGGCCTACGCCTGGCTGTATGTGCGCAGCGGCAAGCTCTGGACCGCCGTGATCGCGCATGCGGTGACCAACGGTGCGCTGGGCATCTGGGTGGTGAGCACCGGGCGCTGGGAGTTCTGGTGATGCCGGCAAGCGGCATTCAGCGCGCTTGAAGCCTGGCTTCAAAGCCGCGCAATCGCGCCAGGCCGGGTGGCGCCTACAGTCAGCTCATCGCCACCCCACGAGATGCCGCCATGAGCCACCACACTGCCGATGCCGCCACGCTGGACCTCGCTTTCCGCCAGGCCCGCACCTTCAACAAGTTCCGGCCCGAAGCTGTCAGCGAGGCCACGCTGCGCCAGGTCGTCGAGCTGGCGCAATGGGGCCCGACCGCGATGAACGGCCAGCCGGTGCGCTATGTCTTCGTCCAGAGCCCCGAGGCCAAGCAACGCCTGGCGCCAGCGCTGGCGGCCGGCAACCTCGACAAGACCCTGGCAGCACCGGTGACGGTGATCGTGGCGGCCGACAGCCAGTTCTTCGAGCACCTGCCCAGCCAGTTCCCCGCCGTGCCGGGCGCACGCGATATGTTTGCCGGCAACGCTGCCATGGCCGCCGGCACCGCCAGCCGCGACTCGCATCTGCAGGGCGCCTACTTCATCATCGCCGCCCGCCTGCTGGGGCTGGACTGCGGCCCGATGGCCGGCTTCGACGCCGCGAAGGTGAACGCCGAGTTCTTCCCGGACGGCCGCTTCCAGGCCCAGTTCCTGATCAACCTCGGCTACGGCGACGCCAGCGGCAACTACCCGCGTGGACCGCGCCTGGGCTTCGAGCAGGTGGCGCAGATCGCCTGAAGCAGCAGCTGGAGCTTCAGGCCCGACCGGCCCTCAGCAGGCGAACGAGCCAGAGCAGCTGCGCGAACAGAAGCTTGATCGAGGGCATCGCAGCAGCCCGCGCTCAGCGTAGTTCATAGAGCACATCGGGGCAGCCTTCCTCATTACCGCTGCCATCGCCGAAAGCCACGGCCGCGAAACCGGCGCGCTCGTAGAAGCGCCGCGCGCCTCCGTTGGACTGAAAGGTGTAGAGCCGCACCGGGCGCTGCAGACTGCCCAGCGCCTGCGCCAGCAGCCAGCCGCCCAAGCGTTGCCCCGGCAGATCCGCTCGCACGTAGAGATGCGAGATCCAGCTGCTGCAGCCGTCGTGGGGCTGCACCACCAAGTAGGCCAGCACGTCGCCGTCCGCTGCCTCGACGAGGCTTGCGCCGCCGGCCGGCAGCAGCTGCTGCGCAAAGTAGGCCTGCACCTCGGCGTCGCTGTGTGCCGGCGGGGCATAGGGCAGCCAGCGCCTCCGCGTGCTCAGGTGCAGCGTGGCCAGCGCCGGTGCATCGGCCACAGTGGCCGGCCGCAGACGCCAGCCTGGCGTGCTCATGGCCTCAGACCCCGCGCGCCCGATCCTCAGCGAACTTCTTCTGGAAGCCGGCGAAGTCGCCCGCATCCAGCGCCTCGCGCACTTCCTTCATCAGGTTCAGGTAGTAGTGCAGGTTGTGAATGCTGGTCAGCATCGGGCCCAGCATCTCGCCGCACCGGTCCAGGTGGTGCAGATAGGCGCGGCTGAAGTTCTGGCAGCAGTAGCAGCTGCAGGTCTCGTCCACCGGCCGCTCGTCGGTCTTGTAGCGCGCATTGCGCAGGCGCAGGTCGCCAAAGCGGGTGAACAGATGGCCGTTGCGCGCATTGCGGGTGGGCATCACGCAGTCGAACATGTCGATGCCCTGGCTGACGCCTTCCACCAGATCCTCTGGCGTGCCCACACCCATCAGATAACGCGGCTTGTGCGCGGGCAGCTGATGGCCGATATGGGCCAGCACGCGCTGCATATCGGCCTTGGCTCGCCCACCGAGAGGCCGCCGATCGCATAGCCCGGCAGATCCAGCTCGGCCAGGCCGGCCAGCGAATGGTCGCGCAGACCCTCGAACATGCCGCCTTGCACGATGCCGAACAAGGCATTGGGGTTCTCCAGCCGCGCAAACTCGTCCTGGCAGCGCTTGGCCCAGCGCAGGCTCATCTCCATGCTCTTGCGCGCTTCGATCTCGGTGGTGATGTGGCCCTTGGTCTCGTAAGGCGTGCACTCGTCGAACTGCATGACGATGTCGCTGTTCAGAATGGTCTGGATCTGCATCGAGATCTCAGGCGTCAGGAACAGCTTGTCGCCGTTCACCGGCGAGGCGAACTTGACGCCTTCTTCCGAGATCTTGCGCATCTCGCCCAGACTCCAGACCTGGAAGCCGCCGCTGTCGGTGAGGATGGGCTTGTTCCAGCTCTCGAACTTATGCAGGCCGCCGAACTGTCGCATGATGTCCAGGCCCGGCCGCATCCACAGGTGGAAGGTGTTGCCCAGGATGATCTGCGCGCCCATTTCCTCGAGTGAGCGCGGCATCACACCCTTGACCGTGCCATAGGTGCCCACCGGCATGAAGATGGGCGTCTGCACGACGCCGTGGTTGAGGGTGAGCGTGCCGCGGCGGGCGCGGCCTTCGGTCTTGAGCAGTTCGAACTTCAGCATGATGGGCGCGATTGTCTCAGGCGCAGGCCGCTTCGGCGGCCCCCACAGCGCCGGGGCCCGCTGTAGACTGCGGAAACAGGGCGACAGACCTGCAGCAAGCAGGCGCTTGATGAGACAAGGCGAATGGTGCATCCACGCGTGTTCGCGCGCCGATTGCTGTGGGCAGCGGCGCTCAGCCTGTCCAGCCATGCCAGCTGGGCCTGCGGGCCCTATTCCGTCGGCCTCTATGAATTCGGCGCCCTGCTCTACCGGGCCGGCTCCAACGAGTTGCGCGGCATCGACAAGGATCTGATCGATGCCTTGGCACGCCGCAGCGGCTGCGTGCTGCAGACCCGGGTGGAGTCGCGCTCGCGCATCTGGCAGCAGCTGAGCAGTGGCCGGCTCGACATCACCGTCTCCGGCATTCCCACCCCGGAGCGTGAGCAGTTCGCCTTGTTCCTGCCCTACCTCTTCACCCGCAACCATGCGCTGATCAGGCGCGGCATGGCCGCGTCAGCCGGCACCCCGGCGCAGCTTCTGGTCAACTCCTCGCTGCGCGTGGCTGCGGTGCGTGGCTTCAATTACGGACCCCGTATCGACGCCTGGCTGACCGAGCTGCGCGCCCAGGATCGCGTGGATGAGGTGGCCGACTTCCCCACCGCCTTCAAGGTGCTGATGGCCGGCCGCGTGGCGATGATGTTTGCCCATCCGATGGTGATCGAGCCCTGGCGCAAGCAGATGTTGAGCGAGCATGTGCTGCTGGACTGGGCGCCGGAGGACACCGTTGCCGCCGGGCTGGTGCTGTCGCGCAGCCGCGTTTCTGCGGCCGACCAGTCGCTGCTGCGCCGTCATCTCGACGCCATGATGGTGGATGGTGAGCTCGACCAGATCATGCGCCATCACCTCGGCCCGGAGATGGCGCGGCAGGTCCGCTACGAACCGAGCCGAAACAGCCGCTCGCCCTGACGCTCGCTCAAGCTGCCCTTGGCTGAGCGCCTAGCGCAGTTGTAGCCGGCGCTGTGTGATGCGCGTAGACTGTCAGCAAGCCAGGGAGACAGACCTGCCACTCAGGCAGGCACCATCGCAACCGCTCCGCTTGCGACCATGGGCTATCGATTGAAGCACCTGCTGCTGCTTGTGGGCCTGTCGTTCTGGGCCGCAACGGGCAGCGAAGCAGCATGTCAGCGCTACACGCTGGCGTTCTACGAGCTGGGCGTCCTCTACTACCGCAGCGCAGACGGCAAGCCGCAGGGCATCGACAAGGACATCGTCGAAGAACTGGCGCGCCGCAGTGCCTGCCCGTTCAACACCGTGCTGGAGTCCCGAGTCCGCATCTGGGACCAGCTCTCGCGCCAGTTGCTGGACCTCAGCGTGTCAGGCATCGCCACGGCGCAACGCGAGGAATTCGCCGAGTTCATCCCCTACTTCCAGACGCGCAACTACGCCCTGCTGCGCCGCACGCTGCTGCCCGCCTTGGCCACGCCTGAGGCCTTCGTCAAACAAGGCCAGTCCCAGGTCGCGGCAGTCAAAAGCTTCAAGCATGGCGCCCTGTACGACGCCTGGTTGGCGGAGTTGCGGGCGCAGAACCGGGTCGTCGATGTCGCCGACTTCGACCAGGGGGTTCGGCTGTTCCGCGGCGGACGCGTCGATGCCCTGATCGCGCTGCCCACCAGCTGGGCGCTGCTCTTGCACGATCCCGGCTTGGCGCAGCAGTTCCAGGTGATGGACTGGGCCCCGCAGGACCAGCTGGTGCATGGCCTGATCATGTCGCGGCAACGTGTCAGTGCCGAGGACCGCGAGCGGCTGCGCCAGGCCCTGAACGCCATGATCAGCGATGGCAGCGTCAAGTCCATCTTCAGCCGCCATGTGGGGCCGACGCTGGCCGCCGGCATGATGCTGCCGCACCCAGCGCCCCGGCGGCCGGGCCATGATGCGCCACACCCGCCCACTGCAGCGCCCGAGCTGAGGTCAAATGCGGGCACGATGCCCTACAGCCTTGCCCGCGCGTCCACAACGAACTGATCATCAAGAAGAGCCGCTTCATCGCCTGTGTCGAGCCCTGCGCTGACCGGGCGATGGCCCTGCGCCGCGTGGCCGAACTGCGCGAACAGCACCCGGGGGCCGTGCATGTGTGCTGGGCCCTGATGGCTGGCGGCCAATCCGCCGCTGTTGACGATGGTGAGCCCAGCGGCACCGCCGGCCGCCCCATGCTGGAGGTGCTGCGCCACCAGGACCTGGAAGGCGTGCTGGCCAGCGTGGTGCGCTACTGGGGTGGCGTGAAGCTGGGCGCCGGCGGCCTGGTGCGCGCCTACACCGACAGCGTGGCGCAGGCCCTGCTGGGCGCCGAGAAGGTGCCGCTGCTGCGCCTGCAGCAGCTAGCCTGCAGCGTGCCTTATGCGCTGGAAGGTCTGGTACGTCGCGAGATCGAGCAGCAAGCCGGCGCCCTGCTGCTGGACGTGCAGCATGGCGCGCTGGTGGAGCTGACCTTCAGTTTGCCGGAGTCAAGTGTTGGCAGCTTTGTGGCGCGTCTCAATGAAGGCGGGCAGGGGCGGGTGGGCTGGCTCAGGGGCAGCGACAGACCCTCAGGATAGGCTATCGTTGCCGCCCGAAAGGAGTGGGTAACGATGCAATGGCTGTCCCCTTCCGGGCGACCGACTGGCAAGCTCTGGCGCTGGTTCATGCCCTTGTTGCTGATGCTCTGCGCCAGCAGTGCCTGGCCGCAGACGGCCCTGGAGATCCAGCAGGCTTGGTTCAGCCGAGATGCGTCCCATCCTGAGCAGCCGGTGCAGCTGCCAGACACCTGGAAGCAGCGCGGCCTGGCTGCCGATGGCTTCGGCCGCTACCGCATCCCTTTCGAGCTGCGCGAGGCACCGCCTGACGGGCAGGCTTGGGCACTGCGGGCGGAGCGCCTGAGCCGCTTTCATCGCATCTGGCTCAACGGCGTACTTGTTCATGCCCCCGAGGACACGCCCGAGCTGCGCATCCATGCCTCTGCCGTGCTGACCTGGCTGGAGATACCTGCCAACTCGCTCAGGCAAGGCAGCAACGAGCTGGTCGTGGAGGTCTACCACCGCCGGCGTGGCGGCCTCTCAGCGATCTGGATCGGTCCCGCAGCGAGCCTGCAGCCTGCTCACCAATGGGCGCTGATGCGACAGGCCACGCTGCCTCAGTGGGTCAATATGCTGGCCGCCGGCTTCTCGCTGCTGTTGCTCCTGCTGTGGCTGGAACGCCGACAGGAACATGCACTGGGCCTGTTCTCGCTGCTGAGCTTGCTGACCTCGGTCCGCAACAGCGTCTATGGCCTGACGGTGCCCTACGAGCTGGTCTGGGCGCTGGACCTGTTCTATTACCTATGCCAGGTGATGAGCGTCCTGCTGCTGAGCTGGTTTGCTCTGGCCTGGAGCGAACGGACACTGCCGCGCTACCGCATGCTGCTGCACATCGCTGCACCCTTGCTGCTGCTGGGCGGAAGCATGGCCGCCTGGCTCGGTCGCCTGGAGCCTTGGCGAACCTGGGCCTACCCGCTGCTGATGCTGATGGCCTTGCCCGCACTTTGGCTGATCCTGGCTCATGCGCACAGAGTGGGCGGCTGGCGGCGCGGCGCCCTGGCGTCAGCCCTGCTCATCATGATGGGCGCGGCAGTTCATGACTATCTGGTCGGCCAGGGCCGGCTGCCGGTGACTGCGAGCTTCATCATGCCGTGGGCTCAACCGCTGGCCATGATCGCCTTCGCCAGCCTGCTGGCGGAGCGGCTGGTTGTCGCGCTGCGCAGCAGCGAGCGCTATCAAGTGGAATTGGAACGTGTCGTCGCCCTGCGCACGGCAGAACTGCAAGCGTCGGACCTTGCCAAGACGCGACTCCTCGATGCGGCCAGCCATGACCTGCGCCAACCGGTGACAGCCATCGGTCTGCAGCTCGGCCTGGCGCGCAGCCGGACGACCGAACCCGGCCAGCGTCAGCTGCTGGATCGCGCAATGCAAGGGCTTCAGAGTCTGGAATCGCTGCTCAAGGGTCTGCTCGACTATTCGCGCCTGAGCCGGACGGAAGCGCTTGCCGCGCCGGGACCAGTCCGCGTGCAAGGCCTGTTCGACTCGATCAGCCTGCATGCCGAGCCGCTGGCGCGGGCGCGCGGCCTGCGATTGCGGGTGCGCCCCAGCTCGGCCTGGGTGATGTCTGACCCCCTGTTGCTGGAGCAGATCCTGCGGAACCTGCTCAGCAATGCCATCCAGCACACCGATTCAGGCGGCGTGCTGCTGGCGCTGCGGCGCCGCGGCACGACGGCATGGCTGGAGGTTCGCGACACCGGGCCTGGCATCGCTGCCGCCGACCAGCAGCGCATCTTCGAACCCTTCGTTCAACTGCAGAATCCGGCGCGG
>JACDQM010000149.1 GCA_015657635.1 Roseateles sp.
CCGCAGGTCGAAGCGGCGGAAGGCCTCATCGATCATGGCCTCGATGGCCGCCTCGGTCATGCCGGGGTAATGCTCCAGCTCCATCAGGCTGACGGCCTGGGGCTGGCCGTGGGTCAGGTCGCGCACGGTGCCGACAAAGGCCACCACGGCACCTATGCCGCCATCGGCGGCGCGCAGGGCGGCGGTTTCGGCGCTGAGATCGAAATCCTGGGTCTGGATGCTGACGCGGGGCATGGCACTGGACATGACGGCATTGTGGCATCCGAGCCATGCACGCACTCAGGGCCAATCCTGAGTCCGCCACAGAAAGCCACTGCTATATTCGCGCGCCACAAGAGCGACGGCGTGAGCCGAGCGCAGGCACCACAAACAAGAACAGGTGGGTCACATGCACAAAAGCATGGGCGAGGGTGATCGAGTGGCCGAGGCTGCCGCTCTGCTGGGCCGTGGACGCGAGTTCGTGCTGACGGCCAAGTACCGTGAGGCCTACGATTCATTGATGGCGGCCAGCAAGCTGGCGCATGAAGGGCCGGATCTCGGCGAAGAGAGCCGCTGCCTGTCTTTGCTGGCCTATGCCGCGGCGGCGCTGGGCCACACCGAGGAAGCCATCGAGACGGCGATGCTGGCCTCGCAGCTGGCGGACGAGAGCGGCAACGCCGACGCGCGCCTGATGGCGCTGAACTATCTGGGCGTGGCGCTGCTGTGGAATGGCAGCCATGAGGGGGCGGAAGCGGTGCTCAAGCCGGCCTTCGAGCTGGCCCGCTCGCAGCAGCGGCCCGAGCAATGCTGGCGGCCGCAGTTGAACCGCTGCTTCAATGAGGCCTACCGCCAGATCGGCCTGCGCCATCTGGAGATGCGACGCCCCGACCCGCAGCGCCTGCTGCTGCTGATGGCGGCACTCGAAGAGCGCGACTCCGCCGAGCAACCGCCCTCCTTGCTGGTACACGGGCTGTGGCAGTGGCTGCGTGCTGTGGCCCTGGCCTGGCAGTCCGGCAGCAGCGCGGGCGCAGCGCCGGCCCAGCAGGCCCTGGCCGATCTGTGCGAGCGCCAGCCCGAGATCGGCTTGTTGCAGGCCATGCTGCAGTGGCTGGTTTGCGAGCTGGCGCTGGTGGACGGCCAGCCGCAGACCGCGCTGGCTGCAGCCAGCCGCATGATGGCCCAGTGCGAGCGCATGCAGCAGCATCCGCTGCAGCGCATCGCGCTGCGCCTGAGCTGCGAGCTGCACGAACAGCAAGGCCAGACCGCGCAGGCGCTGGCCAGCTTGCGGCAGCTGCAGCTGCGCGAGCACCGGCTGCGCCAGGTCAGCATGAGCCACCGCCGCGAGTCCGCGGCGCTGCGCCTGGAACTGCGCCAGCACAAGCGCGAGGTGCGCAGCCTGCGCAACGACGCGCAGCAGTTCCAGCGCCTGTCGATGGAGGACCCGCTGACCGGCCTGGCCAACCGGCGAGGCCTGGAACAGCAGTTGAATGCCGCGCTGACCGGCCACGGCCGCCCGGAGAGCGGCGCGGCGTTGTATGTCTCGATGGTCGACGTCAACGGCTTCAAGGCCGTCAATGACCAGCACTCGCATCGGGTGGGCGATCAGGTGCTGCAGACGCTGGCCATGCTGTTCCAGCAGCAGCTGCGCAGTCAGGACATCGCCGGCCGTTGGGGCGGGGATGAATTCGTGCTGGCCTTCTGGGCGCTGGACGATCTGCAGGCCCAGGGTGTGGTGACCCGGCTGCGCGAAGCGGTGGCCGGGCACGACTGGGAGTTGCTGGCAGCAGGGCTGAAGGTCGGCATCAGTCTGGGCCTGTCGCGCGCCAACGGCGACGACGCGCTGCAGGAGCTGCTGCTGCGCAGCGACCAGGGCATGTATGCCCACAAGCGTGCCTGCCAGTCCGCGGAGCAGGCCGACAACACCGTGCTGCCCGGCCTTTGACAGCCCCGTGCGGGCCGGTAGGATGGCTACCGCCCGCACAGGAGATACCTCTATGGCTGCCAGCCCCTTTCGCAGCGCCGTCGAACTGATGGTGCAGTACGCGCGCTACCACCGCGACCGTCGCAATATCGCCACCCATTTCATCGGCATCCCGATGATCGTGTTCGCCGTCGGCATCCTGCTGGCGCGCGCGCAATTCAGCGTGGGCGGGTTCAGCCTGAGCGCCGCCTGGGCCGTCTGGGGGCTGAGTGCGCTGTGGTACCTCAGCCGCGGCAATCTGGTGCTGGGCGCGGCCACCGCCGCCGTCAATGCGCTGCTGATGGCCTTGGCCGAGCCCTTCGCGACCGGCAGCAACGCGGCCTGGCTGGGCTGGGGCGTGGGCGCCTTCGCGCTGGGCTGGCTGGTCCAGTTCGTCGGCCACTACTACGAGGGCAAGAAACCCGCCTTCGTCGACGATCTGGTCGGCCTGCTGGTCGGTCCGATGTTTGTCGTCGCCGAGGCCATGTTCAGCACCGGCTGGGGCCGCAACCTGCTGGCCGAGATCGAGCGCCAGGCCGGCCCCACCTATATCCGCGATCTGGCCAGCCCGGTTGCATGAGCGCTGGCGTCGAAAGCGCCGGCCCGGTGCTGGTGATGGGGGCGGGCTCGATCGGTTGCTTTCTGGGCGGCGCGCTGGCCGCCGCAGGCGTGCCGGTCGTCTTCGTCGGCCGGCCGCGGGTGCTGCAGGCCCTTTCGACCCAAGGGCTGGTGGTCAGCGATCTGGATCAGCGCAGGCAAGACCTGGCCCCGGCC
Organism: Roseateles sp.; assembly: GCA_015657635.1. GTDB lineage: Bacteria > Pseudomonadota > Gammaproteobacteria > Burkholderiales > Burkholderiaceae_C > JACDQM01. The sequence continues at coordinate 2,714 of JACDQM010000149.1, forward strand.
CAGTTGCAGCTGCACGAGCAGATCCCCGCCGGCCTGCAACCCAGCATCACGCTGCTGTGCGTGAAGAGCGGCGCCACCGCCGAAGCGGCAGCCAGCCTGGGCCATGCGCTGCCACCCGGCAGCGTCGTGGTGTCGATGCAGAACGGCGTCGGCAATGTCGAA
>JACDQM010000150.1 GCA_015657635.1 Roseateles sp.
CGTCCAGCTCACCAGCGCTCCCACCATCAATACCTCGCCGTGCGCGAAGTTGATCAGGTTGATGATCCCGTACACCATCGTGTACCCCAGCGCCACCAGCGCGTACATGCTGCCCAGCACCAGACCGTTGATGATCTGTTGCACAAAAGTTTCCATGGCTCAGGCTTCCTTGTCGGACGGATGTGCCGCCTCACGGGAGAGCACCTTTGCAAGCCATGTGCCAAATCGCAGAACTCACGGGTAATCACCGAGAAAACTCGCCAAATTGAGGCGTGTTCGGCCCACTTTCCCCGGGCCAGTGCGCGATGCACCACGCCCTGGTGTGGGAATCCGCCCTGCCCTCCAGGCCTTCGTGCGGATTTCCACACTCCCAAACAAGGCCCCGCCTCGCCGCCTCATGCCAGGCGCTTGAAACAGGTCCGCCACGCCCGTTTGCGACAGTCCTTTTTGGGCAAACTACAGCCCTTCATGCCGCTGCCGACTGCACCCACGATCTCCCATCTGCTGCGCCAACTGGCGTCGCGCCTGAGCCGCCCCAGCCTCTACGTCTATCTGACCCTGGCGATGTCGGCGCTCGGGCTGATGCTGGGCCATCGGCTCAGCCAGTCCACCGGCATGGCGCAGCTGACCGCGGTCGCCGGTGAGCGGCTGGAGCTGTATGCCGCTTCGCTGGAGGCCGAGCTGGCCCGGCATGCCTATCTGCCCAGCCTGATCGCGATTGACGAGGATGTCCGCGCGCTGCTGGAGACCCCGGGCGACACCGAGCTCTCCACCCGGGTGGCGCGCAAGCTGGCGGGCATCAGCGTGCGCTCGGGTGCGCGGCAGCTGCTGGTGCTGGCACCCGATGGGCGGCTGCTGGCCGACAGCCAGGGCCAGCGCGGCCAAGCCGCGCCGGAGCTGACGCGCGCCTTGGTCGACGGCCTGGGCCACTATTTCATCCGGGACGCTCGCAACGGCGGCAGCACCGACTTCGTCCAGCTGCATGCGCTGCGCCGGCAGGGCCGCCTGCTTGGCGCGGTGGTGGTGCGCATCAATCTGGCGCCGCTGGAGGCCACCTGGGCCGATCTGGGCCTGCGCTCGCAAAGTGAGAAGCTGCTGGTGCTGGACGAGCAGGACGTGGTGATCATGTCGTCGGTGCCGGCCTGGCGCTACCGCACGCTGGGCGCGGTGGAGCCGGATCGGCTCGCCCGCCTGCAGTCCAGCGAACGCTATGGCAGTGACGCGCTGCCTGCGCTGGGCATCGAGCGCGACTCGCTGGCCCAGGCAGATGCCAGCCTGCTGCCGGTGCCCGCCAGTGAGGGACAGGCGCCCAGCGCCAGCGCCAGGCTGCTGGCCCAGCAGCGCAGCATGCCGCCGCTGGGGCTGCGGCTGGTGACGCTGTCCGACCCGGCCGAGGTCTGGCGCCAGGCCCGCTATGCGGCCTGGGGCGGCGCGGCCTTCGGCGCCAGCCTGGGCCTGCTGGCGCTCTATCTTGCATCGCGGCGGCGCGCGCTGCAGCAGCTCTTTCAGGCCAAGACCGAGCTGCAGCTGGCGCATGGCCAGCTGGAAAAGCTGGTGGATGAACGCACCGCCGAGCTGCGCAGCACCAACGCCGAGCTGAAGCGCCAGATCGCCCAGCGTCTGCGCGCCGAGGACGAGTTGGTGCAGGCCGGCAAGCTGGCGGTGCTCGGGCAGATGTCGGCCGGTATCTCGCATGAATTGAACCAGCCGCTGACCGCGCTGCGCGCACTGTCGCGCAACACCCAGCTGCTGCAGCAAGGCGGCCGGCACGAGACGGTGGCCGAGAATCTGCGCACGATCGATGCGATGGTCGAGCGCATGAGCCTGATCACGCGCCAGCTCAAGAGCTTTGCGCGCAAGGCCGAGTCCGCCGCGGCCACGCCGGTTTCACTCGCCGCAGCGGTGCGCAATGTGCTGCTGCTGCTGGAGCACCGCATCCGCACCGAGCAAGTGAAGCTGCGCATCGACGTCAGCGACAGCCTGCGCGTCAACTGCGACCCGAATCGACTGGAACAGGTGCTGCTGAATCTGTGCGCCAATGCGATGGACGCGATGCAGGGCAGCGGTGATGAGCGCGAGCTGGCCATCAGTACCGAACCCGGCGGCCAGCGCGTGCGGGTGCGTGTGGCCGACACCGGCAGCGGCATTGCGCCGGCGCTGATGCCGCGGCTGTTCGAGCCTTTCTTCACCACCAAGCCGGCCGGTCAGGGCCTGGGGCTGGGGTTGGTGATCTCATCCAAGATCGTGCACGAGTTCGGCGGCAGCCTGCAGGCCCTGCCCGGCGAAGTGGGCATGGTGTTCGAATTCGACCTGGAGTTGGCAAGACATGTTTGAGGGCTATCGAATCCTGTTCGTCGAGGACGACCCGCCGGTGCGGGCCAGCCTGACACAAACCCTGGAGCTTTCCGGCTTCGAGGTCCAGGCCTGTGCCTCGGCCGAGGAAGCCTTGCCGCACATCGTGCCGGGCGCGCCCATCGCCGTGATCACCGATGTGCGGCTGCCGGGCATGGACGGCCTGGCGCTGCTGGACCATGTGGTGGCCACCGATGACGGCATCCCGGTGGTGCTGGTCACCGCCCATGGCGACGTGGCGATGGCGGTGGGCGCGATGCGGGCCGGCGCCTATGACTTCATCGAGAAGCCCTTCGACCCTGAGCGTTTCGTCGATACCGCGCGCCGCGCGCTCGACAAGCGCCTGCTGCGCTCAGCCGTGGACGACCTGCGCGAACAGCTGCAGCAAGCCAGCGGCATCGAGGCCGTGCTGCTGGGCCAGTCGGCGGCCATGCAGCAGGTGCGGCGCCAGATCCTGAACCTGGCCTCGACCTCGGCCGATGTGATGATTCTGGGCGAGACCGGCACCGGCAAGGAACTGGTGGCGCGCTGCCTGCACGACCACAGCAAGCGGCGCGACCGCAACTTCGTCGCCATCAACTGCGGCGGCCTGCCCGAGAGCCTGTTCGAGAGCGAGCTGTTCGGCCATGAGCCCGGCGCCTTTACCTCGGCCGCCAAGCGCCGCATCGGCAAGATCGAGCATGCCAACGGCGGCACCTTGCTGCTGGACGAGATCGAGACCATGCCGATCTCGATGCAGATCAAGCTGCTGCGCATCCTGCAGGAACGCCGTGTCGAACGACTGGGCTCCAACGAGGAGTTGCCGATCAATGTGCGCTTCATTGCAGCCACCAAGGCCGATCTGCGCCAGCTTGGCGAACAGGGGCAGTTCCGCGGCGATCTGTACTACCGCCTGAACGTCGCCAGCCTGGTGCTGCCACCGCTGCGCGAGCGGCGCGAGGACATCCCGCTGCTGTTCCAGCATTTCGTCGCGCAGGCCGCGGCGCGCTACGAGCGCGTGCCGCCCGAGCTGACACCGCAGCGCCTGCGCGAGCTGATGGCCCATGACTGGCCCGGCAATGTGCGCGAGATCCGCAACGCGGCCGACCGCTTTGTGCTGGCACTCGGCGACGAGGCCCAGGGCGCGCCGCTGATCGAGCCCGCGCCGCCCAGCCTGGCGCGGCAGATGGACCTGGTGGAGAAGACGCTGATCGAGCAGGCGCTGCGCCGCACGCAGGGCCGCATCCCCGCCACGATGGAGCTGTTGGGCATCGCGAAGAAGACGCTCTACGACAAGCTGCACCGGCACGCGATCGAGCTGGAGCGCTTCCGGCAGACGCCGGACTGATCCTGCCTACTGGTACTGCGCCGGGTCCGGTGAATCGATCGGCCGCTCGACGACGCGTTGGAAGGCCGGACTCATCGGCAGGCGCAGATTGGTGCCTCTGGGCGGGATCGGCGACTCGAACCAGCGGCGGTAGATGGTCTGGATCTCGCCGCTGCGGTAGAGGGCCGCCAGCTCGGCATCGACCAGGCGCTTGAAGCCAGGGTCGCGCGGCGGCAGGCCGATCGCATAGGGCTCGACGGTCAGCGCCTGGCTGGACATCTGGAAGTCGGCACCATCCGGCGCTTCGGCCATCAGGCTGGCCAGCAGCACATCGTCCATCATGTAGGCATAGGCCCGGCCGGACTGCAGGGTGCGAAAGGCTTCCTGGTCATCCTGGCCGAGCAGGATGCGCATGCCCAGGCCCTGGCGGCTGTTGAGCGCGTGCAGATACTGGATGCTGGTGGTGCCGAGGGTGGAGACCACCACCTTGCCGCGCAGATCGTCCACCTGCTGCAAGCGGGCACCGCGACGCGTCAGCAGCTTGGTCTCGGCGACGAAGGTGGTGACGGAAAAGGACTGGTTGCGCGCGCGCTCGGCGGTGTGCGTGGTGATGCCGCATTCAAGGTCCAGCGTGCCATTGGCCACCAGCGGCATGCGTGTGGCCGAGCTGACCGGCACGCGTTTGACTTCAAGCTCGTTCAGGCCGAGTTGCTTCTTGACCGCCTCGATCACCCGCTCACACAGCTCGATCGAATAGCCGATCGGCTTGAGCCGGCTGTCCAGATAGGAAAACGGCGACGAGGTGGCGCGGTAGCCCATCACGATGACGCCGGTCTCGCGGATGCGCTGCAGCGTCGGTGAATCGCCAGGCTGCGCCGCGCTGCTCCCCCACAGGCCAAGGGCCAGGCCGGCAAACAGGATGCCGCGCAGCGGGAGTCGTTCAGACCAGGGGACCTTCAGGAAACGCATCGGAGCTGGGCGCCTGTCGTGGGGGCGGCGGCTCCATATGGCCGCGCCTTTGGGCGACATTCTCCCAGCAGCGGCGCGCTGGCCGGCGGCCTCAGTCGTGCAGCGTGTCTGCCTCGTCCAGCATTTCGAATTCCGGCTCGATGACGCTGTCCTCGATCTGCGCGTCAAAATCGTCGAGCTCGCTGCCGCGGCGTGCGAGCAGCGGCTTGTCCAGCGGACGGCAGATGCGGCTGTGCAGGCGCTTCAGGCGCTCAGAGCACTCGACCTCGCGAGCGATGCGCTCGGGGTCCAGCAGCATGGCGAAGGGATTGGCGATCTGGGTCTCGTGGCGCATGGTGCGGCTCCGGTCCGTGGTTTCAGGATGTAAACCACTGTAGGGCTGCGAGGCCCGGCGCTGAAGTCGGCCCGCCGCCAAAGCGCGTGTCAGGCGAACTCCTACAGGACTGCCATCCGCAGGGCCGCGGCCTGTCGTCCTTGGCCAGCCAGCGCCTGGACCGGCACCGCTGGCTCAGCGCCTGATGCCGTCCAGCTGCTGCGCCAGCTTGGCGTGGCCGGCACGGCGCGCGAAGTCGGCCGCCGACAGGCCCTGCTGATTGCGCCGTGTCGGGTCGGCGCCCGCCTTCAGCAGGCGTTCAACACTGGTGAGCGGCCCATAGCCGGCCGCCATCATCAGCGCGGTCGTGCCGTTGGGCGACGGTGCGTCGATCTCGGCCCCCTTGGCCAGCAGCCAGCTGACCAGATCAGGCGAAGGCCCGCTGGCCGCGTAATGCAAGGCATTCCAGCCCGGCTCATTGACCAGGGCGCCGCGCGCCAGCAGCGACTCGGCCCAATCAATCCGGCCTTTGAGGGCCGCCAGCATCAGCGGCGTCTCGCCGGCCTGGTTGATCGCATTGACGTCCAGGCCGGGGTGCTCCAGCAGACTCTTCACGGCCCGCTCGGATTCCTGGCTCAGCGCCACATGCAGCGCGGTCTGGCGCTTGGCATTGCGTGCATTCGGATCGGCACCGCGCAGCATCAGCACCATCACGCGCTTGCCGTCATCGCGCTGTGCGGCGATCAGCAGTTCATCTTCAGCCGGGCCGGCCAGTGCCGCCAGCCCCAGGGCCGATGCTGCAAGCAGGACGGCAAGACGCTTCATGGCATGCGGAACAGCCGGCGGGTGTTGGCCGTGGTCAGCGCCGCGATCTCGTCCACCGGCAGGCCGCGCAGCTCGGCCAGGCAGGCCGCCACATGCGGCACATAGGCGGGGCTGTTGGTCTTGCCGCGGTAGGGCACCGGCGCCAGATAGGGGCTGTCGGTCTCGATCAGGATGCGCTCCAGCGGCAGCGCAGCGGCCACATCACGGATGGACTGCGCGTTCTTGAAAGTCAGGATGCCCGAGAAGGAGATGTAGAAGCCCATCTCGACCGCCGCCTGTGCCACCGCCAGGTCTTCGGTGAAGCAATGGAACACGCCACCGGCCTGCTCACCGCCCTCCTCCACCAGCAGCTTCAACGTGTCGGCGGCACTGCTACGGGTGTGGATCACCAGCGGCTTGGCGACCTGGCGGGCGGCACGGATGTGGGTGCGAAAGCGCTCGCGCTGCCACTCCATCTGCTCCAGCGTGCGACCGTTCAGGCGGTAATAGTCCAGGCCGGTCTCGCCGATGGCCAGCACCTTGTCCGATGCGGCGGCGGACACGAGCTCGTCAATGCTCGGCTCATGCACCTCCTCGTTGTCCGGGTGCACGCCGACACTGGCCCACAGCTGCGCATGCGCTTGCGCCATCGCATGCACCGCCGGGAACTCCTCCATCGTCGTGCAGATGCACAGTGCTGCCTCCACCTGGGCGGAGTCCATGGCCTGCAGGATCTGCGGCAGCTGCGCGCGCAGCTCGGGGAAGCTCAAATGGCAATGGGAGTCGATGAACATGGCAGGGGAAGAAACAGGAGGCGCACGGGCAGCTGCCCGCGCCTCAGAGCGTCTGGGTCGGCTTGGCGGAAGAAATCGAGGTGCCCAGCAGCTCTTCGATCTTGAGCTTGATGAGGCGGGTCTTCTCGTCTGCCGGGAAGCGCACGCCCACGCCCTGGGTGCGGCCGCCCGAGGCATTGGCCGGCGTCAGCCAGGCCACCTTGCCGGCGACCGGATAGCGCTGCTGGTCATCCGGCAGCGACAGCAGCAGGTAGATGTCCTCGCCCAGCTTGTAGTCGCGTGTGGTCGGCACGAACAGGCCGCCATCGGTGAACAGCGGGATGTAGGCCGCATACAGCGCGCCCTTCTCGCGGAACACCAGCTGGATGACGCTGGGCCGGGCACCGCCGGCCGCAGCCTGGCCCACGGCCGCCAGGGCCGCAGCTTGAGGTTTGGCAGGAAGCTCGCTCATGGGGCGCAGTGTAGCGAATGACCTGCCGCTGCCGGACGCGCAAAAGCCGGGTCAAGCGCGGTCAATCGGAGCGAATCGCTGCCAAAACGCGGGGCGGGCACGCCGCCGCTCGACTCAAGCACGCCGTGCCGCGCCGCGCGGCGGGTTCAGCGCCGCCTGCCCCTGCAGCACCAGCGATTCCAGCAGCAGGCCCGCGTTCAGCGGATGCTCGGCGTGGCGTGCGGCGCGCTGCAGCACCTGGGCCCAGGCCAGCAGCGGCTCGGGCTGGCCGGGGGCCGGCAGGCTTTCGGCCGGAAAGTAGCTGGGCGCGGCGCCATGGGCGCGTCGCAGCAGGTCATGGCACAGGCGCTGCAGCGCATCGATCGCGCGCGGCACCGGCCAGTCGCTGATGGCGGACACCTCGCCCCGCGCCAGGCGCGCGGGCAGCTGCAGCCAGGCATTCGCCTGCAGGCCGGCCTGTGCCCAATCGCGCGCCTCCTGCGGGCGGCCACCGGCGGCCGCCAGCAAGACCTCGGCCTGGGCAATACCCTGCTGCTGCAGCCAGCTCAGCGCCTGCGCTGGCGCTGGCAAGGCGAGCGGCAGCGGCTGGCAGCGGCTGCGGATGGTCGGCAGCAGGCTTTCAGGCGCGGTGCTGGCCAGCACGAAACGCAGCTGGCCGGCCGGTTCTTCCAGCGTCTTCAGCAAGGCATTGGCGGCCACCGTGTTGAGGGCCTCGGCCGGGAACAGCAGCACCACCTTGGCCCGTCCGCGCGCCGAAGTGGCCTGGGCGAAGCTCAACATCGCCCGCACCGCATCGACCTTGATCTCGCGGCTGGGCTTGGTCTTGCTTTCCTTGGCGCTGCCGCCCTCGCCTTCATCGGCATCCCAGCCCAGCGTCTCACGCAGCGCATCCGGCACCAGCAGCTGGAAGTCCGGGTGGGTGTGCGACTGGAACAGCCGGCAGCTGGCGCATTGCCCGCAGGCCCAGCGCGTGCCGGGTTGCGGCGACTCGCACAGCCAGGCCTGCGCCAGCAGCAGGCTCAGTTCGAACTGGCCCACGCCCGCGGGCCCCTGCACCAGCAAGGCATGCGAGCGCGCGGTGGCCAGGGCCTGGCTCAGCGGCTCGGCCAGCCAGGGCAGCGGCAGCTGACCATCGGCGCCTACCATCCGCGCGCCTCCATCACGGCGTCGATCTGCGCGGCCACCTGCTCGATGGTCTGCGCCGCATCGATGCGGGCAAAGCGCTGCGGCGCGGCGGCGGCGCGTGCCGCATAGCCGGCGCGCACGCGCTCGAAGAAATCCAGATCCTGCTGCTCGAAACGATCAGCCGCACGCGCAGCGGCACGGCGCGCCGCCGCCATCTCGGCCGGCAGGTCGAACCACAGCGTCAGGTCAGGTTGGCGCCCTTGCTGCACCCATTGCTCCAGCGTGCCGAGCACGGACAGGTCCATGCCGCGGCCGAAGCCCTGGTAGGCAAAGGTGGCGTCGGTGAAGCGGTCGCAGATCACGGTGTGGCCGGCGGCCAGTGCCGGCTCGATCACCCGCACCAGGTGGTCGCGCCGGCCGGCAAACACCAGCAGCGCTTCGGTCAGGCCATCCATGCCGCTGTGCAGGAACAGGCCGCGCAGCGCCTCGGCCAGTTCGGTGCCGCCGGGTTCGCGGGTGTTGACGAAGGTGGCGCCACGCTGGCTGAAGCGCTCGGCCAGACGAGCGATGTGGGTGGATTTGCCGGCACCGTCGATGCCTTCGAATGTGATGAATCTGGCGCTCAAGACTTAGCGGCCCCGCTGGAACTTGTTGACGGCGCGATTATGCGCGGCCAGGTCTTCGCTGAACTCGCTGCTGCCATCGCCGCGGGCGACGAAATACAGCGCCCGGCTGGCCGGCGGATGCAGCGCCGCCTGCAGCGAGGCCGCGCCCGGCATCGCGATCGGCGTGGGCGGCAGGCCGCCGCGGGTGTAGGTGTTGAAGGGCGTATCGGTTTGCAGATCGCGCTTGCGCAGATTGCCGTCGAAGGACTCGCCCAAGCCGTAGATCACCGTCGGATCGGTCTGCAGCAGCATGCCGATGCGCAGGCGGTTGACGAACACCGAGGCCACCATCGGCCGGTCGCTCGGCGCGCCGGTTTCCTTCTCGATGATGGAGGCCAGGATCAAGGCTTCATCCGCGCTCTTCAGCGGCAGGCCCTCGCTGCGGCCGGCCCAGGCGGCGTCGAGGCGGCGCTGCATCGCGGCATGGGCGCGCTTGAGCACGGTCAGGTCGCTGACGCCGCGGCTGTAGGCATAGGTGTCCGGAAAGAAGCGGCCTTCGGCGGCCTGCCCGCCAGCGCCCAGCGCGGCCATGATCTCCGCCTCGCTCATATGGGCCGTCGCCGGCTTGAGAGACGGCGCCTTGGCCAGCGCCGCGCGGAACTGGCGGAAGGTCCAGCCCTCGATCAGCCGCACCTGCTCCAGCACCTCGTCGCCACGCACCATCTTGGCCAGCAACTCGCGCGGCGTGATGCCTGCGTGCACCTCGTAGCTGCCGGCGCGGATCTGGCGCGCCTGGCCGGACCAGCGGAACCATTGATAGAGCAGGCGCGCATCCGTCTGCACACCGGCTGCCACCCAGGCCTGCGCCACCTCGCGTGGCGGCGTGCCGGGCTCGACCGACAACTCGACGGCCGCGCTGGCCAGCGACAGCGGCTTCTGCAGCCACCACCAGGCACCAGCAACGGCACCACCGGCCAGCACCGCGGCCAGGATCAGCAGCGCCAATAGGCCCTTGAACAGACCCAGCTGGCCCGATGCTTTGCGTTTGCGGTGTTTGCGGACCAAGACCCGAGCTTCCCTAGGTGATGCGGGCGCTGATCATAATCTCGCCCATGAACGACGATTCCATCTTGAGCACCGGCGGCGCGCTGCGCCTGACTGATTGGGGCGTGATCAACGCCCAAGGCGAGGAGGCGGCGAAGTTCCTGCACGGTCAGCTGACCCAGGACATCGCCTTGCAAGCCCCGGCGCAAGCCCGTCTGGCCGGCTACTGCTCGGCCAAGGGCCGCTTGCTGGCCACGCTGCTGGCCGTCAAGCCCGGCGCCGACACGCTGCTGCTGGCCCTGCCGGCCGAGCTGCTGGCGCCTACGCTGAAGCGCCTGTCGATGTTCGTGCTGCGCGCCAAGTGCAAGCTCAGCGATGCCAGCGCGCAGTGGTCGGTCTGGGGACTGGCGGGCGCCAGTGCGCAGCAGTGGCTGGCTGCGGCCGCGCCGGCCGAGGTCTGGGCGGCAAGCCCGCAGGGCGAAGGCTTTGTCGTGCGCCTGCCTGATGCCAGCGACGCGGTGCCCCGTTACCTGCTGCTGCAGCCGGCAGCGGCCGCCGCCCCCGCCCTGCCCGCGCTCGCGGCCGCGGACTGGCAGTGGCTGGAGGTGCAGGCCGGCCTGGCCTGGGTGCGTGCGGCCACGGTCGAGCAGTTCGTGCCGCAGATGCTGAACCTGGAGTTGCTGGGCGGCGTGAACTTCCAGAAAGGCTGCTACCCCGGCCAGGAGGTGGTGGCGCGCAGCCAGTACCGCGGCACCGTCAAGCGCCGTACCCAGCAGTTTGCTGCCGAAGGGACGACGGCCAGCGTCGGGCAGGAAATCTTCCACAGCGAAGACCCCGATCAGCCAGCCGGCCTGGTGGCCGCCGCGGCCGAACGCCAGGGTCAGGTCTTGTTGCTGGCCGAGGTCAAGCTGGCGGCGCTGGAGAGCGGCACGCTGCATCTGGGCAGCGCGGACGGCCCACGCCTGAGCCAGCGCGCCCTGCCCTATGTGGTGGGTGAACCGCAGTGAGCGTCGGCCTCGAGATCTATGTCTACTACCGGCTGCAACTCGATCAGACGGCAGCCGCCCGTGCCGCCTTTGACGCCGCGCGGGCCGGCGCACCGGTGCGGGTGCTGCAACGCCATGACAGCGACCCGCTGATGGTCACCTGGATGGAGATCTACGGGCCTGGCATCGCCGATCCGCTGCAGCTCGAACAGCAGATGGCGACCGCGATGGCGCCCTTCGTGCAAGGCCTGCGCCACCGCGAGCTGTTCACCCCGTTGAAGGACTGAGCTGCGATCCCGCCTGGCGTGTCAGAGGCCCAAGCCGTAGCGACTGATGCCGGCGCTCCACAGCGTGCTGCCGCTGGCACGAGCGACCGACAGGCTCAGCCCCAGCACCTCAGGCTGCAGCCACAGGAAGGAGCCCAGCGTCCGCTCTGCCGCCGCCAGGCTGGTTCGGCGAACGGGGCTTTGCAGTTCCGCGAACAGCTCGGCGCGCTCGCTTGCCTGGTAGCTGAGGCCGAGCCCCGCGTGGCCCGTGCTATTGCCGGAGCGCCCGGGCGTTCTGCGTTCGCGTTGCGTGCCCAGCTGTGCATGGGCCGTCCAGCGCTCGCCGAGTTCCAGCGAGGCCATGCCTGTGAGGCCGGTGTTGCTTGAATGCCAGGTCTTGCCAGCAGGCCGCTCGTAGCCTGCTGATATCTTGAGCTCCAAGGACAGCGGCCCCAGTGGGCTCGGCCATTGCCAGCTTTCCGGGGCCAGCTTCAGGCTCAGCCCCGCGCTGCGCTGCCACGTCGGGTCGCCGGCCTGGTAGCGCGTCAGGTCCAGCGCCAGCTCGACGCCGGGCCACACACCGCAAGCCTGCGCGACCGACCAGGATTTGTCCTTGCCTTCACGCTCGCCCCAAGTTTCGACCTGACAGCGGCCTGCCTGCACGGCTGCCGCATCGTCATTGCCGAGTGATCGGCTGGCGTGGGCGGCCTGCGGCACGCCAGTTCCGCATCCCGCGAGCCAAAGCAGCGCCAACAAGTGCCGCATCCGCAATCGCTCTTTACAAGGCACGCACCATCTCCACATGCTCGATGCCGGCCTCTTCGAAGACGGGGCCGCGGCGCTGGAAACCGGCGCGGGCATAGAAGCCCTCGGCCGAGAGCTGGGCGTGCAGCAGCACCTCGCGGTAGCCGCGCTCGCGGCCGGCGCGCATCAGCGCGTCCAGCACCTCGCGGCCGACGCGACTGCCGCGCAGTGCGGGGATCACGGCCATGCGGCCGATCTTGGCCACGCCCGGCACATGCTCCAGCAGGCGCCCGGTGGCCAGCGGACGGCCGAGGCGGTTGCGGGCGAGCGCATGCAGGCAGCTCTCATCCGCGCTGTCCCACTCCATCTCGGCCGGGATCTTCTGCTCGTCGACGAACACCGTCTGACGGATCGGCCCAGCCTCGGCACCCAGCTCGGCCCAGTTGCCCACGCGCAGTTGCAGCATGGCCTCGCCCTTCTCGTAGCCCAGCAGCAGATCGCGCAGGGCCTGCGGCACCGGCTTGGAGCTGCGCTGGACGGCATCGGCGAACACGTAGATCAGCTCGCCATGCACCAGGCAGTCCGCGCCCCGGAACACCGCGCAGTGCAGCGTCATTGAACTGGTGCCGACGCGCTCGCATCGCACGCCCACCTCCAGCAGCTCGTCGTAGCGCGCCGCGTCTAGGTATTCGAGTGTGGCCTTGCGCACGAACAGGTCGCCGTCCAGCGCCTGCATCGTCGGCGCATAAGGCAAGGCCAGCGCGCGCCAGTAGCCGCCGACCGCGGTGTCGAAATAGGTCAGGTAATGGCCGTTGAAGACGATGTGCTGGGCATCGATCTCGGCCCAGCGCACGCGCAGCCGTTCAAAGAAGCGGAAGTCGTGGCGCTGCGGCATGGCACTCGTTTCCTTGCGGGCAGATGGGTTCATGGCTTGAGCGCCTCCTTGAGTGCCAGGCCGCAGGCCTCAAGGGCCTGCAGGGCTTCGGGGATCTGACGCCCCATCTTGATGAAATCGTGGGTCACGCCGCGATACAGCTCCAGCTGCACCGTGCCGCCATTGGCGCGCAGCAGGTCGGCGTAGGCGATGCCTTCATCCACCAGCGGATCGCATTCGGCCAGCACGACGCAGGCCGGTGCCAGGCCGCTGTGATCCTCGGCCAGCAGCGGCGCAAAACGCCAGTCGCGCTGGTGGTGGTGATCGATGTAGTGCTCGAAGAACCAGGTGATGGCCGCCGCGTCGAGCAGAAAGCCGTTGGCGAAAAACTTGTGCGAGGCCGTGTCGGCATGCGCCGTCGTGCCGGGCGTGATCAGCAGTTGCAGCGCCAGCGGCAGGCCCAGATCGCGGGCGTGCAAGGCGCAGACCGCCGCCAGCGTGCCGCCGGCGCTGTCGCCGCCAACGGCCAGGCGTGCCGTGTCCAGACCGAGTCCGTGGCCTTCGGCGGCCAGCCAGCGCATTGCGGCCCAGCAGTCATCGACCGCGGCCGGAAAGCGGTGCTCGGGCGCCAGCCGGTAGTCCAGCGACACCACCGCCGCGCCGCTGCGCAGTGCCAGTTGGCGGCACAGGCTGTCATGCGTTTCGATGCCGCCAATGGTGAAGCCTCCACCGTGCAGATAGAGCAGCACCGGCAGGCGCCCGGCGCTGGGCGCATACAGGCGCACCGGCAGCGGGCCGTCCGGGCCGGGGATCTGCAGGTCTTCGACGCGCGGCAGCGGCGCCCGCGGCAGATCCAGGATCTCGGCCCCCATGCGGTAGGCGATACGCGCCTCGCGCGGCGTCAGGCTGTGAAACGGCGGACGCTTGGCACGGTGGATGCGTTCCAGCACGCCGGCCATGCGCGGTGTCAACAAGGTGCTACTCAAGAGGGGCTCCGCAAAGGTACGCTCACAGCCCACAGCCAGGGCGCCAGCGTGCAAACAAGCGCGCCAGTGTGCCAGACCGACAACAAACCAGGAGACCGCATGGCGCTGATCCATTACCTGACGCAGATCCATCTCGAATTCGGCGCCGCGGCGCTGCTGCCGCAGGAGTGCGAGCGGGTGGGCATCAAGCGGCCGCTGGTGATCAGCGATGCCGGCGTGCGCGCGGCCGGGGTGCTGGACCAGGCGCTGGCAGCCTTCGGCAGCGAGGCGCCGCCAGTCTTCGATGCCACACCAGCAAACCCCACCGAGGCGGCCGTGCGTGCCGCGGTGGAGCAACTCAAGACGCTAGGCTGTGATGGCCTGGTGGCCATCGGCGGCGGTTCCAGCATGGACCTGGCCAAGGGCGTGGCGATTGCCGCGACGCATGAGGGGCCGCTGAAGAGCTACGCCACCATCGAGGGCGGCAGCCCCAGGATCACGAAAGCGGTGCTGCCGCTGATCGCCGTGCCGACCACGGCCGGCACCGGCAGCGAGGTGGCGCGCGGCGCCATCATCATCGTTGACGATGGTCGCAAGCTGGGCTTCCACAGCTGGGAACTGATGCCCAAGGCCGCCTTGTGCGACCCGGCACTGACACTGGCGCTGCCGCCCGCGTTGACAGCCGCCACCGGCATGGACGCGATCGCGCACTGCATGGAGACCTTCATGTCGGCCGCCTTCAATCCACCCGCTGACGGCATCGCCTGGGAAGGCCTGCGCCGCGGCTGGGCGCATATCGAGCGCGCCACGCGCGACGGGCAGGACCACGAGGCCCGCCTCAACATGATGAGCGCCAGCATGCAGGGCGCGATGGCCTTCCAGAAGGGCCTCGGCTGCGTGCATTCGCTCAGCCATTCGCTCGGCGGCGTGAATCCGCGCCTGCATCACGGCACGCTGAACGCGATGTTTCTGCCGGCGGTGGTGAAGTTCAACGCCGGCGCCGACAGCCTGCATCAGGACGGCCGCATGGTCCGCATGGCTCAGGCCATGGGCCTGCCGGGCAGCGATGCCGCGGGTGCGGACATCGCGGCCGCGCTGCGCGAGATGAATGCCCGGCTGAGCCTTCCCACGGGGCTGGCAGCCATGGGTGTCACCGAAGATCTGTTTGAGCGCGTGATCGACGGCGCGATGGCCGACCATTGCCACAAGACCAACCCGCGCCTGGCCACGCGCGACGACTACCGGGCCATGCTGCAGGCCTCGATGTAGCCCGATCAGCGGCGCCAGAACTGCGGCGTGAACAGCACCAGCAGGCTCAGCAGTTCAAGGCGGCCGAGCAGCATGCCGAAGGTGCAGACCCAGGTCTGGAAGTCCGTGAGGCCGCCGTAATTGACGGCCGGCCCCACGTCACCCAGGCCGGGGCCGATGTTGTTGACACAGGCAATCACGGCGGTGAAAGCCGTCACCGGGTCGAGCCCGGAGAACAGCAGCACCAGGGTCAGGCCCACCAGCGTGGCGCCGTAGATCATCATGAAGGCGATGACGCTCTGCATCACCTTGTTGCTGACCACATTGCCGCCGATCACCACCGGATTGACCACGTTGGGGTGAACGATGCGCACCAACTCGCGCTGCGCCTGCTTGGCCAGCAAGAGCATGCGGATCATCTTGATGCCGCCGCCTGTCGAGCCCGCACAGGTGGCGAAGCAGCCCAGCAAGATCATGCCCAAGGCCGCGAAAGCGGGCCACTGCGCATAGTCGTAGGAGGCATAGCCGGTGGTGGTGGCCAGCGAGACCACATGGAAAGCAGTGTGGCGCAAGGCCTCTTCAAAGCTGGGATAGACCTGATGCGCCGCCAGATACAAGGAAATGAACAGGATGCTGCCCAGCACCACGGCATAGAAGGAGCGCACCTCGACATCGCGCCACAGCACGCCGAGCGAGCGTTGGCGGAAGGCCACGAAATAGAGCGCGAAATTCACGCCCGACAGCATCATGAAAACGATGGCCACGGCCTCGATGCGGGCCGAGTCCCAGAAGCCGAAGCTCAGGTCATGCGAGGAAAAACCGCCCAGCCCCATGGTTGAACACATGTGCATGAAGGCATCCGCCCAGCTCATGCCGGCCCAGGCATAGGCGAAAAAGCACAGCACCGCGAGCGTGAAGTACACCGTCCACAAGCCGCGTGCGGTCTCGGCCATGCGCGGTGTCAGCTTGCTGTCCTTCAGCGGGCCGGCCGCCTCGGCCTTGAACAGCTGCGCGCCACCGACGCCCAGCATCGGCAGGATGGCCACAGCCAGCACGATGATGCCCAGGCCGCCGACCAGCATCATGAAGCAGCGCCACACGTTGACGCTCAGCGGCAGATGGTCCAGGCCAGTGAGTACCGTGGCGCCGGTAGCGGTGAAGCCCGACATGGCCTCGAAATAGGCATCGGTGATGCTGAGATCGGGAATGGCCAGCCACAGCGGCAAGGCGCCAAACACCGGCAGCAACATCCAGGTCAGGCCAACCAGCACGAAGCCGTCGCGGGGCTGCAGTTCGCGGCTGAATCGTCGCGTGGCCATGCTCATCAAAAGGCCGACCAGCAGGGTGACGCCGGTGGACGTGAGGAAAGCCTGCTCGCCGCGGTCGTGGTCGTACCAGGCAAAGCCCAGCGGCACCAGCATCAAGAGGGCGAACAACACGACCATGCGCCCCACCAGGGCGATGACGGCGAGGGGATAGGACATGGGCGAAATCAGAACAGGAAAGTGGCGCCGACCTGGAACAGCTTTTCGACTTCGCGCACCATGCGCCGGCGCGGCACGAACACGATCACATGGTCCCCACTCTCGATCACGGTGTCGTGGTGCGGGATGATGACCCGGGTATAGACCTCGGCGTCATGGATGGTGCGCACCAGGGCGCCGATCTGCGCGCCCTTGGGCAGGGCCAGCTCCTCGATGCGCCGCCCCACCACCTTGGACGATTTGCGGTCGCCATGGGCCACCGCTTCCAGGGCTTCGGAGGCGCCACGACGCAGGCTGTAGACCGCCTCGACATCGCCGCGGCGCACATGCGCCAGCAGTTCACCGATCACGGTCTGTGCCGGCGACAGCGCGATGTCGATCTGCGTGCCTTGCACCAGATCGGCATAGGCGCGCCGGTTGATCAGCGAGATCACCCGCTTGGCACCCAGCCGCTTGGCCAGCAGGCAGCCCATGATGTTGTCCTCATCGTCATGGGTGAGCGAGATGAAGAGATCCACCTCCTCGATGCTTTCGCGCTCCAGCAGATCCTCGTCGGTGGAGTCACCATTGAGCACCAGCACCTCGCTGCGCAGCTGGGTGGTCAGGTACTCGCAGCGCTGCAGCTGGGTCTCGATCAGCTTCACATGGCAGCTGTCCTGGATCTCCCGCGCCAGCCGCAGGCCGACACGGCCACCGCCGGCAATCATCACGCGCCGCACGGGTTGGTCACGCAGGCGCAGGGCGTCCAGCACGCGGCGGATGCTGCCGGTGGCCGCCAGTACGAACACCTCGTCACCGGGCTCGATGCGCGTGCGGCCATCGCAGACGATGCGCTGGTCCTGCCCCTGCTCGTTCTTGCGGTAGAGGGCCACGATGCGCATCTCGATCTGAGGCACCAGGTCGGGCAGCTCTGAAATGATGTGGCCCACCATGGCTCCGCCGCTCACGGCGCGCACCGCGATCAGACTGACCGCGCCGCCAGCGAACTCCAGCACCTGCAGCGCTTCCGGATACTCGATCAGCTTGCGGATATAGCTCGTGACCGAGGCCTCGGGGCAGATCACCTGGTCCACCGCGAAGCCTTCCTTGCCCATCAGCGGGCTTCCCTGGCTGAACTCGGGCGAACGGATGCGTGCGATCGTGGTGGGAATGTTGAACAGGTCGTGCGCCAGCTTGCAAGCCACGAGATTGGTTTCGTCAGCCGGCGCGCAGGCGATCAACATGTCCGCGTCGCGTGCGCCAGCGGCTTCGAGAACGCTGGGCTGTATGCCGTTGCCCGGCACGCCGCGCAGGTCCAGCCTGTCCTGCAGATCGCGCAGCCGTTGCGGGTTGGTATCAATGATGGTGATGTCGTTGCGCTCCGACACCAGGCTCTCGGCCACGCTCTCACCGACGCGTCCAGCGCCGAGGATGATGATGTTCATGCCTTCATCATAAGAGCCCGCCGCAATGGAAAAGCCCACCGGCTTGCGCGCGGTGGGCTTGTGCGTTCAGCACCGGGGCGCCTGGGGCGCCGCGTTTCAGTGGAACTGCTCTTCTTCGGTCGAGCCGGTCAGGGCCTTCACCGACGAGGAACCGCCCTGGATCACGGTGGTCACATCGTCGAAGTAGCCGGCGCCGACTTCCTGCTGGTGAGACACGAAGGTGTAGCCCTTGTCGCGCGCCTTGAACTCCTGCTCTTGCACCATGTCCACATAGTGGCGCATGCCTTCGCCGCGGGCGTAGGCGTGGGCGAACTGGAAGGTGTTGAACCAGTTGATGTGGATGCCGGCCAGCGTGATGAACTGGTACTTGTAGCCCATCTCGGCCAGCTTCTGCTGGAACTCGGCAATGGTCTTGTCGTCCAGGTTCTTCTTCCAGTTGAAGGACGGCGAGCAGTTGTAGCTCAGCAGCTTGCCCGGGCAGGCGGCGTGCACCGCTTGCGCGAACTCGCGGGCGAAGCCCAGGTCCGGCGTGCCGGTTTCGCACCACACCAGGTCGGCGTAGGGCGCGTAGGCGACGCCGCGGCTGATGGCCTGCTCCAGGCCGTTCTTGACGCGGTAGAAGCCTTCTTGCGTGCGCTCGCCGGTCAGGAAAGGCTTGTCGTTGGCATCGTGGTCGCTGGTGATCAGGTTGGCGGCTTCAGCGTCGGTACGGGCCAGCACGATGGTGGGCACGCCCATCACGTCGGCTGCGAAGCGGGCCGAGATCAGCTTTTCGATGGCTTCCTGGGTCGGCACCAGCACCTTGCCACCCATGTGACCGCACTTCTTGACGGCGGCCAGCTGGTCTTCGAAGTGCACGCCAGCAGCGCCGGCGGCGATCATGTTCTTCATCAGCTCGAAGGCGTTCAGCACGCCGCCGAAACCGGCTTCCGCGTCAGCCACGATGGGCAGGAAGTAGTCGACGAAATCCTTATCGCCGGGGCCGATGCCGCGCGACCACTGGATCTCGTCAGCGCGCTTGAAGGTGTTGTTAATGCGACGGACCATGGTCGGCACCGAGTCGTAGGCATACAGCGACTGGTCCGGATACATGGTTTCGGAGGTGTTGCCGTCGGCGGCGACCTGCCAGCCCGACAGGTACACGGCTTCCAGACCAGCCTTGGCCTGCTGCATCGCCTGGCCGGCGGTGATCGCGCCGAAGGCGTTCACATAGCCCTTCTTGGCGCCGCCGTTGATCTTGTCCCACAAAACCTCGGCACCGCGCTGAGCCAGCGTGTACTCGGGCTGCAGGCTGCCGCGCAGACGCACAACGTCAGCGGCGCTGTAGCCGCGCTTGACGCTCTTCCAACGGGGGTTTTCAGCCCAGTCCTTTTCGAGGGCGGCGATTTGCTGTTCACGGGTCAGCTTGGTCATGGAGATCTCCTGCAAAGCGGTGGGTAGGAAAAACAAGAACTCAACGGCTCAAGATTAGTCCTGTTGCCGACTTTGCGGAAGACTTATGTCTTATATAAGACCAAAAGCTTTTTCTTTAAAAATCAATAGCTTGCAAACAATATTTCTGATTGCGAAATCTCTTTCATCATAATGAGAAAAAATGTGGCGGCGCAGCATCGTTGAAATTCACGATATGAAACCACCTTTCCGCATCGTGCAATCAATGCAAGTGCGCGCTGGACCGCAGCGCAAAACGCATCCCGGATCAGAGCCCCCCGACGAAATAGCGCTTCAAGCCGGCCAGCACCATCTCGACCGCAATCGCCGTCAGCACCAGGCCCATCAGCTTCTCGATCGCCGACACGACCGAGTCGCCCAGCAGCTTGCGGATGCGGTCCGCCAGCACCAGGGTCAGGCCGGAGACCACCATGGCTGCCGTTAGCGCGCCGATCCAGTCGAAGATACGCTCCGGCTGCCGGGACGCCAGCAGCAGCACTGTCGCCATCGCCGACGGGCCGGCGAGCAAAGGCACGGCGAGCGGAAAGATCAGCGGCTCGCGCCCCGGCTCGATGCCATAGGCTGAATCGCCGGCGCTGCCGAAGATCATGCGGATCGCAATGATCAGCAGGATCACGCCACCCGCCACTTCGAGCGAGCGCTCAGACAGGTGCATCAATTCCAGAAACCGCCCGCCCAGGAACATGAAGGCGAACAGCACCAAGAAGGCGATGCCCACCTCGCGCAGCGCCACCCAGGCACGTCGTTCCTTGGGCACCTCGCGCATGATGCCGATGAAGATGGGCAGGCTGCCGAGCGGGTCCAAGACCAGCAACAGCAGGACGAAGGCGGAGAGAAAGCTGTGATCCATGGGCGCGATTGTCGGGCGGACAACGCTGAACTGGAAACCAGCGGAGCGCCTGCTGCCAGCCACGCGGTCTTGGTGGGATGTCGCAGAGGTTGCAGATGCTCCGCTTGGTCCACGCTCAGCCTTGCCACTTGCAGGCGGCAAGTCCTTCGGAAGGCGTCGCTGAGTGCGCAGGCACTCGGCTCGGTCCTTCCACGCCCAGCCTTGCCACCTGCATGTGGCAAGTCCTTCGGAAGGCGTCGCTGAGTGCGCAGGCACTCAGCTCGGTCCTTCCACGCCCAGCCTTGCCGCTTGCAGGCGGCAAGTCCTTCGGAA
>JACDQM010000151.1 GCA_015657635.1 Roseateles sp.
CGGCGGCGTGCGCTTGCTCCGTGCCCCCCGGGCCGCCAAGCCGGCCCTCCTCCTTTTACCTACGCAGCGCACGCCGCCGCAGCTCGGCTCAGGATCGTAGGGTTCGCGACAAGCGCCACAAGCAGGAGAGCGGGCGCGCCTGATGCGCAGGTAAAAGGACGAGGACGCGAGCGTCCGGGGGATTGAGCCCGGGCACGGGGAGTCCACGGGACTCCTTGTGAATGGCGAAAGCCGGGGCCATTGGGCCCGGCATGGAGCCGCAGGCCTGCCTGCTCTCCTGCGCGCGATGCACACCCCTGAACTGAATTCAGAGGCATCACGATCCAACGCGCAAAGCGCCTTTCTTCAGTCCGCCGCCAACGTGGCCAGCGCGGCCAGATCCAGCAGGCGCACCGAGTAGCCCTGCACCTCGATCAGGCCCTTGAGCTTGAGCTGGCGCATCATGCGCGACAGTGTCTCGGGCGTGATCGCCAGCTGGGCGGCGATGTCGCGCTTGCGCTCGCCGAGAGCCACCAGATCCGGTCCCTGCGCGGAGCGGCGGCTGAGCTGCAGCAGCCAGGCCGCCAGACGCTTCTCGGCATCCTTGTGCATCAGATCATGGGTGACGCCGGTGAGGCTGTGCACATTCAGCGCCATGCAGGTCAGCAGGCGCTCGGCCATGGCCGGCTGGCGCGCCAGCATCTCGCGCACCGCGTCCACATCCAGTTCCAGCAGCTGCGCCGGCGTCAGCACCCGGGCGTCCTGCACATGGCAGCCGCCGATCCAGGCACTGGCCAGATCCAGCCAGGCGGGGCCGCGCACCGTGCGCTCCAGGTGAAAGGGCTGGTCATGGCGCAACTGCCCCAGGCCGACCGCACCGCACAGCACCGCCACCAGCTTGCTGGCCTGTTGATCGCGGCTGAACGCCATCGCGCCGGCCGGCAGGCCGCGCAGCCATGCGATGCGGTTGAGCGCCTTGAGTTCGGCATCGCCGAGCGCGGGACCGCGCATCAGCGCCTGCCAGGACTCGGCACCCAGGGCTTGGACGTCAGCGGCCTCAGCGATCGCCGATCGCTGGGACAACAGGGCATGAGGGTTCAGGCTTTCCACGGTGTGCTTGGGGCAAGGGCTGAGGCCATGCCCGCAATGTCGGCGAGAGCGCCGCTTTCGTCCTTGCGCTGCGTCAAAGCTTTTCAGCCCGCGGCGCAGCGTCGCGCGTCGACAATCCCCGCATGAAACTGACGCCTGTTCCTGCGCGCCCGGCCAGCAAGAGCCTGCAGCCCGGCAGCGCCTATGCCCAGCCCTTTGATCTGCTGGCGGCCTGCCACGAGCGTGTGCAGCGCAGCCTGGACCTGCTGGCGCGACTGAACACCCACTGCGCGAACGCCGGCGCCGACGCCACGGCGGCCAGTGCCGCTGCCGATGTGCTGCGCTACTTCGATATCGCAGCCCCGCTTCACCACCAGGACGAGGAACTGCATGTCTTTCCCGCACTGGAAGCCGGTGGCGACGCGGCACTGGCTGATCTGTGCGCCAGGCTGCGCGCCGAGCATCGCCAGATTGAGCAAGGCTGGCAAACGCTGCGGCCGCTGCTGCAGGATCTGATCGAAGGGCGGTTGGATCTCCACCCGCTGGCCGCCGCCAGCCAGGCCTTCATCGACATCCATCGCCGGCATCTGCTGGACGAGAACGAGCAGGTCTTCCCGGCTGCCGCGTCAACGCTGCGCCCTGCACAGCAGCATGACATGGGGCTGGAGATGGCCGGCCGCCGCGGGCTGGATCTCAGCGGATCAGCAGCGCCCGGAAGTCGTTGACATTGGTGAAAGTCGGCCCGGGGCTGACCAGATCACCCAGCGGCTCGAAGAAGGAATAGGCGTCGTTGGCATCCAGCATCGCCTCGGGCTTCAGGCCCAGCGCGGCCGCACGCGCCAGCGTGCTGGGCGTGACGATGGCGCCCGCGTTGTCCTGCACGCCGTCGATGCCGTCGGTGTCAGCGGCCAGCACATGCACGCCCGGCTCGCCCTGCAGCGCAATGGCCGCGCCGAGCAGGAATTCGCTGGCCCGGCCGCCTCGTCCCGGTGCCTGGCCCGGCGCCTGGCTGCGCACGGTGACCGTGGTCTCGCCGCCGCTCAGAATCACGCAAGGCTTCGCAAAAGGCTGGCCGCGCCGCGCCACTGCGCGTGCCAGCGCCGCATGCACGCGGCCCACCTCGCGCGACTCGCCTTCGATCTCGTCGCTGAGGATATGCGCCTCCAGCCCGAGCGCGCGCGCAGCGGCAGCGGCCGCTTCCAGGCTCTGCTGCGGCGTGGCCAGCATGCGCAACTCATGGCCGGCGAAACAGGGGTCGCCTGGCTTGGGCGTCTCGAAGACGCCGCTCTCCAGCCCCTGGCGGGCTGCAGCCGGCAGGCTGATGCCATAGCGCCTGCAGATCGCCAGCGCATCGGCACAGCTGCTCGCGTCCGGCACCGTGGGGCCGGAGGCGATCACCGCCGGCTCATCGCCCGGCACATCGCTGATCAATAGGCTGAGCACGCGAGCCGGCGCGCAAGCCGCGGCCAGCCGCCCACCCTTGATGGCCGACAGATGCTTGCGCACGCAGTTCATCTCGCCGATGGCTGCCCCGCTCTTCAGCAAGGCGCGGTTGATGGCCTGCTTGTCCGCCAGCGTCAGCCCGGGGGCCGGCAGACTCAGCAGGGCCGAACCACCGCCGGAGATCAGGCAGATCACCAGATCGTCAGCACTCAGCCCCTGGGTCAGCGCCAGCATGCGTTGCGCCGCCGCCAGGCCGGCCGCATCGGGCACGGGATGCGCCGCCTCCACCAGTTCCAGGCGCTTGGGGCGATAGCCCGGCGGCGTGTGGCCATAGCGCGTGATCACCAGGCCAGAGAGCGGCGCATCCGCCGGCCAGGCCGCCTCCAGCGCCTGCGCCATCGCGCCACCGGCCTTGCCGGCGCCCAGCACCAGCGTGCGGCCGCGCGGCGGCGCCGGCAGCTGGGCGGCCAGCACCTGGCCCGGCAGCGCACGCGCTACCGCCACATCGTAGAGATGACGCAGCAGCAGGCGCGGCTGGTTCAGCAGGTCTTGCGCAGAGAGTGGCAGAGCATTCATGGTGGCCATGATACGAAGGCCGTGCAACCCACCGGCAGTCCATCGCCGGCCGGCGCCGGCATCAGGCGCTCTTGAACTTGTCGCGCAGCGCCTGCGAGGCGCTGCGGAACACGCCCAGGTCGCTGCCGACTGCGACGAAGGTGGCGCCCATCTCCATATAGCGGCGCGCATCCGCCTCCACCGGCGCCAGGATGCCCACCGCCTTGCCGGCGGCGCGTACCGCGGCAAAGACCTGCGCCATCGCGGCCTGCACCTCGGGATGCTGGGCCTGGCCCAGCTGGCCGTAACCCGCGGCCAGGTCGGACGGGCCGATGAAGACCGCATCAACGCCATCGACCGCGGCAATCTCCGCCGCCGCCGCCACGCCGGCCCGGCTCTCGATCTGCACGATCACGCTGATCTGCTCGTTGATGCCCTGGAAGTAGCCCGGCAGCGTGCCATAGCGGTTGCTGCGCTGCGCCACCGACACGCCGCGCACACCCTGCGGCGGGTAGCGCGTGGCGGCCACGGCGCGCCGCGCCTCCTCGGCGCTTTAGATGAAGGGCACCAGCAGGTTGTAGAAGCCCGCATCCAGCAGCCGCTTGATCTCCACCGTGCTGTTGGTCGACGGGCGCACCACCGGGGCGCTGACGCTGTCCTTCAGCGCCATCAGCTGCGGCACGAAGCTCAGCACATCGTTGGGCGCATGCTCGCCGTCCAGCAGCAGCCAGTCGAAACCGGCCACACCCAGCACCTCGGTGCTGATCGGGTTGGCCAGCGAGCACCAGCAGCCGATCAGGCACTCGCCCTGGATCAGGCGCTGACGCAAGGTGTTGGGAAAGGCGCAGTAGGCAGTCTGTGTCATGAGCGGGGCACCTGGCGGGATCAGCTCGACGGAGCCGGTGGCCCCGGATCGTACAAGGCGGCCGCCAGCCCTCCATCGGTGGATCTGCCAAGCGAGGCTGTCAGCGCGGGCGCCAGCCCGTGCGTTGCATCATGTCGATCCCTGATTGAGGAAGAAAACCATGCCCAAGCCCTTGATGCGACAGAGACTGATCGTCGGCGCGGCCTGCCTCATCGGCATCGCCGGCTGCGTGGGCGAAGCCCAGGCCCAGGTCTGGCGCTGCACGGCGCAGGATGGCAGCACCGTCTTCTCTGACCGCCCCTGCCCGGACAAGGGCAGCCCGATGGACGAGCGCCGCTTGCGTGGCAACGCGATCGAGGTGCCGCGGCTGCCGAGCACGACGGCGGCCACTGAGCGGCCGGCACCGTCTGAAGCCCCCGTCACAGCGCCGGTCAACGACTGCCCCGGCGACCAGGAACTGCGCCATATGGAAACCCGCGCCAGCTCTACCACGATGGGCGACAAGGAAGTGGCCTTCCTGCGCGACGAGATCCGCCGCGCGCGCCAGTGCCGCAAGGGCCAGGGCCGTTACACCGCGGCCGACTGGGCCATCAGCCGCGAGGCGCAGACGGCCCAGAGCAGTCTCAGGGGTGCGGCTGAGGCACGGCTGCGCGCCGAAGGCATGCACAGCGCGGCCGATCCGCAGGAGGGCGAGCGCATCGCCCAGCAACGCCGGGCGGAAGAACGTGCCGCACAAAGGCTCAAGAACGAGCAAGAGCGCCCACCAGGCCCGCGCCCGCTGCCCTGCCCGCCTACTCCCGCAGGCCAAGCCGGCAACTGCCGCTGAAGCTGGCCCAACAGGGCCGGCCCGGGTTCAGGCCGCGCGCTTGCGCGCCTTGACGGGCGCCGGCGGCGCAAAGGCCGCCTGCATGCGCGCCGTGCTCTCGAACTGGCGCGCCACATTGCCGCAGACCAGATCGCACAGCTCGTAGATCGACGGGTCGGCGATGCGGTAATAGGCCGCCGTACCGCGGCTCTCGCGCGCCACCAGGCCGTGGCGCGTCAGCAGCGTCAGGTGACGCGAGACATTGGCCGCGGTGAAACCGCACAGCTCCGCCAGCTCGCCGACATTGAGCTCACGCTCGCGCAGCAGATTGAGGATCTGCAAGCGGGTCGGCTCGGACAGGACCTGAAAGTAGGCGGCGACGCGCTCAAGCGCCTCGGGAGGTAGGTGGTTCATGCGCGTGCATGCGGGGACGGGATCGGTGCTCATTATCGCTATGCCCTCACAAGCTCGGTGCTGATTGATCAATCAGCCACTTGACTATTTAACTACATGCTCAAATAATAAAGTATCGAATTCAAAACCGCCAGCCCGATTTCGCCGGATATCGGGGCCGGCACCAGCGGAAGTCTCCAAGAGAGTCCTTATGCGCAAGAACACCCTTCTCAGCCTGAGCCTGGCCCTGGCCTGCGCCTTCGGCGGCACCCAGGCTGCCGCGCTCGGCACGGTCACGGTTCAGGCTGCGTCCACGCAGCAGAGTGCCGGCTTCGACGCGGTGGTCGAAGCGGTACGCCAGACGGTGATCGCCGCCCAGGTGCCCGGCGCGGTAGTGCAGATCGACGTCAAGGCGGGCGATCAGGTCAAGGCCGGCCAGCTGCTGATGCGCCTGGACGCCCGCGCCGCCGAGCAGAATGCCGCCGCCAGCGACGCCCAGGTGGCGGCCGCCCGCGCCCAGCTGGATGCGGCCGCCAAGGAGTACGAGCGCCAGAAGCAGCTGTTCAGCAAGCAATACATCAGCCAGGCGGCGCTGGAGCGGGCCGAATCGCAATTCAAGGCCACGCAGGCGCAGGTGGCGGCCCAGCTGGCCCAGGCCGGTGCCGCGCGCACGCAAAGCGGCTTCCATCTGGTGCGGGCGCCCTATGCCGGCGTGGTGGCCGAGGTGCCGGTGTCGCTGGGCGATATGGCCATGCCCGGCCGCCCCTTGCTGACCCTCTACGACCCCAGCCAGCTGCGGGTCAGCGCGGCCGTGCCGCAGAGCCTCAGCAACAGCCTGGGCGCCAAGCCTGCGGTGCGCGTCGAGCTGCCCGGCCTGCCGGAAGCCCAGCGCTGGCCGCAGGCCAGTCGCGTGCAGCTGCTGCCCACGGTCGATGCCGCGACCCACACGGTGCAGATCCGCGCCGAGCTGCCGGCCGGCTTTGCCGGCGCCGCACCCGGCCTGTTCGCACGGCTGTGGCTGCCCGCCGCTGCAGGACGCGACGGCGTGGCCGGCCAGCGCCTGATGGTGCCGGCCAAGGCGGTGCTGCGCCGCGCCGAGCTGAGCGCCGTCTATGTGGTCGACGCCAAGGGCCAGCCGCTGCTGCGCCAGGTGCGCACCGGCCGCGCGGAAGGCGACTCGGTCGAGATCCTGAGCGGCCTGTCCGCCGGCGAGAAGATCGCCCTGGACCCCCAAGCCGCCGCCCGCCAGCGCTGAGAACCGCCATGAGCCAAGACCCGATCAAGACCGAGGCGCTGCCGCTGGGCATCTCCGGCCGCATCGCCGCCTTCTTCCAGAGCGCGCAGATCACGCCGCTGCTGGCGCTGGTGGCGCTGCTGCTGGGCATCTTCGCGGTGATGGTGACGCCGCGCGAGGAAGAGCCGCAGATCAATGTGACCATGGCCAATGTGCTGATCCCCTTCCCGGGCGCCAGTGTCAAGGATGTGGAGGCGATGGTCACCACGCCGGCTGAGCAGGTGCTGTCGCAGATCACCGGTGTCGAGCATGTGATGTCGGTCACCCGGCCCGGCATCGCGGTGATCACCGTGCAGTTCAAGGTGGGCGTGCCCCGCACCGAGGCCCTGGTGCGCCTGCACGACACCATCCGCGCCAACAGCGACTGGCTGCCCAAGAGCCTCGGCGTGCAGGAGCCCATCATCAAGCCCAAGGGCATTGACGATGTGCCCATCGTCAGCCTGACCCTGCACGGCCAGAGCGCCGAGACCGGCGCCTACGAGATCGAGCGTGTGGCGCACAGCATCGAGGCCGAGCTCAAGCGCGTGCCCGGCACCCGCGAGGTCTACAGCATCGGCGGCCCGGCGCGCGGTGATGGTCGAGCTCGATCCCAACCGCATGGCGGCCGTCGGTGTCACCGTGAGCGATCTGCGCCAGACCCTGGGTGCCGCCAATCTGGGCCTGCCGGTGGGCGAGCTGCTGGTCGGCAACAAGGCCGTCGAGATCGAGGCCGGCCCCTTCCTACGCGATGCGGACGAAGTGGCCGAGCTGGTGGTGGGCGTTCGTGCTGGCAAGCCGATCTTCCTGCGTGACGTGGCCCAGGTGCGCGATGGCGCCCTGCCCGCCCAGCGCTATGTCTGGCATGGCGTTTCGGCCCGCGAGGGGCAGACGGCGGCCGAGTTCCCGGCCGTCACCATCGCCATCACCAAGAAGCCCGGCGAGAACGCCATCGATGTGGCCAATGCGCTGACGCAGCGCGTGGCGCAGCTGCGCAACAGCGTGATCCGGCCGATGTGCAGGTGACCGAGACGCGCAACTACGGCGCCACCGCCGACGACAAGGCCAAGAAGCTGATCCAGAAGCTGCTGTTCGCCACCGCCTCGGTGGTGGCCCTGGTCTTCATCGCGCTGGGCCGTCGCGAGGCCGCCATCGTCGGCACCGCGGTGATCCTGACACTGACCGTGACGCTGTTCGCCTCCTGGGCCTGGGGCTTCACGCTCAACCGCGTCTCGCTGTTCGCCTTGATCTTCTCGATCGGCATCCTGGTGGATGACGCCATCGTGGTGGTGGAGAACATCCATCGCCACCAGGCCCTGCACCCAGGCAAGACGCTGGCGCAGCTGATTCCCGGCGCGGTGGATGAAGTCGGCGGCCCCACCATCCTGGCCACCTTCACCGTGATCGCGGCGCTGCTGCCGATGGCCTTCGTGTCGGGCCTGATGGGCCCCTATATGAGCCCGATCCCCATCAATGCCTCGATGGGCATGCTGCTGTCGCTGATCATCGCCTTCGTCGTGACACCCTGGCTGGCCCGCTTGTGGATGAAGACCCTGCCCGCCGACCACGATGCCAAGCCGCATGGCCTGGCTGCCAAGCTGGCGCCCCTGGCGCAGCGCGTGTTCGGCCCGCTGCTGGACGACAAGCGCGGCGGCCGCAACCGCGGCCTGCTGGGCCTGGGCGTGATGGTGCTGATCGCCATCTCGCTGGCGCTGCCGGCCACTGGACTGGTGCTGCTGAAGATGCTGCCCTTCGACAACAAGTCGGAGTTCCAAGTCATCGTCGACATGCCCGCCGGCACGCCGGTGGAGCGCACCGCCGCCGTGCTGCGTGAACTGGGTGCGCATCTGTCCGGCGTGCCCGAGGTGAAGGACTACCAGGCCTATGCCGGCACCGCCGCGCCGATCAACTTCAACGGCCTGGTGCGCCAGTACTACCTGCGCGCCGGCGGCGAGGTGGGCGACATCCAGGTCAATCTGGTGGACAAGGCCCACCGCAAGGCGCAGAGCCACGCCATCGCCACCCGCGTGCGCCCGGCGCTGCAGGAGATCGGCCGGCGCCATGGCGCCAATGTGAAGGTGGTGGAAGTGCCGCCGGGCCCGCCGGTGCTCTCGCCCATCGTGGCCGAGATCTACGGCCCCGAGGCCGAGGGCCGGCGCCAGGTGGCGCTGGCGGTGCGCAAGGTGTTCGAGGCGCAGGAGGGCATCGTCGACACCGATGACTCCAGCATCGTCGCCGCGCCCAAGAAGCTGCTGATCGTCGACCGCAGCAAGGCCGCCATGCTGGGCGTGCCGCAGCAGGCCATCGTCACCACGCTGCGCGCCGGCCTGGCTGGCGAAGCCACTGCCTATCTGCACGACCAGAGCAAGTACCCGGCTGCCGCCACGCTGCAGCTGCCGCCCGAGCTGCATGGCGATCTGGACGCGCTGCTGGCGCTGACCGTGCGCAGCGCGCAAGGCAAGCTGGTGCCGATCCGCGAACTGGTCAGCATCAGCGATACCGAGCGCGAGCAGCCGGTGTTCCACAAGGACCTGCTGCCGGTGAACTACGTTGTGGCCGACATGGCCGGCAAGCTGGACAGCCCGCTCTACGGCATGTTCTCGATGCGCGGCGAGATTGCCAAGATCGCCACGCCCGGCGGCGGCACGCTGCAGGAAGCCTTCATCAGCCAGCCGACCGATGCGCTGCGCGACTACGCCATCAAGTGGGATGGCGAGTGGCAGGTCACCTACGAGACCTTCCGTGACATGGGTGCCGCCTACGCGGTCGGCCTGGTGCTGATCTACCTGCTGGTGGTGGCGCAGTTCGGCTCGTATCTGACACCGCTGATCATCATGGCGCCGATCCCGCTGACCATCGTCGGCGTGATGCCGGGCCATGCGCTGCTGGGCGCGCAGTACACCGCCACCAGCATGATCGGCATGATCGCGCTGGCCGGCATCATCGTGCGCAACTCCATCCTGCTGGTGGACTTCATCAACCTGCAGGTCAGCGAGGGCATGGACTTCAAGGAAGCGATCGTCAACTCGGCCGTCACGCGTGCCCAACCCATCCTGCTGACCGGCCTGGCCGCGATGCTGGGCGCCTTCTTCATCCTCGACGACCCGATCTTCAACGGCCTGGCGATCTCGCTGATCTTCGGCATCGCCGTGTCCACGCTGCTGACCCTGGTCGTCATCCCGGTTCTCTACTTCATGGCCTACCGCAAGCGTTACGCGCCTGCGGCTGAAGCCAATCCTGTCCTCACTCAACAAGGAGCTTGATCATCATGACCACCTGGCAAATCGTGCGCGTCGTCGCCGGCGCTTTCATCCTGCTGTCGCTGGCCCTGGGCATCCCGGGCAGCCCCCTCTTCGTCTCGCAATGGTGGCTGGCTTTCACCGCCTTCGTCGGCATCAACCTGCTGCAGAGCGGCCTCACCAAGTGGTGCCTGATGGAAACCCTCCTGCGCAAGCTGGGCATCCAGCCCGGCGCCTGAGCCTCGTCACACGACATTGCATGAGCCCGTCCGGCGCAAAGCCCGCGTCGGACGGGCGTTGGAACAGCTGCACCGGGCTATGCTGGCCGGCAAGCTGGACGAAGCCCTGCTGCGCTTCCTTGACCCGCCCGCTGAAACCAGACCTTTCTTTCGCTATCTGCCCGAACCTGCTCGCTGCACATGAACACCGCCGCCACACCGCTTCTCATCGACGTCCGCTCTGAAGGCGAGTACGCCGCAGCGCATCTGCAAGGCTCGATCTGCCTGCCGCTGTCCGACATCGGTGCCCGTATCGAACAGCTGGTGCCGGACAAGCAACAGCCGCTGCTGCTGTTCTGCGCCTCCGGTGTGCGCTCTGACATGGCGATGCGCCTGCTGCAAAGCATGGGCTACACGCAGGTGGAAAACGGCGGCGGTGCCGGCCAGGTGGCGATGCGTCTGGGCTGCGCCGTGGTTCGCGGCTGAGAGGAGGCCCACACCATGTCGAGCAAGTCCGCCAACACCACCATCACGGCTACACGCAAGCCGCCTCTGAGTTTTCTGATGCCCGGCTGGTTCGCGCTGGTGATGGGCTTGTGCGGTCTGGCGCTGGCCTGGCACCGGGCTGTGCCGGCGATGGGCGCGCTGGCCGGCCAGATCGCCTTGGGTGTTGCCACCCTGGCCTTGCTGGCCTTCGTGCTGCTGGCGCTGGCCTCGCTGCTGCGCCTGCAGCGCCACCCCGAAGCCTGGGCCGAGGATCTGCGCCATCCGGTGCGCCATGCCTTCGTCGCGGCGATCCCGATTTCGCTGCTGCTGCTGGTCACGGTAGCGGTGGCCCTGCACGGGCCGCAGGTGCCCGGCCTGGCCGCGCTGTGGTGGCTGGCCTCGCTGGCGCAGCTGGGCGTCACGGTCTGGGTGCTGGCACGCTGGTGGCGCCCGCCGAGCGCAGGCGGCCTGGGCTGGCCGGTGGTGACACCGGCGCTGTTCATTCCCATCGTCGGCAATGTGCTGACGCCGCTGGCCGGTGTGCCACTGGGCTTTGCTGAGTTCGCGGCCGCGCAGTTCGGCATCGGCCTGCTGTTCTGGCCGCTGGTGCTGGCGCTGCTGCTGGTGCGCATCGCGGTGAGCGGACTGTGGCCCGAGCGCCTGCTGCCGGCGGCCTTTATCCTGATCGCGCCGCCGGCCGTGATCGGTCTGGCCGCTCTGCAGCTGGGCGCGCCTGCGCTGCTGGTCTGGCTGTGCTGGGGCATCGCGCTGTTCACGCTGCTGTGGGTGGCCACGCTGTTGCCGCGCATTGCCAAGCTGCCCTTCGCGGTGCCGCACTGGGCCTTGAGCTTTCCGCTGGCCGCCTTCGCCGCGCTGACGCTGCGCCTGGCCGAGCTGCGCCAGCTCGGCAGCGGCCAGGGCGGCGGGCTGATGCAGATGCTGGCCGTGCTGCTGCTGGCCGCCACCACGCTGGTGATCACCGGCCTGCTGATGGCCACGCTGCGCGGCCTGCGCGACGGCAGCCTGCTGGCGCCCGAGCCGGTGGCGGCGATCCAGCCGGTGGCCGCACCGCCGGCCTGAAGCAGCCGGCCGCCCGTCGCCCCTCTAGAATCCGCGCCCGGGCGCCGCACAGGCGCCCTTTTCATTCTTCATTCCCGGCGCGTTCATGAACCACGACAGCATCGTCATCAACGAAGAACTCAAGGCCTATATCGACCCGCTGACGCCCGAGGAGCATGACGCGCTGGAGCGCAGCATCCTGGCCGAGGGCTGCCGCGATGCGCTGGTGCTGTGGGGCGATGTGCTGGTGGACGGCCACAACCGTTTTGGCATCTGCAGCAAGCACGGCCTGCCCTTCCAGACGGTGCAGAACCCGCGCTTCAAGAGCATGGACGATGTGCATCTGTGGATGATCGACCAGCACCTGGGCCGCCGCAGCGTTTCTGACTTTCAGCGCGGCGTGCTGGCGCTGCGCAAGAAGGAAATCGTCGCGGCCAAGCGCGCCCAGGCGATCCAGGAAGCGCCACTGCCCGACGCGGCAGCAGCCACCGACAGCGAGCCCGGCGCGGCTGCCGCCAGCTACAGCGTGCCCGAGGCGCTGAACAGCCGCGAGGCCATCGCCCGCGCCGCCCGCCTGTCCAGCAGCCAGGTGGTGATGATCGAGAAGATCCAGAAGCAGGCTGCGCCCGAGGTGGTGGCCGCGGTGAAGGCCGGTGAGATCTCGATCAACGCCGCCGCCGCAGTGGCCAGCCTGCCTGTGGAAGAACAGGTGGCCGCCGCCAGTGCCGGCAAGGACGAGCTGAAGCAGGCCGCCAAGCGGGTGCGCGAGGCCAAGAAGCGCCCGCCGAAGGATGAAGCCGATGCCGTGGCCGACGTGGCCCCCGAGGCCGTTGTTGAAGCGGCAGCCAGCGGCGACGAGCTGAGCCAGCTGCGTCAGCGCGTGGCCGAACTCACGGCGGAAAACGAGCAACTGCGCCAGCAGCTGCAGCGCCTCAGCGGCGCCTGACCCACCGCCTCAGCGCCGGGCCTCGAACCAGCGCTTCAGCAGCGCACGCTCTTCGTCCGTGATGCCGGTGGCATTGTTCAGCGGCATCAGCTTCAGCAACACCGTCTGCTGGTAGACCGCCTGGGCGTGCTGCTCGATCAGGGCCGGCGTATGAAGCTGCATGCCCTTCTGCGCCAGATCGGCGTTGTGGCACATCACGCAGCGCTGCTCGACCACGGCCTGCACCTGGGCCAGCGTGGGCACGGGCGCTGACACAGCAGCGGCAGCCGGCTTGGCGGCCGGCGCCAGCCAGACGATCAGGCCGGCCAGCAGCACCGCCACCGCCACCAGCAGGGGCCAGGCGTTGACGCCCTTGTGGCGCTTGACGAACCAGGTGCGCACCAGCGCGCCGGCCAGCATCAGCAGCACCAGCACCAGCCAGCTCTGCGCATGGCTGTAGAGAAAGCCGTAGTGGTTGCTGAGCATCGCCACCAGCACCGGCAGCGTGAAATAAGTGTTGTGCACGCTGCGCTGCTTGCCGCGCTGGCCATGCAGCGGGTTGGGCGTGCGGCCGGCGCGCATATCGGTGATGACTTCCTTCTGCCCGGGGATGATCCAGAAGAAGACATTGGCACTCATCATCGTGGCGATGCTGGCGCCGACGATCAGCCAGGCGGCGCGGCCGGCGAACAGCTGCGTGGCGGCCCAACTCATCAGAACGATGAAGACGGCGATCAGTGCCAGCACGCGGCCGTCGTTGCCGATGCTGCCATCCCGGGCATGACCAAATCGGCGGCAGATCTGGTCATAGACCAGCCAGGGCAGCACCAGAAAGCCCAGCGCCGCCGCGATGGCCGCGGCCGTGGAGCCGCCCCAGTCATAGACGCGCTTGTCGATCAGAAAGGTGTCGGCATTGAAGAGGTAGAGCACGACGAACAGCGAAAAGCCGCTCATCCAGGTCCAGTAGCTCTCCCAGTAGAACCAGTGCAGGTCCTGCGGCAGGTTGCGCGGCGCCACCATGTACTTCTGCGGGTTGTAGAAGCCGCCGCCGTGCACCGCCCACAGTTCGCCGTCCACGCCCTTGGCCTTCAGATCCTCGGCCTCGGGCTTGTGCAGGTGGTTGTCCAGCCAGACGAAGTAGAAGGAGGCGCCAATCCAGGCGATGCCCACGATCACATGCAGCCAGCGCAGCAGCAGATTGGCCCAGTCGAGCAGATAGCTTTCCATCGGAATGCATTCGAAAGAGCCGGCTCACCACTGCGGGCGCTGTAAGCCGGAAAGCGTCGCGCTGATCCGGGCCGAAAGACCCGGGCGCCGCGGCGACATAGGGGCAAAGTGTATACAGTTTTGCGAACCCGGCCGCCCTGCAGCGTGCCGCGCCGATCTGTCGGCCCTCCTGTATATTTGTGCTTGCGAATATTCAGATTCGCAAGCATCACCCCAGCCCCATGAGACAGGAGCACCGATGAGCACCACCGTCCGCCGCGCCACCCTGGCCAGCCTGCTGCTGGCAGCCGCCGCCGCACTCAACCCGCTGAGCGCCAGCGCCCAGGTCGACAAGGCCACCGTCGAAGCGCTGGAGTCCTACTTCGAGTTCAGCGACTACGCCAGCGGCACCCTCGCCACCGAGCAGATCCCGGCCGGCGACTGGGCCAGGTTGCTGGTGCTGGACGTGCGCGATGCCGGACAGTTCGCCAAGGGCCATATTCCAGGTGCGGTCAATATCGAATGGCGCCGCGTCTTTGCCGAGCGCGCCAAGCTGCCCAAGGACAAGACCATCCTGGCCTACTGCAACACCGGCTCCTTCTCGGGCCAGGTGGCGATGGCCTTGCGCATGGTCGGCTTCGAGAACGTACGCATCCTGCGCGGCGGCTATGGCGAGTGGCAGGCCACACAGGCGCGCGGCGCCGGCAAGTGACGTCGGTCCTCAGGCCCAGGAGAACCGCATGAGCAACAGCAGCTATGTCTTTGGCAAGACCGTTTCAATGCCCTTCGACGAGGCGCACCAGCGCATCACCGAGGAACTGGCCAAGGTCGGCTTCGGCATCCTGACCGAGATCGACGTGCAGGCCACGATGAAGAAGAAGATCGATCTGGACATGCCGCCCTACCGCATCCTGGGCGCCTGCAACCCGGGCTTCGCCAGCCGCGCCATCGTCGCCGAGCCGCAGATCGGCGCGCTGCTGCCCTGCAATGTGGTGGTGCGTCAGGACGCAGCCGGCAGCGTGTACGTCGAGATGATGGACCCGAACGCCATCATGCAGATGGTCGACAAGCCCGAGGTGCATGCCCTGTCCAAAGAGGTGCGCCAGAAACTGGAGCAGGCGCTGGCAGCGGTCTGAACCCAGCCCACCAGCCCGACGCCAAACCGCTCAGGCCGCCGGCCGCGCCGGAATCGTCAGGCCGCGCTGCACCGCCGGCCTGGCCTTGAAGGCGGCCAGCACGCGCTGCACCTCGGCGAAATCCTCGATGCCCACCAGCCCACCGGCTTCATAGTGGTTCAGCAGGTTGTTGACCCAGGGGAAGATCGCAATATCGGCAATCGTGTACTCGCTGCCCATGATCCAGTCGCGGCCGGCCAGGCGCTGGTTCAGCACGCCCAGCAGGCGGCGTGACTCGGCCGCATAGCGGTCGCGCGGGCGCTTGTCCTCGTAGTCCTTCCCAGCGAATTTCTGGAAGAAACCGAGCTGGCCGAACATCGGGCCGACGCCGCCCATCTGGAACATCAACCACTGCAGCGTCTCATAGCGCGCCGCCGGGTCGGCCGGCAGCAGCTGGCCGGTTTTTTCAGCCAGATAGACCAGGATGGCGCCGGACTCGAACAGTGCAAAAGGCTTCCCGCCCGGGCCATTCGGGTCGAGGATGGCCGGGATCTTGTTGTTCGGGTTCAGTGACAGGAACTCGGGCGAAAGCTGCTCGTTCTGGTCGAAGCGCACCAGATGCGCCTCGTAAGGCAGGCCGATCTCCTCCAGCATGATGGACACCTTGACGCCATTGGGCGTGGGCAGCGAATAGAGCTGCAGGCGCTCAGGATGCTGGGCGGGCCATTTGCGGGTGATGGGAAACGCGGAAAGATCGGTAGTCATATCGGGTCCGTGCTGAAGCAGAAGAAGGCCGGGCGATTCTGCCGCGCTGCGAACAGACCTGCCGGCCCGCGGGCTTGGGGGAGCTGCCGCCTCAATTTGCGCGCCAGCTCGGATAGCCCCTTGGCCCGGAAGCGCTCAAGGGTTTGAGCCCGTACGGCAAGAAACCTGGCCCGATCCTCATCACGGGCATCAATGGCGTCGCGTCGATCACCCCGTGATGTCACGTGATAAACGGCGCCTGGAAACCCAATGCGCAGAGGGTGAGTCATGAATATCTGCGCGCTGGCGGCAAGTGGGGGTTCAGATTAAAGACCTGCCCCTGGCTTCGTCACTTTGTTACCTTCCAAATTACGCTACTCGCCACGACTTGATCATTGACTGTGTACGACGGTCGATCTCTTGCCAATGCGGAAAGAGGTCAAGCGAGTAGTAGTACATGACGTTTTCGCCCGTATCCCGGTCATGCATCCGCACATCGCATTGTGGCGACGGCGGTGAGGAAGCATCGAGCGTCAAAGGATGGAAACTCCGCATGGAGAACATCTCGCCAGTGGCACGCGTGCCGACCCAGATGAACTGCTGGGAGCGGCCCCATCGGTACCCCTTCAGCCCATGTAATTCGGCGCTAGGTTGAAGTTCGACAGCTCCAAGACGTTTGTAGTTCTCTAGGACTTCAGCGGTTGTTTGTGCGGGGTAGTCGGGAGGATCTAGACGGAAAGAAACGTAGGTGATCAAGCGTTTGTCGAATTGATCGAACCAGTTATCTCGCGTGAAGCCCTTGAAGTCTGGCCAAACAAAATGCCAACTGCCGAGTGCATCCCCTGTTTTTTCGATTTCGTACCGGGAAGAATCCGCCGCCGAGTAACGCTTAAATCTATTTTTACCAGTGGGCGTGTAGTAATTGGCCGGAACGTCGTAAATCCTGCCCCGATAGTGGGCGCGCACAACCGAATCGGTATAGTCGCGATCGACGTCTTGGGCCTGCTCGACGAATGCAGCTCGGTATTCCGGGCGAAGGCGTTTCTCGGCATATTGACGAGCCAGCGCGACGGAAGGAGAGTCAGACATTGCGTTTTCCTTCTTCCCGCAACCGGCCAGAGCCCCTGCAACGAGCGCAAGACTGAAGCCGCGGCGTGTGAAATAGCGATTGGGTGAAATGTCGTCCCTGCCGCTTTCATTGCTTTGCGGTTGTCCCGTTCGCATCACTGAGGGTATCTGAAACAAACCAGTTTGTTCTGTCATTGCGTTTCCCTTCCCTGCCCAATGGCGGTGACCTCGGTATCGCATGTGGAACCGTCAGTTTTCGCCGCTGGGGTCAGGTCTTTAATCTGCGCCGTGGTCAGGCCTTTAACTCGCACTACAAAGTAAAGGCCTGACCCCGATGCGTGCCCGATGCTTTGATGCGCATGATGGGCTGCAGCCCATTTCGCTTGGCGGCCAGCGGCTCACCCTGAACTGCCTCCTAGGCTTGCGCCAAACGCGCCACCTGAGCATCGGAGCCAGGCACGGCAAGGATTTCCTCAGCGGCCAAGGCCGCAGGACTGGGCTCAGTCAAGTTTTCGCTCTCCCTGAATTGCGGCTATCGATCTACCGCTTCGGTTCGCCGCATGGTCGCCGTGCCCCGTCTGCTGCACAAGCACCCAGGAGGGGGTGAGCAACAGCCTCGTCCATTCACGCCACCTAACGCGGATATTTTGCGGAGATTCTCCGCAAAAGTTCAGGCGAGAAAGTTCATCAAGCAGGAACAAATCGGCACTTCGACAAAGAACCTCATCAACTGACGCATGGGCCGGCTCGAAGGCGAATGAGGCCCCATGCGTTCTTCATGCCGCCACTGGGGCTCGGCCGCCCTCGCCTTGTCGCACGTCGTTTGAATGCTGCTGATGCAGCACAAAGCCGCCTCAACTGGAAATGGCGCGACAGCGGCCGCCCGGCCGCATACTGAGCCCATGAGCCGACGCCCTACCCTCAAGACCTCGGACCTGCGCGGCGCCACCCGCCTGGCCACCGATGCCACCACCGCGCTGGCCGATCTGGTCGAGGCCATGCATGCCGGCGTCGTGCGCGCGCCCGATGGCCGCACCAGTGGCATCGCGGGCCTGGTCTACAAGAGCATCCGCGGCGTCACCCGCCTGGTCGGTGGCAGCCTGGAGGCCTTGCTGGCGCTGCTGCAGCCGGCCCTGGCCACCGATGCGACCCATGCCAGCGCCGAGCGCGAGGCCGTGGTGGCGGCGCTCAACGGCGTGATGGGCGACTACCTGGCCGCCAGCGCGAATCCGCTGGCCATCCCGATGACGCTGCGCCACGCCGGCCGCGTGCTGCCGCTGGAACGCGCCGCACTGGCCGCCGACCCGCAGGCCCGCGGCGGCCGCCTGCTGGTGCTGCTGCACGGCCTGTGCATGAACGATCTGCAATGGCGCCGCGCCGGCCACGACCATGGCCAGATGCTGGCCGAATCGCTGGGCTACACGCCGCTCTATCTGCACTACAACAGCGGCCAGCACATCTCGCTGAACGGCCATGCCTTCGCGCACACGCTGGAGCAGCTGCTGGACGCTTGGCCGCAGCCCGTCGAGCGACTGGTGCTGCTGGGTCACAGCATGGGCGGCCTGCTGATGCGCAGCGCGATGCACCAGGGTGCGTCCCTGGGCCAGAACTGGGTGGAGCGGGTCGACGACCTGGTGTTTCTCGGCACGCCGCACCATGGCGCGCCGCTGGAGCGCGCCGGAAACTGGGTGACGCTGCTGCTCGGCGCTGCGCCCTATGCGGCACCGCTGGCGCGCCTGGGCAAGCTGCGCAGCGCCGGCATCACCGATCTGCGCCACGGCAGCCTGCTGGACGAAGACTGGGTGGGCCGCGACCGCTTCGCCCACGGCCCGCATCGGCCGCAGCCGGTGCCACTGCCGGCCGGCCCGCGCTGCTATGCACTGGCCGCCAGCACCGGCCGGCGCAACGGGGATCTAAAGGACGAAGCTGCTGGGCGACGGCCTGGTGCCGCTGGACAGCGCCCTGGGCCGCCACGCCGATGCCGCGCGCTGCCTGCAGTTCGCGCCCGAGCGCCAATGGCAGGGCTGGGAGCTCAACCACCTGGACCTGCTGAGCAGCCCGCAGGTGGCCGAGCAACTGCGTCAGTGGCTGGTCTGAAACACGGGGGACACGTCAGCTCGACCAAGGCACCTGCTGGCAAAATCCTGATCAACTGCTCGCTGAAGACCGATGCCTGCCTTATTCGACCGTCGCCGTTTCGTCTGCACCAGCATCGGCTTGGGCACTGCGATGGCCTGCCCTGTGGTGGGTGCTGCACCGGCCCGGCCCGTGGTCCGCCTGGGCATCGGCGATTGGGCGCCGTTCTTCTCAGCCGACCTGCCTGGCCAGGGCTTGTTTGCCCAGATCGTCAGCCTCGCTTTCCAGCGCGAAGGTTATGCCGTGCGGTATGAGCAGATGCCCTGGCGGCGCGCGCTGGCCGATATGGAGCAAGGCTTGCTGGATGGCTCGCCGGGATGGTCCATCACCGAGGAGCGTGCGGCCAAGTTCCTCTACAGCGACCCGGTGCTGATGGCGCGCGACGCCCTGTTCTTCCTGAAGTCACGGCCCGTCGAATTCCAGGCCGATGAACAGATCAAGGGCCGCCTGCTGGGAGCGACCGCGGGCTATTTCTACGGGCCGCTGATCCAGCAGTACGAGGCGCAGAACCTCATCCGTGTCGACCGGGCGCCCAACGACGAAGCCAGCCTGCGCAAGCTGCTGCTCGGCCGCGTCGATGCCGTTCTGATGAACCGCGAAGCCGGGCTTCATCTGCTGGCCACGCGCTTCTCCATCGAGGAGCGCGCGCAGGTCGAGGTGGCGCGGCGCGATATCAGCGCCAAGACCTCGCACCTGCTGATGAGCCGTGCCAAGACAGGCGTCACGGGCAAGCTGGCGGCCTTCAACCAAGGGCTCGCCGGGCTGCATCACGCCGGTGAGATCCAGCGCATCCTCGGCGACCGACCCGCCATCACTTTGCCGAGGCGCTGAATGCGCCGACCTCAGCGCAACCTTTCAGCCGCTCAATAGGGCGCGCCACCCGGCGCCGAGGAGGTGAGCGTCCCGTTTTCCACGGCCAGCGCGTAGGAAGGCGCCGTCGGCCAGTTCAGCAGGTCCACGCTGCCAGCGTTGGCGACCAGCTTGTTGACTTGCACGCTGCGGAAGGTCAGCGGCTTTTTCGCCTGTATCGTCGTCGCGGCGATCGAAGGGCGCAGGAAGTAAGCTGCGCCCGCGCCGAGCACGCTGGCCTGGCCGGCGTCGACCATCACCGCAGTCGCCTCGTCCACACCGATGGCACGCGCCGCGTCCGGTCGCTGGACCCAGCC
Source organism: Roseateles sp. (assembly GCA_015657635.1). Classification (GTDB taxonomy): domain Bacteria; phylum Pseudomonadota; class Gammaproteobacteria; order Burkholderiales; family Burkholderiaceae_C; genus JACDQM01. Next base: position 19,762 of record JACDQM010000151.1, read on the forward strand.
ATTCGCGATCAGGCGCGCCAGGAAGGCCATCAGCCGGCCCATGCGGTCGCGGGTCGCGATGTGCGAGTCGGTGATGGTGCCGCCCAAGCCCGGCAGCGTGTTGATGAAGTCACGGTCCAGGGCCAGGCGGCGGTCGTAAGGGTTGGCCATGGCCTGGTCCGAGGTGATGGTGCCGTACTGGGCCGAGAAATCGACCTGGCCCAGCACTGCCAGACCGGCACTGGTGCCACCGAAAGGCACTTTGCGTGCGAGCAGCTGCTGCAGCGTCGCGTCGAGCCGGCTGCCCTTCCAGAGGTTGATGTAGTTCCACTGGTCGCCGCCTGCGATGAACAGCACGTCGGCATTCGCGACGATGCGATTGACCTCGGGGTCGTCGGCGCCGGTACGCGTCTTGATGACGAGCGTCTCCACGGAGTCGGCACCGCCCATGTCGTGGAGGTAAGGGTTGTAGCCGTCAGCGCCGCTGACGCGGATCACCACCACGTCCACCTTGGCACGCGCAGCACCACCCGCCTTGTCCATCATCGCGCGAAAGGCGGCATCAACATCGGTGCCGCCGCCCATCAACACCAGCAGTTGCGTGCTCGGCGCCAGCGGCTGCACATCGCCCGCATTGCCGGTGAGGTAGTAGTCGTAGCTCTTGGAGCTGTACGTGGGCGCTGCGCCGCTCTTGCCCTCGTTGCCAGCCGCCAGCGCCGATGCACTGAAGGCCAAGGCCATGGCCGCCGTAGTCAGCAGCGCGCCCAGACCTCGCCAGACCCAGCCCTGCTGTCGCACCGTCTTACTGCCCATCGCCGTCTCCTGTTGCTTTCCGGATAGACACGCAGACTAGCTTGTTCCTGTCGCCCTGACCATGCGTGAAGTCGAGGGGGGGGAGAAGGATGGTTGCAAGCGGTACCGCTGGGCATCCCTGAGGAAGGGCCTCAGTCCTCAGGCCAGGCCTGCAGCAGCTGCGCCACCACAGCCAGCGCAATCACCTCGGGCTGCTTGCCCCGGATACCGGGCAGGCCGATCGGGCAGGTGACACCGGCCAGCTCTTGGGCAGTGAAGCCACGCGCCTCCAGCCGGTGCCTGAACACGGCCCATTTGCTCTTGCTGCCGATCAAGCCGATGAAGGACAGGTCGCCCTTCTCACGCTGGCGCAACAGACAGGCCGCCAGCACGTCCAGGTCCTCGGCATGGCTGAAGCTCATGATCAGCACCTGTGAGCCCGGCGCCACGTCGCGCACCGCGTCCTGCACCGGCTCGGAGTGCTCGGCGCGCACCTGCGCCGGCAGGCCGGTCGGGAAGATCTCGTCGCGGCTGTCGACCCAGAGCACCTGGGTCGGCAAATCCGCCAGCAGGCGCACGATCGCGCGCCCCACATGCCCGCCGCCGAACAAGGCCACGGGCTGCCTCGACTGTCCCGCAGCCAGGCGCTGCACCAGGCTGGCACTGAGCTGCTCAAAGCTCAGGGTCACCACACCGCCGCAGCATTGACCGAGGCTGGGGCCGAGCGGATAACGCTGCAACAAGCGCTCCACCGGCGGCTGCGCCAGCAGACGCTGCGCCAGCGCAATCGCGTCGAACTCCAGCCGCCCGCCGCCCACCGTGCCAATCACGGCGCTGCCGGCCACGGCCATCCACGCCCCCACCTCGCGCGGCCCGCTGCCCTGCACCTCATGCATCTGCACCAGCACCACCGGCTCTTGCGCCAGCAGGACCTGCAGGGCGGCCAGATCAGCTGCCACGGTAGGTGGAATAGCTCCAGGGGCTGGCCAGCAGCGGCACGTGGTAATGCGAGCCGGCATCGGCCAGGCCGAAGTCCAGCGGCACCTCGTCCAGGAAGGCCGGTTCGGGCAGCTGCACACCACGCGCCCTGAAGTAGTCGGCCACCGCGAAGACCAGGCGATAGCGGCCCGGCAGCAGCGCCGCGCCTTCCAGCAGCGGAGCGTCGGCACGGCCATCATGGTTGAGCGTCAGCGCCTTCAACAGCTCGGGCTCGGCGCCGCCTAGGCGATACAGGCGCACAGCCATGCCGGCGGCCGGGCTGCCGTGCATGGTGTCCAGAACATGGGTGGTGAGCTTGCCCATCGGTTGCGTCCTTGTTTCCAGATTCAGGCCCAAAGTGTATACACTTCGGAACACAATGAGTGCCAAGCCCGCAGCCTCCCGCAGCACAACGACGGCCCCTGCCACAACGACCCAGCGCATCGCCGAGTCGATCACGCAGGCCATCGTCGAGCGCCGCCTGATGCCGGGCACCAAGCTGGCCGAACAGCAGCTGGCCGACATCTACGCCTGCTCGCGCACCCTCGTGCGCCAGGCGCTGAACCAGCTCAGCCGCGACCGCCTGGTGACGCTGGAGCCGGCGCGCGGCGCCTTCGTGGCCCAACCCAGTGTTGAGGAAGCGCGCCAGGTATTTGAGGTGCGCAAGATGCTGGAGTCGGCGATGCTGGCCGAGCTGGCCTTGCGCATCACACCCGCCCAGATTCGTCAGCTGCGCAGCCACCTGAAGCAGGAGCGTGAAGCGATCAAGCGCACCGATGTGCCGGGCCGCACACGCCTGCTGGCCGACTTCCATGTGCTGCTGGCCCAGCAGCTCGGCAACGAGGTACTGGCCCAGCTGCTGAGCGATCTGCTGTCGCGCAGCTCGCTGATCGCGCTGATGTACCAGAGCAGCCACTCCGCCACCGAATCGCAATCCGAGCATGAGGCCATCGTCGACGCGCTGGAGGCTGGCGACCCGGTCGCTGCGCGGCAGTTGCTGGACGGCCACCTCGGCAACGTGGAAGCGAATCTGCGCCTGAACCCGCGCATCAACGATCTGAAGGCTGCTCTGCAGTCCCAAGCCTCATGAGCCTGCTGCACAAGAACCCGACTTATCCACGCGACCTGATCGGTTACGGCGAGCACCCGCCGCATGCGCAATGGCCGGGCCAGGCGCGTATTGCGGTGCAGTTCGTGCTGAATTACGAAGAAGGCGGCGAGAACTCGGTGCTGCACGGCGACGCTGGCTCGGAGCAGTTCCTGTCCGAAATGTTCAACCCGCCGGCCTTTGCTGCGCGGCACCAGAGCATGGAGGGCATCTACGAATACGGCTCGCGTGTGGGCGTGTGGCGGCTGCTGAAGGAATTCGAGAAACGCGCGCTGCCGCTGACGGTGTTCGGCGTTTCGATGGCGCTGGAGCGCCATCCCGAGTTGACGCAGGCCTTCGTCGAACTGAACCACGAGATCGCCTGCCACGGCTGGCGCTGGATCCACTACCAGGGCATGGACGAGGCCACCGAGCGCCAGCACATGGACATCGGCATGGACATCATCCAGCGCCTGACAGGCGAACGACCTTCGGGCTGGTACACCGGCCGCGACAGCCCCAACACGCGCCGCCTGGTGGCCGACTACGGCGGCTTCGAATACGACAGCGACTACTACGGCGACGACCTGCCCTTCTGGCTGCAGGTGCGCAAGAGCGATGGCGCGCTCAGCCCGCATCTGGTCGTGCCCTACACGCTGGACTGTAACGACATGCGCTTCGCGCTGCCGCAGGGCTTCAGCCATGGCGACGAGTTCTTCGAGTACCTGCGCGACAGCTTCGATGTCTTGTACGCCGAAGGCGACGAGGCGCCCAAGATGATGAGCATCGGCATGCACTGCCGGCTGCTGGGACGACCCGGCCGCATGCGCGCGCTGCAGCGCTTTCTGGACCATATCGAGAAGCACGATCGCGTCTGGGTCTGCCGCCGCATCGACATCGCGCGCCACTGGCGTGCCACCCACCCCTTTGACGCGGACAAGGCCTTTGTATGGGAATGACGCTGGACCAACTGAATGCCGCCAGCCCGGCCGAATTCGTGCAGCTGCTCGACGGCGTGTATGAGCACTCGCCCTGGATCGCCGAACAAGCTGCAGCGGCGCGGCCGCTGCGCAGCCTGGCGCATCTCAAGCATGCGCTGGCGCAGGTGGTGCGCGAGGCCAGCCAGGACGCGCAGCTGGCGCTGATCCGCGTACACCCCGAGCTGGCCGGCAAGGCGATGGTCGCCAAGACGCTCACCGCCGAATCGACCGACGAACAAAGCCGCGCCGGCCTGACACACTGCACGGCTGAGGAATTCGCGCGCCTGCAGCGCCTGAATGCCGACTACAAGGCCCGCTTCGGCTGGCCCTTCATCCTGGCGGTGCGCGGCCCTCGCGGCCAGGGCCTGAGCCGCAGCGCGATCATCGCCACCTTTGCGCGCCGGCTGGAGGCGCACCCCGAACTGGAGCGGGCCGAATGCCTGCGCCAGATCCACCGCATCGCCGAGATCCGCCTGAACGACAAGTTCGGTGTGCAGCCGGAGCTGGGCAACCAGGTGTGGGATTGGGCCGAGCAGCTGGCCGAACACTCCGACCCTGGCTTCAAGGAAAACGGCCAGCTGACCGTGACCTACCTCACCGCAGCCCATCAGGCCGCTGCCGCGCAGCTGGCGCAATGGATGCGCGCCGACTGCGGCTTTGACGAGGTGCGCATCGACGCGGTCAGCAACGTGGTGGGCGTTTATCACGGCAGCGATCCGGCGGCACGCCGGCTGATGACCGGCAGCCATTTCGACACCGTGCGCAACGGCGGCAAATACGACGGCCGGCTCGGCGTGCTGGTGCCGATGGCTTGTGTGAAAGCCTTGCATGCGCAGCAGCGCCGCCTGCCCTTCGGCATCGAGCTGGTGGCCTTCTCCGAGGAGGAAGGCCAGCGCTACAAGGCCAGCTTTCTGGCGTCCAGCGCGCTGACCGGCGAGTTCGACGCCGCCTGGCTGGAGCAGACCGATACCGAGGGCGTGCCCATGCGCGCAGCGATGCAGGCCGCCGGCCTGAGCGCCGACATGGCCGACATTGCCGCACTGCGCCGCGAGCCCGCGCGCTACCTGGGCTTCGTCGAGGTGCACATCGAGCAGGGGCCGGTGCTGAACGAGCTGGACCTGCCGCTGGGCGTGGTCACCTCGATCAATGGCAGCGTGCGCTATCTGGGCGAGCTGCGCGGCCTGGCCTCGCATGCCGGCACCACGCCGATGGACCGTCGCCGCGATGCGGCCGCCGCGATGGCCGAGCTGATCCTCTACGTCGAGCAGCGTGCTGCCGCGGTGCCGGATGTCGTCGGCACGGTGGGGCAGTTGCAGGTGCCGAATGGCTCGATCAATGTGATCCCTGGCCGCTGCCAGTTCAGCCTGGATCTTCGCGCCACCACCAATGCAGCGCGCGATGCGCTGGATGCCGATGTCAAGGCCGAGCTGGCCCGCATCTGCGCGCGGCGCGGCATCCGCTACACGCTGGAGCAGACCATGGCGGTGGACGCTGCACCCAGCGACCCGGCCTGGATGGCGCGCTGGGAATGCGCCGTGCGCGCGCAGGGCCTGCCGGTCTTCCGCATGCCGTCGGGCGCAGGCCACGACGCGATGATGCTGCACAAGATCCTGCCGCAGGCCATGCTGTTCCTGCGCGGCTTCAACGGCGGCATCAGCCACAACCCGCTGGAATCGATCAGCAACGACGACGCCCAGCTCTGCGTGCAAGCCTTTCAGAGCCTGCTTGAGCATCTGGCCGAGGAATTCAAATGAGTCAGAAGACCTTGTACGAGCAGCTCGACGCCTGGATCGACGCGCACTTCGACGAGGAAGTGCAATTTCTTCAGGCACTGGTGCAGGTGCCCACCGACACGCCGCCGGGCAATAACGCACCGCATGCGCGTCGTACCGCCGAGCTGCTGTTGGCCATGGGCTATGCCGCCGAGGCGCATGCCGTTCCCGATGACGAGGTCAAGGCCTATGGGCTGGAGTCCATCACCAACCTGATCGTGCGCCGCCAGTTCGCCGACGGCGGCCCGGTGATTGCACTGAATGCGCACGGCGACGTGGTGCCGCCCGGCGAGGGCTGGACCCATGGCCCCTACAGCGGCGAGATCGTCGACGGCAAGCTCTACGGCCGGGCTGCGGCCGTCAGCAAGAGCGATTTCGCCAGCTACACCTTTGCCTTGCGTGCCCTCGAAGCGCTGGGCGCTCCGCTGAAGGGCAAGGTCGAACTGCACTTCACCTACGACGAGGAATTCGGTGGCGAACTCGGCCCGGGCTGGCTGCTTAAAAATGGCCTGACCAAGCCCGACCTGCTGCTGGCCGCCGGCTTCAGCTACCAGGTGGTGACCGCGCACAACGGCTGCCTGCAGATGGAAGTGACGGTGCACGGCAAGATGGCGCACGCCGCCATTCCCGATACCGGCGTCGACGCGCTGCAAGGCGCCGTCGCCATCCTCAACGCGCTGTATGCGCAGAACGCCGAATACAAGCAGGTGACGAGCGCGGTGCCCGGCATCAGCCACCCCTACCTGAACGTCGGCCGCATCGAAGGTGGCACCAACACCAATGTCGTGCCCGGCAAGGTGGTGTTCAAGCTGGACCGCCGCATGATCCCCGAGGAGGATCCGGTCGCGGTCGAGGCCCGCATCCGCGAGCTGATCGCCCAGGCCGCAGCCCGCTACCCCGGCATCACCGTCGAGATCAAGCGCCTGCTGCTGGCGCGCGCACTCAAGCCGCTAGCAGGCAACCAGGTGCTGGTCGATGCGCTGCAAAAGCATGCCAGCACGGTGTTCGGCGAAGCCATCCCGACCTCGGGCACGCCGCTCTACACCGATGTGCGCCTGTACGGCGAACACGGCATCCCGGCCGCCATCTACGGCGCCGGCCCGCGCACCGTGCTGGAGAGCAACGCCAAGCGCGCCGACGAACACCTGGTGCTGCACGATTTGCGGCGCGCCACCCAGGTCGTTGCCCGCACGCTGCTGGACCTGCTCAAGGCCTGATGCGATGAACGCCAGCTACAACGCCCCGCCACCCGGTCAGACAGGTGCGGGGCGTTGTGCTTTTGGGTGCTTGCCGCAAGCGCTGGCTCGCCACTCAGCGCCACGCCCCATTCGGGGGCGCCTCATCAACACTGGCCCCAGCCTGGTGCTGCGGGCCGTTCGCAAATCGCCCTCGCGCACACGCTCGTGCGCGAGGGCGCTCGCGTGCGCGCGAAACCGCGCTGCACACCTTGGCATGGAGCTTGCTGAGACAGCTCATCTCGAACCCACAAAGGAGACCCGATGACCGCCCACCCCACACGCCGCCACTGGCTTCGCGGCGCCGCACTCAGCACCACCCTCAGCCTGCTGAGCTCGCTGAGCCTGGCGCAGACGCCGATCAAGTTCCAGCTCGACTGGCGTTTCGAAGGGCCGTCGGCGCTGTTCCTGCAGCCGATCGCCAAAGGCACCTTCAAGGCCGCCGGCCTCGATGTGCAGCTGGATGCCGGCAACGGCTCGGGCGGCGCCGTCACCCGCGTGGCCTCGGGCTCCTACGACATGGGCTTTGCCGACCTGGCGGCGCTGATGGAGTTCCACGCCAACAACCCCGACGCGCCGAACAAGCCGGTGGCGGTGATGATGGTCTACAACAACACGCCGGCCGCAGTGCTGACCCTCAAGAAGAGTGGCATCAGCACGGTCGGCCAGCTGAGTGGCAAGAAGCTGGGCGCACCGGTGTTCGATGCCGGCCGCAGGGGCTTCCCGATCTTCGCCAAGGCCAACAAGATCGACGGTGTCAGCTGGGTCAGCATGGACCCGCCGCTGCGCGAAACCATGCTGGTGCGCGGCGATGTGGACGCGATCACCGGTTTTTCCTTCACCTCGCTGCTGAACCTGGAAGCGCGCGGCATCAAGGCCGAGGACGTGGCCATCTTCCCCTACCCCGCCTATGGCGTGAAGCTGTATGGCAACGCCATCATCGCCAGCCCCAAGCTGATCAAGGAAAAGCCAGAGGCCGTCAAGGCCTTCCTGAACGCCTTCGCCGCCGGTGCCAAGGAGGTGATGGCTGACCCCGATGCCTCGATCGCCTTCGTCAAGCAGCGTGACGGCATCATCAACGAGGCGCTGGAGAAGCGCCGTCTGCGCCTGGCCATCGACGCCGTCGTCGCCAGCCCTGACGCCCGCGCCGAAGGCTTCGGCCAGGTGATGGCGCCGCGCCTGGCGCTGATGGCCAGCCAGGTCTCCGACACCTATGCCACCAAGACGCGGGTCTCGCCCGAGGCGGTGTGGAACGGCAGCTTCCTGCCGAGCAAGGCCGAGCTCGATGTTGTGCTGCCGCCGCTGAAGAAGAAGTGATGACGGCCGACTCCGCCTTTGTCGACTTCCGGCGCGTCTGGCTGGCCTACAACGAGCAGCTGTGGGCCGAAGGAAAGTTCGCCGTCGAGGACATCTCGCTGACGCTCAAGCGCGGCGAGTTCGTCGCCATCGTCGGGCCTTCCGGCTGTGGCAAGTCCACCTTCATGAAGCTGGCCACGGGCTTGAAGAAGCCCAGCCGCGGCGAGATCTACGTCGACGGCCAGCCCGTCACCGGCCCGCTGAAGATCAGCGGCATGGCCTTCCAGGCGGCTTCGCTGCTGCCCTGGCGCACTACGCTGCAGAACGTGATGCTGCCGCTGGAGATCGTCGAGCCGCACCGCAGCCAGCTGCGCGCGAAGAAGGCCGAATACACCGAACGCGCCCGCGCCCTGCTGGCCAGCGTCGGCCTGGCCGGCTACGAGGACAAGTTCCCCTGGCAGCTTTCGGGCGGCATGCAGCAACGCGCCAGCATCTGCCGCGCGCTGATCCACGAGCCGCAGTTGCTGCTGCTGGACGAGCCCTTCGGCGCGCTGGACGCCTTCACGCGCGAAGAGCTGTGGTGCGCGCTGCGCGATCTGCAGGCTGAGAAGGGCTTCAACGTGATCCTGGTGACGCATGACCTGCGCGAGAGCGTGTTCCTGGCCGACACGGTGTATGTGATGAGCAAGAGCCCGGGACGGCTGCTGCACAAGCGCGAGATCGAGCTGCCACGGCCGCGCGATCTGGAGCTGACCTACACGCCCGAGTTCACCGCCATCGTGCATGAGCTGCGCGGGCATATCGGCGCACTCAGGAAGAGCTGCGCGGAGGTGGCGCAATGAACGGCACGAGTCGAAAGAAACCCCAGATGCAACTCCAGCGCTATGCCGCCTGGCTGCTGCTGCTGGCCATCGTGCTGCTGTGGCAGGTGCTGTGCAGCGCGCTGCAGGTCTCGGAGTTCATCTTTCCCAGCCCCTGGGCCATCGCGCGGGCGGTGGCCGAGCATCACACCACCATCCTCGGCCATGCCTGGCGCACCTTCTGGGTGACGGTGGCGGGCTTCGGCATCGCCATCGTCGTGGGCGTGCTGCTGGGCTTCCTGATGGGCAGCTCGCAACTGGCCTACAAGGCGATGTACCCGCTGATGACCGGCTTCAACGCCTTGCCCAAGGCGGCCTTCGTGCCCATCCTGGTGGTGTGGTTCGGCATCGGCGTCGGGCCGGCCATCCTAACGGCCTTCCTGATCAGCTTCTTCCCCATCATGGTCAATATCGCCACCGGCCTGGCCACGCTGGAGCCCGAGCTGGAGGATGTGCTGCGGGTGCTGGGCGCCAGGCGCTGGGACGTGCTGATGAAGATCGGCCTGCCGCGCTCCATGCCCTATTTCTTCGCCGCGCTGAAGGTGTCGATCACGCTGGCCTTCGTCGGCACCACCGTGTCCGAGATGACCGCATCGAACGAAGGCATCGGCTACCTGCTGATCTCCGCTGGCGCTTCGATGCAGATGGGCCTGGCCTTCGCCGGCCTGGTGGTGGTCGGCGCGATGGCGATGCTGATGTACGAGCTGTTCGCGCTGATGGAACGCCGTCTGACCGGCTGGGCGCACCGCGGTGGCGAGAACCACTGAGTCCACGCCCGTTTTTCCCCAATTCCCTGCTCTCACTTCCAACCATAAACAAGGAATCCTTCCGATGAAGACCTCCAACAAGATCGTTGCGGCCGCCGTGCTGGCCCTGCTGGGCGCAGCCGCGCAGGCACAGTCCAGCGTCTCGCTCTATGGCCTGATGGACCTGAGCGTCGGCTCGTTCAAGGCCCCGGGCGGCAAGGCCATCAAGAAGACCGAAAGCGGCAGCATGACGACCAGCTTCATCGGCTTCTCGGGCCGTGAAGACCTGGGCGGCGGGCTGACCGCCAGCTTTGCGATGGAGAGCTTCCTGCTGGCCGACGGCGGCACGGCCGGCCGCTTCAACGGCGACGCAATGTGGGCGCGCAGCGCCTTCGTCAGCTTGACCAGCAAGGAGCTCGGCACGCTGAAGATGGGCCGCAACACCACGCCGCTGTTCGTCAGCACGCTGTCCTTCAACGCCTTCGGCGACTCTTTCGGCTTCTCTCCGGCGATCCGCCACACCTTCACCAGCGGCACCGTCACCGGCGACACCGGCTGGAGCGACTCGGTGCACTACATCGCACCCAAGATTGGCGGCTTCAGCGCCGGCGTGATCGCCGCGGCCGGTGAAGGCTCAGGTGGCCGCAACTGGGGCGCCAACGCAGGCTATGGCTCCGGCGCTTTCGCCGCATCGGCGGTCTATCAGAAGGTCGCCAAGGGCGCGACGGTGGCCGACACCGAAACGATGCAGATCGCAGCCTCCTACGACTTCGGCGCCGCCAAGCTGTTCGGCCAGTACAGCGATGTCGAGAACAGCACCAGCAAGGTCGACTACAAGCTCACCAATGTGGGCGTGGCTGTGCCGATGGGCGGCGGCAAGCTGCTGGCGCAGTACGGCCGCATCTCGGCCTCGGCCGGCGCGGACCGCAAGACCTTCACTGTCGGCTATGACTACTTCCTGTCCAAGCGCACCGACGTCTACGCCGCCTATATGAGCGACAAGCTGACGGGCCTGAGCAGCGGCGTCAGCTACGGCGCCGGCATCCGTCATCGTTTCTAAGTGCCACGGCCTGAGCGCTGCGAAGCGACCAGGCCGAAGCCGGACATCGTGCCCCGGGCCGGCGCGTGCCTCTCCAAGGCATGCGCCGGCCCGCCTCATTTCACCCGCCTGTTTGCTACCCTGCGCCCATGAGCTGGCACGGACATCTGAAACTCGACTACCGCCGCGATGACAGCGGCCGCTGCACCGCGCTGGATCTGCACGACGGCCCCTTGCGCGTGCTGCAGCGCCTGTATCCCGAAGGCCCGGGCGTCTGCCACCATGTGCTGGTGCATCCGCCCGGTGGCATGGTGGGCGGCGACCGGCTCGACATCGCGGTCCATCTGGCCGAGGGCAGCCATGCGCTGATCACCACACCGAGCGCCGCGCGCTTCTACCGCAGCGCCGGCGAGACCGCCTGCCAGAGCCTGGTGGCAAAGCTGGAAGCCGGAGCGCGCCTGGAATGGCTGCCGCTGGAGACCTTGATCTATGACGGCGCACTGGGCGAGAACCAGCTGCGCTTCGATCTCGCCCCGGCGCCGAGATGATGGGCTGGGACCTGCTGGCCCTGGGCCTGCCGCCGCCGAGCCGGCCTTCGAGCGCGGCCGCTACACGCAACACCTGGAACTGCCGGGCCGCTGGCTGGAACGCGGCCGCATCGCCGCCGACGACCAGGCGCTGCTGCACTCGCCGCTGGGGCTGGCCGGCCACAGCGTGATGGGCAGTCTGTGGTTCGCCGCCGGCCAGGCGCTGCCCGGTGCGAGGCGCGAGGCCTTGCTGGAATCCGCTCGCGAGATCAGCGGCCGCCACGCGCTGGCCGCCACATCCGGCAGCACCGCGCCCGAGCCCTGCATCGTCGTGCTGCGGGTGCTGGGCGCGCGGGTGGAGCCGGTGATGGGCCTGCTCACTGAAGTCTGGGCCGCATGGCGCCAGCTGGCCTGGCAACTGGCGCCCTGCGCGCCGCGCGTCTGGCGCACCTGACAAGGGCTACAGTCGGGACCTATCGTGTCCAGCAGAGCCATCCTGTTCTCAGCCGCCCTGCCGAGCCGTCGGCGCGCGATCGCTCGCATCGCGCTGGCCACGGGCTCAGGCCTGGGTCTGCATGGGCCGGCACGCGCCGGGCAAGCCCTGGAACTGCTGACCCATTACGACTACCCCCCGTTCATCACCGTGGCCGGCCAGGGTCTTTCATACGACCTGGCCCAAGCGCTGTCCACCGCCTTGCCGGACTTGCTGCCGTCGCTCCCGGTGACGCTGCAGCCGCGCCGCCGGCTGGACCTGACGCTGCAGCAGCCGGCTTGGCAAGGCCTGGTGCCCTGGGTCGTGCCGGCCTGGTTTGGCGACGAGAGCGGCAGCCGTTTCCTCTGGTCGCCGCCCCTGCTTGCCGATACCGATCTGGTGCTGTCGCTGAAGTCGCGCCCTGTCGAGTTCAACGGCCCGGCCTCCTTGCGGGGCCTGAGGCTGGGTGGCGTTGCCGGTCATCGCTATCCCGACGTCGAGGCGATGATCGAGGCCGGCGAGTTGACGCGCGAAGACGCGATCAACACCGAGCAGAACCTGCGCAAGCTCTTGCGCGGCCGGGTGGATGTGATCTTTCTGTCGGCGAGTGGTCTGCCCTGGTGGCAGCAGCAGCTGCCTGAGATGGCCGCCAGCCTGCACCTCGCCAAACAGCCGCGCAACAGCTTCCTTCGGCGCGCCCTGATCTCGCGGGCGCTGCCCAAGCCCATGCAGGATCGCCTGCTGACGGTGCTGGCCGGGCTGCGCGATGAACGCAGCTGGCAGACCAGGCTGGCGCGCTATGGCTTGCAGCCGGCGGGCAAATAGGCCAGGCGTCCGGAACCCTCGCTGCTTTTGGCTGATACTGCCGCCCGCGCCAGCCCATCGGCCGGCAAGGAAAACCCCAAGCATGAAGCTGCTGACCCGCACCGTGCCCGCCGTACTCGCCGGCACCTTCGCCCTGCTGGCCACCGCCGGCCATTCGCAAACCCTGAGCTACCCGCAGACCCGCAAGGTCGATCAGGTCGACAGTTATCACGGCCAGCGCATCGCCGACCCCTACCGCTGGCTGGAGGACGACAACAGCGCCGACACCAAGGCCTGGGTGCAGGCGCAGAACGCCGTCACCGAGCGCTTTCTGGCGGCCATGCCGCAACGCGCACCGGTGCGCAAGCTCTACACCGAGCTGTTCAACTTCGAGAAATTCGGCGTGCCCTTCAAGGAAGGCGGCCGCTACTTCTGGACTCGCAATGACGGCCTGCAGCAGCAGGACGTGGTCTACACCGCCACATCGCTGACGGCCGCGCCCACCGTGGCGCTGGACCCCAACACCCTGTCCAAGGACGGCACCGTGGCGCTGACCGGCACCGTGCCCTCGCCCGACGGCAAGCTGCTGGCCTATGGCGTGGCGATGGGCGGCTCGGACTGGCAGCGCTGGCAGGTGCGTGACCTGGCCACCGGCCAGGATCTGCCCGACCGCATCGAATGGGTGAAGTTCTCGCGCGCCGCCTGGACGCCTGATTCCAAAGGCTTCTTCTACTCACGCTATGACGCACCCAAGGAAGGCCAGGCACTGACCGGCGCCAACTTCTTCCAGAAGCTCTACTACCACCGCCTGGGCACGCCGCAGTCCGAAGACCAACTGGTGATGGAGAACAAGGCCGAGAAGCAATGGGGCTTCGGCGCGCAGGTGGCCGACGATGGCTCGGCCGTGCTGATCAACGTCTGGCGCGGCTCCGGCCGGCGCAATGGCCTGATGCTGCTGCCGCTGCAAAAAGGCGCCTATGCCGGCGGCACGCCCGTGCCGCTGACGATGGACTTCGACGCCGAATATGTGCCCGTCACGCTGGCCGACAACACCTTGTACCTGCGCACCAACAAGGATGCGCCGCGCGGCCGACTGGTGGCGGTGGACCTGGCGCGGCCAGCACCGGCACAGTGGCGCACCGTGGTGCCCGAAGGCCCCGACGCGATGACCGGCGCCAGCGGCGTGGCCGGCCGTTTGCTGCTGCAGTACCTGCGCGATGCGTCCACCGTGGTGCGGATGTTCGACCCGACAGGCAAGGATCTGGGCGAGGTGGCGCTGCCCGGCGTGGGCACTGCGCGCGGCTTCGGCGGCCGCTGGCGCGACAGCGAAACCTTCTTCAGCTACGCCAGCCTGAACTCGCCCGGCGAGATCTACCGCCTGGAGCCCACCAGCGCCCAGGCCAGCCTGTTCAAGAAGCCGAGCACCGCCTTCCCGAGTGACGAGTTCGTCACCGAGCGCCATTTCGTCACCAGCCGCGATGGCACCCGCGTGCCGGTCTTCATTGCGCACCGCAAGGGGCTCAAGCTCGACGGCAGCCACCCGACGCTGCTGTATGGCTACGGCGGCTTCAATGTGCCGCAGACGCCCAGCTATGGCGTGACCGCAGCCACCTGGATGCGCATGGGCGGCGTCTATGTGCTGGCCTCGCTGCGTGGCGGCGGCGAGTATGGCGCGGCCTGGCATGAAGCCGGCACCAAGCTGAAGAAGCAGAACGTCTTTGACGACTTCATCGCCGCGGCTGAATGGCTGATCGCCAACAAGTACACGCAGCCGTCCAAGCTGGCCATCAACGGCGGCTCCAACGGCGGCCTGCTGGTGGGCGCGGTGGTGAACCAGCGCCCCGAGCTCTTCGGCGCGGCGGTGCCAGCGGTCGGTGTGATGGACATGCTGCGCTTCCACAAGTTCACCATCGGTTGGGCCTGGGTCAGCGACTACGGTTCGGCGGACGATGCGCAGCAGTTCGGCGCGCTGCGGGCCTACTCGCCGCTGCACACCATCCGCACGGGGGCCAGCTATCCGGCCATCCTGGTGACCACGGCCGACCGCGACGACCGCGTGGTGCCGGCACACAGCTTCAAGTACACCGCGGCGCTGCAGGCAGCCGACACCGGCCCGGCGCCCAAGCTGATCCGCATCGAGACCCAGGCCGGCCACGGTGCCGGCAAGCCGACCTCCAAGATCATCGAGGAGCGCTCGGACATGCTGGCCTTCATCGCCCACAGCGTCGGGATGACGCTGCGCTGAAGCTGCTTCAGGGGTCAGGCCTTGTCGCGCCTGACCCCAGCGCGGAAGATGCACAGGCGCAAAGGCCCTGATCCGGCCTTTGCCCGTTGCCGGAAGCGGGGAAGATCTTCCCTGTTCCGATCGGCCTGTCCAGCAGGCCGGACGTGTCGCCCTGTCAGGAGTCCGCATGCAGACCTTCAGCAACCTGCGCATCAGCGCCAAACTTGCAGTCGCCTTCGCGGCCATGCTGCTGCTTCTCGCCGGACTGGCGCTGTTTGCCGCCTCACGATTGCAGCTGATCCAGTCGGAAGCCCGCCAAATCAGCGGCAACTGGCTGCCGGCCACTCGCTTTGCGATGGCGATGGCGACCGACATCACCGAATACCGCGTCGGCGTCCTGCGGGCGATGACCTCCACTTCGCCGGAAGACGAGAAGGTGGCCACCGCAGCGATGGAACATGCCCAGGCCAGCTTAAAAAAGAATGACGAGAGTTACGAGAAGCTGCTCACTGATGACGCCGAGCGCAAGCTGTATCAGGATTTCCAGGCCGCCTGGTCGAAGTACCAGTCGCTGGCCTCGAAAATGCTGCAACTGAACCGCAGCGATGACCTGTCAGGTGCGGCCCGCCTGCAGCGAACTGAGGTGGTCCCCGCCTTTGACGCCACCGCCAAGGCCATCGACAGTTTGGTGACCTTCCAAACGAAAGGTGCCGACGAGTCGGCATCAAACGCCGAGTCCACGTATTCCGGCGCCTTGACCGGCCTCCTGCTGGTTGGGCTGCTGGCCGCCGGATTGGCCGCATGGCTGGGCTGGATGCTGACACGCGCCATCACCGGGCCGCTGTCCCAGGCGGTGGCTGCAGCCGATCGCGTTGCCAACGGCGATCTGAGTCAGCCCATCGATGTGACGGGCAAGGATGAAACCGCGCAGCTGCTGGCGGCAATGCAGCGCATGCAGCAGAGCCTGATCTCGACCGTCAGCAATGTGCGCGAGGGCTCCGAATCGGTGGCCACCGCCAGTGCCGAGATTGCGCAGGGCAATGCCGATCTGTCGGCCCGCACCGAAGACCAGGCCTCGTCGCTGGAGGAAACCTCGGCAACGATGGAACAGCTCAGTGCCACCGTGCGCCAGAACGCCGACAGCGCGCAGACCGCCAATCAGCTGGCGCAGAGTGCCAGCGAAGTGGCGCGCAACGGCGGCCAGGTGGTCGGCGAGGTGGTGAGCACGATGCGCGGCATCGAGGACAGCTCCAAGCGCATCGCCGACATCATCACCGTGATCGACGGCATCGCCTTCCAGACCAATATCCTGGCGCTGAACGCCGCGGTGGAAGCGCCCGCGCCGGTGAGCAAGGGCGTGGCTTCGCAGTGGTGGCCAGCGAGGTGCGCAGCCTGGCCCAGCGCAGCGCCGACGCCGCCAAGGAAATCAAGAGCCTGATCAGCGCTTCGGTCGAGCGCGTGCAAAGCGGCACGCAGCTGGTGGACCGCGCCGGCCAGACCATGCAAGACATCGTCAGCTCGGTGCAGCGCGTGGCCGACATCGTCGGCGAGATCAGCAGCGCCAGCGTCGAGCAGAGCGCCGGCATCGCCCAGGTCGGCGAAGCCGTCACCCAGCTTGACCGCGCCACGCAGCAGAATGCCGCGCTGGTGGAAGAAAGTGCCGCCGCCAGCGAGAGCCTGAAGTCCCAGGCCTCGCGCTTGCTGGAGGCCGTGGCGAGCTTCAAGCTGGCCGCACAAGCGCACAGCTTCAGCAAGCCCACTCCGGCTGCGCCAGGCCACAAGCCAGCGTACAAACCCGCCCCGGCGAAACAAGCCAAGCCGGTCTCGGCCAGCAGCAGCCCGGCAGTGCCACTGCGCCGCAGCGCTGCCCCGCCGCCACCCGCCCCGGCGCCGCGCAGCAGCAGTAGCAAAGCTGCAGCCCCTGCGGCCGACGACGGCGATTGGAGCGAATTCTGAGCGGAGTCACCGCCATCCCGGCTTTCTGAGTGCCCAGGCCGCGTGCCGCCGACATCCGGCAGCACGCCAGCGCCCGCACCCCACGCGCTCAACACCACCACGCCGCAGCCCCATGCCGCGCCTGCTCCGCAGGTGCACAGCGTCCCGGGCGGCGTCAGAAGCGCCTTTGACGCCCCAGGCCCCTGGCCTGGGGCTCTTTTTTTACGCCCGTTCCAGCGGCTCGAAGCAAGGCTGCATGAAGGGCACACGCACCGCCTGCAAGGTGACATGGCCGATGCGAAAGCGGGCAGCGAGCTGCGCGCTGGCATCGCGCAGAAAGGCGTCGTCCGCGCCGCCGTCCGGCATCACCAGATGTGCGGTCAGCGCGATCTCGGTGCTGCTCATGGCCCACACATGCAGATCGTGCACACGCTCGACGCCCGGCAGCCGCTCCAGCAGCGCCCGCACCTCCACCAGATCGAGCTGCTCAGGCACGCCGTCGAACAGCAGATGCAGCGACTGGCGGAACAGATGCCAGGTGCCGACGACGATGACGAGCGCGATGACGAGGCTCAGCACCGGGTCGATCCAGGCCCAACCCTGCCACAGCACCAGCGCCCCGGCCAGCACCACGCCGGCCGAGACCAGCGCATCGGCGGCCATGTGCAGAAAGGCGCCGCGGATGTTCAGGTCATGCTCGCCGCCACGCATGAACAGCAGCGCCGTTGCCGTGTTGATGACAATGCCCACGCCAGCCACGGCCATCATGGTCCAGCCCTCGACGGGCTGCGGCGACTGCAGGCGCTGCACCGCCTCCCAGCCCAGTGAGCCCATGGCCACCAGCAGCAGCAGCGCGTTGATGAAGGCCGCCAGGATGGACGCGCGCTTCCAGCCATAGGTGTGGCGCGCATCCGGCCGCAGCCGTCCGGCCAGCACCCCGCCCCAGGCCAGCACCAGGCCGGCCACATCGCTGAGGTTGTGGGCGGCATCGGCCAGCAGCGCCAGCGAGTCGATCTTCCAGCCGTAATAGGCCTCGACGCCGACGAAGCCCAGGTTCAGCGCGATGCCGATGGCAAAGGCGCGGTCGAAGCTGGCCGGCGCTGGGTGGTGGTGATGGTGGCCATGGTCATGGCCGTGGTGATCGTGCATCGCGGCGGGCTGGAGGGCGGCTGAAAGACAGCCCGCACGATAGCAAGCCTAGATGGACACGAGCTGGCGTATGCCCTTGGCCTGCATCTCGTCGCCGCGGCCGCGCGCGATGAACTCGCCGCGCTCCATCACCAGGTACTGGTCGGCCAACTCCTCGGCGAAGTCGTAGTACTGCTCGACCAGGATCACGGCCATGCGCTGCTTCTTGCCCTTCGCAATCTCCAGGCCCTCATCGGCCAGCTGGCGCAGCACGCGGCCGATGTCCTTGATGATGCTGGGCTGTATGCCTTCGGTGGGCTCGTCCAGGATCAAGAGCGAGGGCCCGGCCGCCAGCGCGCGCGCGATGGCCAGCTGCTGCTGCTGCCCACCCGAGAGATCTCCACCTCGCCGGTGCAGCATCTGCTTGAGCACGGGAAACAGCTCGAACAGCTGCGGCGGGATCGGCGTGCTGCCGCTCTTGTAGGCCAGGCCCATGCGCAGGTTGTCCTCCACCGTGAGCCGGCCGAAGATCTCGCGGCCCTGCGGCACATAGCCGATGCCGCGGCGCACGCGCTCGTAAGGCGTTTCGCGGCCGATCTCGGCGCCGTCGAAACTGACGCTGCCGCTCTTGATCGGCACCACGCCCATCAGGCTCTTCAGCAAGGTGCTCTTGCCCACGCCATTGCGGCCCAGGATCACGCTGATCTCGCCCTGCTGCGCCTCGAAGCTCAGGCCGCGCAGGATGTGGCTGCCGCCGTAGTACTGGTGGATGTTGTCGACCTTCAGCATTGCTTGTTTCCTGCCCAAGTGACTGCCACGGTCAACGCGTGCCAAGGGTGGCAGGCATCTGCCTGACTCCGTGTCCCCCGCCTCCGGTCGTTCCTCCCTCCGGCTCCTCCTTTACCTGCGTCAGGCAGATGCCTGCCACCCTCGGCGCACACGCACCGAGCTCTGCGCTCCAGGCTCTTGGCAGTCCGCGCTGCCGGTCGAGCGGCAGTGGGTGCCCGTCGGCCGGAAGTAAAGGGGGAGAGCCGAAGTCTCGGAGGACATGCAGGCCGCCGGGTGCCCGCTGGCGCTCGACTAGCGCAAGAACCCACCACGCAGTAACGAAGCACATCAACGCCCAAGGTACACCTCCACCACCTTCTCGTTGGACTGCACCTCGGACAGCAGGCCCTCGGCCAGCACCGAGCCCTCATGCAGCACGGTGACCTTCTTGCGGCCTTGCGTGAGTTGGTCGACGAACTTCATGTCGTGCTCCACCACCACCAGCGAATGCTTGCCTTCCAGGCTCAGGAAGAGCTCGGCGGTGCGCTCGGTTTCCTCGTCGGTCATGCCGGCCACCGGTTCGTCCAGCAGCAGCAGCATCGGGTCCTGCATCAGCAGCATGCCGATCTCCAGCCACTGCTTCTGCCCGTGCGAAAGCAGGCCGGCCTGGGTCTGCGCCTGCGGCAGCAGATGGATCAGCTGCAGGGTCTCGGCGATGCGGTCCAGCTGCGCGCCGCTCAGGCGCGAGAACAGGCTGGCGCGCACACGGCGGTCAGCCTTGAGCGCCAGCTCCAGGTTCTCGAACACGCTGAGCTGCTCGTAGACCGTGGGCTTCTGGAACTTGCGGCCGATGCCGATCTGCGCGATCTCGTTCTCGCGCAGGCGCAAGAGATCGATGTTCTGGCCAAAGCTGGCGGTGCCGCTGTCGGGCCGGGTCTTGCCGGTGATCACGTCCATCATCGTGGTCTTGCCCGCGCCATTGGGACCGATGATGCAGCGCAGCTCGCCCACATCGACCATCAGGCTGAGCTTGTTCAGCGCGCGGAAACCGTCGAAGGACACGGTGATCTCGTCCAGGTACAGCGCCACGCCGGTGCCGAAGTCCGGCAGGCCGGCCTTGAGCACGCGGCCGAAGCTGGCGCCGCGGTCCCCTGACGATTGCTGCGTGGCCGCTTCCTTGGATGCATGTTCGACACGGGCCTTGGCGCCCTGCTCCATCAAGTCCGGCGTCATGGTGCCTGCTCTCCTTGCGCTGCCTTCTTCCTGATGCTGCCGAGTTTGCGCGCCAGGCCGATCAGTCCCTGCGGCAGGAACAGCGTCACCGCAATGAACAAGGCGCCCAGGAAGTACAGCCAGAATTCCGGAAAGGCCTGGGTGAACCAGCTCTTGGCGCCGTTGACGAAGAAGGCACCGACGATGGGGCCGATCAGCGAGGCGCGCCCGCCCACCGCAGTCCAGATCGCGATCTCGATGGAGGCCGCGGTCGACATCTCGCCCGGGTTGATGATGCCCACCTGCGGCACATAGAGCGCGCCGGCCACGCCGCACATCAAGGCCGACAGCACCCAGATCGCCAGCTTGTAGGCCAGCGGGTCGTAGCCGGTGAACATCACGCGGCTCTCGGCGTCGCGGATGGCCTGCAGCACGCGGCCGAACTTGCTGTTGACGATCCAGCGCGCCAGCAGGAAGAAGGCGATCAGCGTCAGGCCGGTCAGCACGAACAAGGCCATGCGCGTCTCGGCTTTAGCCAGCGGCACGCCAAGGATGCGCTTGAAATCGGTGAAGCCGTTGTTGCCGCCGAAGCCGGTCTCGTTGCGGAAGAACAGCAGCATGGCGGCGAAAGTCAGCGCCTGCGTGATGATCGAGAAGTACACGCCCTTGATGCGGCTGCGGAAGGCGAAGAAGCCGAACACCAGGGCCAGCAGGCCCGGCACAGCCAGAACCATCAGCATCTGGAAGGCGAAGGAATCGCTGAAGCTCCAGTGCCAGGGCAGCGCCTTCCAGTCGAGGAAGACCATGAAGTCCGGCAGATCGCTCTGGTAATTGCCCTCGCGGCCGATCTGGCGCATCAGGTACATGCCCATCGCATAGCCGCCCAGGGCGAAGAACAGGCCGTGACCCAGCGAGAGGATGCCGGTATAGCCCCAGATCAGATCCATGGCCAGCGCGCAGATCGCGTAGCACATGATCTTTCCGATCAGGCCCACCGCGTAGTCGCTCAGGTGCAGCGCGTGGCCCTCGGGCAGCAGCAGATTGAGCACCGGCGCCAGCACGGTGACAGTGATCAGCGCGGCCAGCACGGCCGTCCAGCCCTTGGGCGAGAGCAGGCGCGGCGCTTGGGGCAGCAAGGTGGCGGCGGGGGTGGCGGGTGTATTCATCATCGTCATTGCGGTGCTCGTCGTCAGGCTTCGGCGGAACGCCCCTTCATCGCGAACAGCCCTTGCGGCCGCTTCTGGATGAAGACGACGATGAAGACCAGCACCATGATCTTGGCCAGCACAGCGCCCTGCCAGCCTTCCAGCAGCTTGTTCAGGATGCCGAGCCCGAGGCCTGCGTAGACCGTGCCGGCCAGCTGACCCACGCCGCCCAGCACCACCACCATGAAGCTGTCGACGATATAGCTTTGGCCCAGATCCGGGCCGACGTTGCCTACCTGGCTGAGTGCGCAGCCGGCCAGGCCGGCGATGCCAGCACCCAGCGAGAAGGCATAGGTGTCAATGCGCGCCGTGTTGACGCCCATGCAGGACGCCATGCGGCGGTTCTGCGTGACGCCGCGCACAAACAGGCCCAGGCGCGTCCGGGCGATCAGCAGGGCCACACCGGCCAGCACCAGCAGCGCGAAGACGATGATGGCCAGGCGGTTGTAGGGCAGCACCAGATTGGGCAGCACCTGGATGCCGCCGGACAGCCAGGCGGGGTTCTCCACCGGCACGTTCTGCGCGCCGAACAAGGAACGGACCGCCTGCATCAGCACCAACGAGATGCCCCATGTGGCCAGCAGCGTTTCCAGCGGTCGGCCATAAAGCCAGCGGATCACGCTGCGCTCCAGCACCGCGCCCACCAGCGCCGCGGCCATGAAGGAAGCGGGAATCGCCAGCAGCACGTAGTAGTCGAAGGCGCCGGGCAGATAGGCCTTGAACAGGTTCTGCACGACATAGGTGGCATAGGCGCCAACCATCATCAGCTCGCCGTGCGCCATATTGATCACGCCCATCAGGCCATACGTGATGGCCAGGCCCAGCGCGACCAGCAACAGGATGGAGCCCAGGCTCAGGCCGGTGAAGATCAGGCCGGCGCGCTCGCCCCAGGCCAGGCGCGATTCCAGCGCCGACAGGGCTTGGGACAGCGCGGACTTGACCTCCACATCACCCTCGGCCGCGATGCGCTCCAGCAGCAGCGACTTGATCGCCGGCTCGCTGCCGGCGGCCAGCAGGCGCGCGGCCTCCAGGCGCTTGGCCTTGTCCGGCGAGGTCAGCAGCAGGCTGGCGCGCAGCTGCGCCAGCCGGGCTTTCACATCGGCATCAGCCTCGCCGGCCAGGGTCTTGTCCAGAAGCGGCAGCTGGGATTCGTCCAGGCCCTGTTTGGCGAGTTCCGCCACCGCGGCGCGGCGCGTCGCGAGATCGCTGGCGAAGAGCTGCAGTGCAGCCTGCGCCGCCTGCAGCGCGCCGCGCATGCGGTTGTTGTTGAGCACATCCTCGGCATCCTCCGGCAAGGTGGCGGGCTGGCCGCTGACGGCATCCCTGACCTGCGTGCCATCGACCACCAGCACCTGCTTGGGCGTCAGCTTGACGGCGTCATCCAGCAGCGCCTGAACAAAGGCCGGCAGGCCGGCCGCACCTTCGGCTGCCGCCGCGTTGAGCGCCGCAATGCGCGCATCCGTCTCGCCCGCCGCAATGGCACGGGCCTGGTCGGGGGTCAGGGCTTGCGCCTGGCCGCTGCTCAAGCAAAGCAGCAGCCAGACGCCCGCTGCGACAAGCAGGCGCTGGATCGTCATGGTCGGAAGGGGATGAGCTGTCGGTCGGGTGGGCTTACTTGGCGACCGGCTCGTCCTTCTTGCCCTTGTTCTCAGGGATGTAGGGGCTCCACGGCTGGGCCTTGACCGGGCCGGGCGTCTTCCACACCACGTTGAACTGGCCGTCGGCCTTGACCTCGCCGATGAACACCGGCTTGTGCAGGTGGTGGTTCTTCGGGTCCATGGTGCTGGTGAAGCCGCCCGGTGCCTTGAAGGTCTGGCCGGCCATCGCGGCGATCACCTTGTCGGTGTCGGTGCTCTTGGCCTTGGTGACCGCCTGCGCCCACATATTGAAGCCGATGTAGGTGGCCTCCATCGGGTCATTGGTCAGCGGCTTGTCCTTGTGGCCAGGGATGTTCTTGGCCTTGGCGTAGGCGCTCCACTTCTTGACGAACTCGGCATTGGCCGGGTTCTTGATGCTCATGAAGTAGTTCCAGGCCGCGAGGTGGCCGACCAGCGGCTTGGTGTCCACGCCGCGCAGCTCTTCCTCACCCACCGAGAAGGCCACCACCGGCACGTCGGTCGCCTTCAGGCCCTGGTTGCCCAGCTCCTTGTAGAAAGGCACGTTGGAGTCGCCGTTGATGGTGGACACCACCGCGGTCTTCTTGCCTTCGGACGAGAACTTCTTGATCTTGGCGATGATGCCCTGGTAGTCGCTGTGGCCGAAGGGGGTGTACTCCTCCATGATGTCGGCGTCTGCCACGCCCTTGCTCTTCAGGAAGGCGCGCAGGATCTTGTTGGTGGTGCGCGGGTACACATAGTCGGTGCCCAACAGCACGAAGCGCTTGGCTGAGCCGCCGTCCTTGCTCATCAGGTATTCCACCGCGGGAATCGCCTGCTGGTTCGGCGCGGCGCCGGTGTAGAACACATTCTTGGACAGCTCTTCACCCTCGTACTGCACCGGGTAGAACAGCAGCGAATTCAGCTCTTCGAAGACCGGCAGCACCGACTTGCGGCTGACCGAGGTCCAGCAGCCGAACACCACGGCCACCTTGTCCTGCGAGATCAGCTGCTTGGCCTTCTCGGCGAACAGCGGCCAGTTGGAGGCCGGGTCCACCACCACCGGCTCCAGCTTCTTGCCCAGCAGGCCGCCCTTGGCATTGATCTCGTCGATGGCCATCAGCACCGTGTCCTTGAGCACGGTTTCCGAGATGGCCATGGTGCCGGACAGGCTGTGCAGCACGCCCACCTTGATGGTGTCGGCCGCCTGGGCGGCGGGCAGGCCGAAGGCAGCAGCGCCCAGGGCAACGGCGGACAGGGTCAGGGCACGGCGGGACAAGAGTTTCATGGCGGGGCTCCGTTTGAGGGTCAGTGAGGAATGAATCGCACTGAACCCAGTCTCGGCAGCTGCCCCGTTTTGGGGAATACGCCAGATGGCGTAGAGACAGGCGGGCTGGCCTCGGCGGCCGGACACAGCCGTGCCAGCCGCGCTGTCATTCAGTCGCTCTGCGCTGCC
Organism: Roseateles sp.; assembly: GCA_015657635.1. Taxonomy (GTDB): domain Bacteria; phylum Pseudomonadota; class Gammaproteobacteria; order Burkholderiales; family Burkholderiaceae_C; genus JACDQM01. Next base: position 43,852 of record JACDQM010000151.1, read on the forward strand.
AGCTGCGCCACGACAACGCGGTCACGGCCATGCAGCTTGCCTTCCAGCAAGGCGTGGTCGGCGCGCGCGATGGCGGCATCCAGCGACTCCTGCGCCCGCGCCTCGGCCAGGCCGATGGTGGCGGTGATGGTCAGCGGCAGGCCCGGTTGCACCTCGACCGCATGCGCACGCAGATCGTCCAACATGCGCCCCACCACGGTCTGTGCCGCCGCCTCATTCTCACAGCGCAACAGCGCGACGAACTCTTCGCCGCCGAAGCGGAAGAAGGGGTCGCTCTCGCGCAGCACCGTGCGCAGCCGGTCCACCACATGGCGCAGGGCCACATCGCCAGCCTGATGGCCGAAACGGTCGTTGACAGACTTGAAATGGTCCAGGTCGATCATGGCCACGAAGAGCTGATTGCCGCCGCGCCGCGCATCACGCCGGCACTGCTCGAACGCCGCTTCCAGGCCATGGCGCAGCGGCAGGCCGGTCAAGGGATCGATGCGCGAGGTGGCCGTCTCGATCAGATGCTTCAGCTCCGACAGGCGCGCCACCATCGCGCTTTGCTCACGCTCGTAGGCATTCATGTCGGCATCGCTGGCAGCCTGCCCGCCCAGCTTGGCCAGGCACAGGCCGCGCACCGCCTGGTGCATGCGGGCATGGGCGCGGTCGATGCCGGCCACCAGCTGCGCATCCACCTTGTCGAGCAGGCTGCGCTCACGCAGAAACCACACGCCGAAGCGGCACAGCAGATGCGATTGTGGGCGCAGCATTTCATCGCCCGGCGACTCCAGCAGCAGCGCGCAGCGCAGCAGCCGCTGGTTCCAGGCCAGATGCGCCTGGATACCGGCGTCTATGCCCGCCAGCAAGCTGTTGAGCACCTCGATCGGCAGGGGGGGGGGCTGGAGCATGGACTTTCTGCTAGTTTGCTGTTTTCAGCATAGCCCGAAGCCGGCCCTTGCGGCGTGGTTCCTCTAGGGAAGCTCTGCATAAAGCGGCGCGAGGCCGGGTCGTGCGGATCGGGATGGGATGCAAGGCGCAGTTTGCTGCCAATAGCCGTAGCTATTGGCGAGAACTGCAACGCCGCAGCC
>JACDQM010000152.1 GCA_015657635.1 Roseateles sp.
CGATCTGCTCGCCCTGAGTGTCTCCTGGTGCGGTGGAACGCTTTAGAGATCATCAAAGGATTCATCATGGTCGTGATTCGACTCGCACGCGGCGGCTCCAAGAAGCGCCCCTTCTACAACATCGTTGTGGCCAACAGCCAGCAGCGTCGTGACGGCCGCTTCATCGAGCGCGTCGGTTTCTACAACCCCGTGGCTTCCGGTGCTGCCGAGTCGCTGCGCGTGACGATGGACCGCGTGAGCTACTGGACCGGCGTTGGCGCCCAGATGTCGCCCACGGTGGCCCGCCTGGTTGAGCAGGCCAAGAAGGCTGCGGCCTGAGTTGAGTCGAGTGACGTCCGACATTTCTCCGTCTGCAGCGGTCGGCTCTGACGAGCTGTCATGGCCGGCTGATGCGGTCGAGGTCGGGCGCATTCTCGATGCCTGGGGCATCAAGGGCTGGTTCAAGGTCCAGGCCTATTCGGCCGATGCCCAGGCGCTGTTTTCCGCGCGGCGCTGGTTCGTGCTGCCCGCGGAAGACAAGCCGGCGACAACTGTCGCCGTGAAGGCCGGGCGCCTGCCGCCTGTGCTGAAGGTTCTTGCGATTCGTGACCACGGCGAGGGCATTGTGGCCAGCGTCGAAGGGGTGACGGATCGAAATGGCGCCGAGGCGCTGCGTGGGGTTCGAATCTTCGCCTCGCGCTCCAGTTTTCCGCGGCCCGACCCGGGCGAGTACTACTGGGTTGACCTGATCGGCCTGAACGTTGTGAATCGCCAGGGTGAAGAGCTCGGTGTTGTCGCCGGTCTTCTGGATACCGGACCTCACAGCGTGTTGCGAATCACGCCTCCCGGCATGACCGCACCGGTCAAGCCGGATCAGGAGCGGCTGGTCCCGTTTGTTGCGGCGTTCGTCGATGATGTCGATCTCGAGCAGCGCCGCATCACGGTCGACTGGGGCCTGGACTACTGAGTCGGACTCAGTAGCAGGCAGCGCAAGATGCGCTTCGACGTCATTACCCTGTTTCCCGAGCTGTTCGACGCACCCTTGCGCTGCGGGGTGACGCGCCGTGCGTTCGAGAGCAAGCAGGTCGATGTGCGCCTCTGGCCGCTGCGCGACTTCGCTGAAGATGCCTACCGTCGTGTCGACGATCGCCCCTATGGCGGCGGCCCCGGCATGGTGATGCTGGTCGAGCCGCTGGAGCGAGCGCTGGCGGCGGCGATGGCCGATCGGGATGAGTTGCAGCCTGCTGTCATTCACTTCACGCCGACGGGTCGGCGCATTGATCAGGCATTGGTTGCAGACTTGGCGCAGGGCAGCGGGGCTGTCTTGCTGTGTGGTCGCTATGAAGGCATGGATCAGCGCTTTCTCGATCGGCATGTGACGCTGGAGCTGAGCCTGGGCGACTTCGTGCTCTCCGGTGGTGAGTTGCCGGCATTGGCGCTGCTGGATGCCGTGACGCGGCTGCAGCCGGGCGTGCTCAATGACGCGGCGTCGCATCAGCAGGACAGCTTTTCGGACGGCTTGCTCGACTGCCCTCATTACAGCCGGCCGGAAGTCCTGCGTGGCCTGCCTGGACAGCTGGAGGAACTGCCGGTGCCGGCCGTGCTGCTGTCCGGCCATCACGCCCAGATTGCGCGCTGGCGGCGCGAGCGGTCCCTGGAGCTGACCTGGCGCCGGCGGCCGGATCTCATCGAATCGGCGCGCTCGTCAGGCCGACTGAGCAAGGCCGACGAGAGCTTTCTGCGAACACTTGGCGCAACTGACTGAGTCCTGCCGAAATGGCGGGAATCTGCGCTATACTCGTGGGCTTTTCGATCCTCTGACGGGCCATCAGCAAGTGCTGTGCGACTTCGCCCTCTGCAAAGAGGCGTGGATTCGCTGCCCATCCTGCCATGCCGGCAGGAGCGGTCCCAAGGACGCCGTCACGATCACAAGGAGAACTCCGTGGACCTGATCCAAACCCTTGAGCAAGAAGAAATTGCTCGCCTGAACAAGACCATTCCGGCTTTCGCTCCTGGCGACACCGTGATCGTCAGCGTCAACGTCGTTGAAGGCACACGCAAGCGCGTGCAGGCCTACGAAGGCGTCGTGATCGCCAAGCGCAACCGTGGCCTGAACTCCAGCTTCATCGTTCGCAAGATCTCCAGCGGCGAAGGCGTGGAGCGTACGTTCCAGCTGTACAGCCCGCTGATCGCTTCGATCGAAGTGAAGCGCCGCGGCGATGTGCGTCGCGCCAAGCTGTACTACCTGCGTGAGCGTTCGGGCAAGTCGGCTCGAATCAAGGAAAAGCTGTCCTGATTCAGGACGCACTGATGCTGCTGGGCCTTCATGGCCGGCAGGCAACGGTGAAAGCAGGCCTCACGCCTGCTTACAGACAAGCCGCCTTCGGGCGGCTTTGTCGTTTACGCCCTATGCTGATGCCATGTCTCGCGCGCCCATCCTGAACCCCAAGCTCGTGCCGGTGTCTGGCACGGATGCGCATCTGCCGCCTGTCCCACTGGATGCGCTTCAGCCCCAGGCGCTGCGGCAGCGCTTTGCTGCGCCGCCTTCCTGGCAAGTTGAACTGCCATGCGATGGTGGCCGCATCGCAGAGCGCACGCCGGCCGCCGCCGCGGTGCTGGTGCCCCTGGTCATGCGGGCTGAAGGGCCGCAGGTCTTGCTGACACGTCGCACGGCCCACTTGCGCGATCACGCGGGCCAGATCAGCTTTCCTGGCGGCCGGGTCGAGCCCGAGGACGCGAATGTCGTGGCGACGGCGCTGCGCGAGACGGAAGAGGAAATCGGGCTGGCGCGGCGTCACATCGAGGTGATCGGGCGGCTGCCGGTCTACACCACGGTGACTGCCTTTCAGGTGACCCCGGTGGTGGGGCTGGTCGATGCGGACTTCAAGCTCAAGCTCGATGAATTCGAGGTCGCGGAGGCGTTCGAGGTGCCCTTGCAGTTCCTGATGACGCCGGCCCATCACCAGCGCCACCTGTTCAGCTACGAGGGCGGTCAGCGGCAGTTTCTGTCGATGCCCTGGCCCCATGGAACCGACGAGTACTTCATCTGGGGTGCCACGGCTGCAATGCTGCGCAACTTCTACCGCTTCCTTTCGGCTTGATCGCATCCGGCCGCTATCATCCCGGCCCATGAACTTCTTCGCGGTCTTGTTCGCGCTGTTGTGCGAGCAACTCAAGCCCCTGCCTCACGGCAACAAGGTCCATCTCAGTGTCATTGCCTGGGTGCGCTGGACCGGACGCAATTTCGATGCGGGACAGACGCACCACGCCAATGTGGTCTGGGCCATCACCGTGCTCGGACCGGCCCTGCTGGCGGCGCTCATCCACATCGCGCTGAGCCAGTTCAGCCTGATCCTGGCCCTGGCTTTCAACGTGCTGGTGCTCTACCTGACCCTGGGCTTCAGGCAGTTCAGTCACTACTTCACCGACATCCGTGATGCGCTGGAGCGTGCGGACGAGTTCGAGGCCCGTCGCCTGCTGGCGGAGTGGCGACATCTGGACGCCAGCGAGTTGCCGCGCACCGAGTTGCTGCGCCATGTGATCGAGCACTCGCTGTTGGCGGCGCACCGCCATGTGTTTGGCGTCTTCTTCTGGTTCATCCTGTTGTCGACGCTGGCGCTCGGGCCGGCAGGGGCGGTGCTCTACCGCATGGCTGAGTTCGCCAGCCGCTACTGGGCCTTCAAGAGCCGCACGATCGATGCACCGACCAACGAACGGCTGATGCTGGTGTCACGCCGGCTGTTCGGCCTGGTTGACTACCTGCCGACCCGTCTGACCGCGACCGGCTTTGCCATCGTCGGCAATTTCGAGGAGGCGGTGAACAGCTGGCGTCGCGATGCGGCGCTTTGGCTGCATCCAAACGAAGGGATCATCCTGGCGGCTGCGGCCGGTGCCTTGGGCGTGCAACTGGGTGGGGCCGCGGCGCCGGGCATCACACCTGACCGTAGCAAGACCTTCGGCGCCGGTGGCGATGCCGAGGCGACCGGCGCAGCCGGTTCAACCGCGGGACAGTTGCCGCAACTCGGCCACCTGCAAAGTGTTGTCGGCCTGATCTGGCGCTCGGTGGTGCTCTGGATGCTCCTCCTCGCCCTCCTGACCCTCGCCAATCTCGTGGGCTGAGCCCGGACCGAGGACAGGCCCTGCGGCCTGTCTGACGCCGGGCGAAGGACGGGGCGCGTCTCGCGCGACCCGGCTGGGGCGGCCCGGACCGAGGACAGGCCCTGCGGCCTGTCTGACGCCGGGCGAAGGACGTGGCGCGTCACGCGCGACCCGGCTGGGGCGGACCGGCCCGGCCCGGCCCGGACCGGCCCACTAGCCACAAAAGCAAAGAGCCCCTGAGCTTTTCGGCTCAGAGGCTCCTTCGGTCATCAGGGCAGGGCCGCAGACGCAGCCCCCCGTGACACGTGCTCAGTTCAAGCTCTGGATGCCCGCAATCGCCCACTCCTGGCTGCCGTCGAGCGGACGCACCAGATGCCAGACTTCGTCGAAGTTGCTGGCCGCCGCGTCGCTTTGCTCGCGGATCAGTCCGCTGAAGCGCACGCTGACGATCTGCTGGCCTTGCTCTTCGGCCCGTTCCACCACCTGGGCTTGCAGCTGCAGCACGTCGGTGCGCTGCTCACCCTTGCGATCCAGCAACTCCTGCTGGATCACGGCATACATTTCAGGCGTCGTGAAGCGGCGCAGATCGGCCTGGTCACGCGCATCGTTGGCGGCCTGCAGGCGGATGAAAACGCGCTTGGCGATCTGCTCGAAGCCCTCCACATCGAAGTCGCTTGCCGGTGCTGCGGCCGAAGCCGCAGGCACTGCGGCCGGAGCGAACACAGGCTGCGACGCACCGAAGCTCTGCTGCGGAGCGCTAGCGCCCGAGTTGAAGCTGCCTGACGGGCTGCCAAAACTGGGACCTGCACCTGCACCTGCACCCGCGAACTGCAGGCCTTGCGGTGCGCCGGCTGCCTTCTTGGCGGCAAAACGCCGCATCAGGAAGCCGATCACCATCATCACCACCAGCCCGATCAGCATCATCGTCATGAAGTTGGCGAGCTCGGCGCCGAAGCCGAAGTGGCTGGCCAGCGCGGCCAGGCCGAGGCCAGCTGCCAAGCCAGCGACCGGACCCATCCACGAGCGCTTGGGTGCGGCCGCAGCTGCTGCAGCACCGGTTGCAGCGGGCGCTGCTGCGGCTTGCTGTGCTGGTGCTTGGCTAGGCGCGGGCTTTGCAGGTGTCTGACCTTGCATGGGCTGGCTGGGTGTGCTGCGCTGCATGCCTCCATTGCTCAGGCGCTTGGCTTGCACATCGGCGGCCACCAGGCTCAGGCTGAGGGCGGCGCTCAAGGCGGCGAGAACGATTGTCTTCACGGGGTCTCCTGTGGTCTTGGACCGGTTGTGCGCTCAGAGATGAGGGCGCGGGCCGGCGTTTCAAGCATCGCGAACGTCGCCCAGCACCGTGCTGCCGAAGTCCGCGCGCGAAAGGTAACGCAATACTTTGGCCGCAGCCTGAGCAGGGCTATCCAGCTGGCCTTCGGTCTTGAAGGCAGCGAAGCGCGGCTGGTCCGGAAAACCGCTGGGATCGCCTGCGCGCAGCTGGGCCTGCATATCGGTGTCGATGATGCCGGGCGCCAGCGAGACGACGCGTGCACCACCGGCGCGCCCCTCTTCATCCAGGGCCACGGCGCGCGAGAAATTGTCCATGCCGGCCTTGGCAGCACAGTAGGGCGCGCTGCCGGCCATCGCGCGGCGGCCCAGTCCTGAGGAGATGTTCAGCAGCCGCTTGTCGGCGCCCCAGCCGCGCGTGGCCGCCAGGAAGGCGCTGCTCAGCAGCACGGTGGCCTCCAGCCCGACGCGCAGCGCGCTGGACAGCTCGGCCAGCGGCACCCGGTCGATCGGGCCGGGCGGCGTGACGACGCCGGCGTTGTTGATCAGGCAGGCCTGGCTGAAGCGTTGCGGGTCCTGCCCGGCCAGCCAGTCCTGCAGCGCCTGGGCCGCAGGCAGCGGGTCGGCCAGATCCAGCGGCCACTGCAGCAGCGGGCAGCCCGCTGCGTCGGCCTGCTGCTGCAGCTCGGCGTTCTGGCGGCGCGAGATGCCCAGCACCAGATGATCGACGGCCAGCAACTGACTGGCCATCGCCAGGCCCATGCCGCGCGAGGCGCCGCTGAGGATGTAGAGCTTCATCGGGGGATCTCCCTGCAGGATGGGGTCGAGAACGGGGCGGCGCTGTCGAAGCTCAGCCCGAGCTCGGCAGATGCAGCCAGCTCGCATGCAGCAGCAGCCGCGGTGCGAGTGCGCATTGTGCCGGCGATGCATAGAGCGGGTCGCCCAGGATGGGATGGCCGATCGCCTGCATGTGCAGGCGCAGCTGGTGGCTGCGTCCGGTGACCGGCTCCAGCGCCACGCGCGTGCTTTGGGCCTGCTGATCCACGGACAGCACCTGCCAGCGCGTCAGCGAAGGCTTGCCGTGCGCGAGGTCGACCTTCTGCCGCGGCCGGTTCGGCCAGTCCGGCATCAAGGGCAGATCCACCTCGCCGCAGGCTTCGGCCAGACAGCCGGCCAGGACGGCGGTGTAGCGCTTGGCGACGCGCCGCTGGGCGAAGGCGATGCTCAGGCTGCGCTGCATGTCCGCGCCGCGCGCCAGCAGCAGCAGGCCGGAGGTGGCCATGTCCAGACGGTGCACGATCAGGGCGTCATTGAACTGCTGCTGCACGCGGTGAATGGCGCAGTCCTGTTTGTCTTCACCGCGGCCGGGCACTGCCAGCAGGCCTGCCGGCTTGTCGACGACGATCAGCCTTTCGTCGACATAGATGGGCGGCAGTTCGGGGTAGGGCGGGGGCATCGCGCGATTGTCGTCGGCCCTTGGCCGCGTCAGCACCGGTGGACGCTCAGAACTGCTCGATCCAGCCCGACTGCAGCGCCGATTCCGGGTTGGACCCGGCCGCGCGCACGGCCGCCAGCGCCTCGGCGCGGGGCATGCCCAGGTGCTTCAGCACGCAGGCGGCCACGGTGCCGGTCCGGCCGATGCCGGCCGCGCAGTGCAGCAGCACCTGATCGCCCAAGGTCAGGCTGTGGCCCAGTTGCTCGATGCCCAGCCGGAGGGCGGTCGGATCAGCGCCCAGGCCGAAATCGCGCATCGGCAGATGCTGCCAGCGAAACGGAAGCCGGCCTTCGGCTATCGCCTTGTGATAGGCCGGCGACAGGGCAGCCACTTCTTCCAGCGGGTTGAGGCAGACCACCACGCTCAGGCTGCGCTGGCGTGCTTCGTCGAGAAAACCGCCGAAGGACTCGAAGCGCCCTGGCATCGATTGCAGCCACAGGCGGCCGCTCAGCGCGGCAGGCAGGGGAAGAGCTCGGAAAGGCATGGGCTGATGGTCCGCTCAGGAGACGATGTAGGCGCCCGAGCCGGTGCTGAGCAAGCGCCCATCGGCGCTGAGGAACTGCATCCGTGTGCTGGCGACGCGGCTGCCCAGGCGCAGCACCTCGGCAGTGGCGTGGAACATCTGGCCGACGCCAGGGCGCAGATAGTCGATCCGCAGGTCGATGGTGCCGAGCTTGCCGAAGCGGTGCAGGCGTGCCAGGGGCGCCTCATCCATGTGGCGGGCGCCGATGGCGGCCATCACCGCCAAGCCGCCCATCGCGTCCAGCGTGGCACTGATCACGCCACCATGCAGCCGCTGGTGGGTGAAGTGCCCGATCAACTCGGGGCGCATCGGAATATGCGCCTTCACGATATCTGCTTCGAGGCTGTCGATGCGCAAACCGAGTACCTGGTTGAAGACGATATGCTGCTCGAAGATTTCGCACAGACCGCGGGTGAACTCGGGTTCGAAGATGCTGGAGGGACAGGTCATGCTGACAGGTTATGTTCGGGCTTTGCTCGGGTTTGGCGCGCAGCAGGGCAGGGCGGGTCGAGCTTAGCGCAGAACCTGCCGGCATCGGCCGCCGCCTCGCGCCGTGCTGTGCGAACGTCGGCCCGTCGACAGCGGGCCGGCTCCACTTGTTCATGACTCAAGGACCTTGCGACACCATGGGCGTTCCCTCTGCTTTGAATCCACCGGAGCTGGCCGACTCTTCCGAGGCGCGGCTGCAGGCCTGGACACGTGCGGTGCGTCCGCCGCAACCCATGCCCTGTGCCGTGGTCCACCCCTGCGACGAGGCCTCGCTGCGCGGTGCACTGGAGGCGGCACAGCTGGGCCTGATCGACGCCCGCCTGGTCGGGCCGGCGCGGCGGGTGCGTGCCCTGGCGGCCACCCTCGGCCTGGATCTGGCCGGTGCCACGCTGATTGATGTGCCGCACAGCCATGCCGCGGCCGCAGAGGCGGTGGCGATGGCGGCGCGTGGCGAAGTGACCATGCTGATGAAGGGCAGCCTGCACACCGACGAGCTGATGGAAGCCGTGCTGGCCGAGCGCACGCTGCGCACCGGCCGGCGCATGTCGCATGTGTTCCGTTTCGAGGTGGCCACCTATCCCAAGCCGCTGCTGATCACCGACGCCGCCATCAACATCAGCCCGGACCTGGAAGCCAAGGCCGACATCGTGCGCAATGCCATCGACCTGGCGCAGGCGCTGGGCGTCGCAGAACCCAAGGTGGCGCTGCTGTCAGCCGTCGAGACCGTCACGCCCAGGCTGGCCTCCACCATCGATGCCGCCGCCCTGTGCAAGATGGCGGATCGGGGCCAGATCCGCGGCGGCCAGCTCGACGGGCCGCTGGCCTTCGACAACGCGATTTCGGCCGAGGCCGCGCGCGTCAAAGGCATCGTGTCGGCCGTGGCCGGCCAGGCGGATGTGCTGGTGGTGCCGGATCTGGAGTCCGGCAATATGCTGGCCAAGCAGCTGGAATATCTGGCGGGTGCAGCCAGCTGCGGCGTGGTGATGGGCGCACGCGTGCCGATTGCGCTGACCAGCCGCGCCGATGGCGCGGTGTCGCGCGTGGCTTCGGCGGCGCTGGCGGTGGTGGCGGCGCGATTCCTGGCCGCACGCGAGGCCGAGGTGATCGCCCGGGCGGCCCTGTGAGCGCGGCGCTGCATCAGCCGCTGGTGCTGGTGGTCAACGCCGGCTCGGCGACGCTCAAGTTCGGCCTCTATCCCGCCGAAGGTCCGGCGCTGTGGCTCGGCGCCTACGAGGGTCTGGAGCCGGGCGGGCGACCCGAGTTGCGGCTCGACGGCATGCGCCAGCCCCTGGACGAAGGCCAGGGCTCTGGCTTTGGGCTGGCGCTGGCCCATCTGATGCAAACGCTGGCCGAGCGCGGGCTGGCGGTCAGTGGCGTGGCGCACCGCATCGTCCATGGGGGTGAGCGCTTCGTCTCTCCCTGTCTGCTGGACGAGCAGGCACTGCGTGATCTGCATCAGTACGACTCGTTGGCGCCGCTGCACCAGCCGCACAACCTGGCCGGCGTTGCCGCCTGCGCGCAGGCCATGCCCGGGGTGTCGCAGATCGGCTGCTTCGACACGGCATTTCATGCCAGCCTGCCTGACGTCGAGCGGCGCCTGCCGATCGACCGCGAGCTGGCCCGGCAAGGGCTGCGGCGCTATGGTTTCCATGGCCTGTCCTACCAGTACCTGACGGATCTGCTGCTGCAACGCAGCCCGCGCGCGCGTGGCCGCATGGTGCTGGCCCATTTGGGCAATGGTGCGAGTGTCTGCGCCACGCTGGACGGGCGCAGCGTCGCCACCTCGATGGGCTTCTCGGCGCTCGACGGGCTGATGATGGGCACGCGCAGCGGCTGTCTGGACCCCGGCGTGCTGCTGCATCTGATGGCGCAGGGCTGGGATAGGCAGCGGCTGGAGCAGCTGCTGTACAAGCAGTCGGGGCTCAAGGGCGTTTCGGGCCTGAGCGCCGATATGCGCACCTTGCGGGCCAGCACGCGCGTGGAAGCGGGCGAGGCCATTGCGCTGTTCACGCGCCGGCTGGTGCGCGAGCTCGGCGCCATGCTGGCCGTGCTGGGCGGCGTGGACCTGATCGCCTTCACCGGCGGCATTGGCGAGCATGATGCGCAGCTGCGCGCCGAAGCCGTGGCTGCGCTGCAGTTTGCCGGCCTGCGTCTGGATGCCGCCGCCAATGCGCGCGCCTGCGGCGATGCGGTCGCCACCATCCACAGCGCCGACAGCAGTGCTGAAATCTGGGTGGTGCCGACCGATGAAGGGCGGGTGGCGGCGCGTGCCGCGTTCAGCGTGCTGGGCCTGGCTCAGCCGAGCTTGCAGCCTTGATCACCTGCTGGCGCTGCTGCCCCAGGCCGCTGATGCCCAGCGTCATCACATCGCCCGGCTTGAGGTATTGCGGCGGCTTCAGCCCCATGCCCACGCCGGGCGGCGTGCCAGTGATGATCAGGTCGCCCGGCTCCAGCGTCATCACGCGGCTGCAATAACTGACGAGCTGCGCGCAGCTGAAGATCATGTCGCGGGTGTTGCCGCGCTGCCGCGGCTGGCCGTTGACGTCCAGCCAGAGGTCCAGCTGCTGCGGGTCGCCGATTTCATCCGCCGTCACCAGCCAGGGGCCGACGGGTCCGAAGGTGTCGAAGCCCTTGCCCTTGCTCCACTGGCCGCCGCTGCGCTCGGTCTGAAACGCGCGTTCGCTGATGTCATTGGCCAGCACATAGCCCGCCACATGGCTCAAGGCCTGCGCTTCGCTGACGTCGCGGGCCTGGCTGCCGATCACGATGCCCAGCTCCACCTCCCAGTCCACCTTGCTGCCTTCGCGGGGGTAGAGCACGTCGTCGTCCGGACCGTTCAGGCAGCTGGTCCATTTGGTGAACATCACCGGTTCGGCAGGCGCGGCCATGCCGGCTTCGCGCGCATGCTCGTGGTAGTTCAGGCCGATGGCCACGTACTTGCCGATGCCGCTCCACGGCACGCCCAGGCGCGGGCTGCCGGCGACCCGCGGCAGCTGCAGCGGATCGATGGCACGCAGCACCTGCAGTGCAGCCGGGCTCAGGCTGCGCGGCGTGATGTCGTCGAGCAGCCCTGACAGGTCGCGAATCTGCCCGTTCGCGTCGAGCAGACCGGGCTTCTCCTGGCCCAGCGGGCCATGGCGCAGCAGCTTCATCGGATGTGTCCCCTCTCTCGGTGGATGGATGTCCTGGCTTGTGGGCACACTGTAGCGAATCGCGTCAGCCCGGCCGCAGCAGCACTCGCGTGGATCACTGCGGGTTTTCGGCAGCGCGCCAGCCCGGGCTGACGTCGGACACTGCAGCCAGCCATTGATCGACACTGCGCCGCCCCAGGAGATGAAGCCCATGCGCGTCCACAGCCCCGAATGGTTCGATGCCCAGTACAACAACCGCGCGCGTGTGCCCGATGCGGCGCGCATCCTGGAGCGCTGGGCCGAGGCCTCGGCCTTCTCGCGTGAGCGGCTGGCCTGCCGGCTCGATCTGCCCTATGGCAGCGGGCCGATGGAGCGGCTGGATGTGTTCGAGGCGCAGACCGAGCACAGCGTGCGCAGTCCGGTGCTGGTGTTCATCCACGGCGGCTACTGGCGGGCGCTGGACAAGTCGGACCAGTCCTTCGTCGCCCCGGTGTTCGCCGACGAAGGCGCGATGGTCGTGATTCCCAATTACTCGCTCTGCCCCGGGGTCGGCATGGAGCGCATTCCGCTGCAGCTCACCCAGGCGCTGGCCTGGGTCTGGCGGCATGCGGCCGACTATGGCGGCGACCCGAATCAGATCGTCGTCGCCGGGCATTCGGCCGGCGGCCATCTGGCCGCGATGCTGGCCTGCTGCGACTGGAAGACGGTCGGGCACGATCTGCCGCGCCAACTGGTCAAGGGCGTGCTGTCGATCTCGGGCCTGCATGACCTGGCACCGATTGCGCGCACGCCGTTTCTGCAGGCGGATCTGAAGCTGAATGCCGACGCGGTGAAGCGCCTGAGCCCGGTGAACTTCCCGCCGCCCGATGCCCCGGTCTATGCCGTGGTGGGCGGCCAGGAGAGCGAGGAGTTCAAGCGTCAGGCGCAGCTGCTGCGCCAGGCCTGGGGCGAGCGCACAGTGCCCTTGTGCGAGGAGCTGCCGGGCTTCAATCACTTCAGCATCCTGAATGACCTGGCCGATCCGCAGGGGCGCAGCCATCAGCTGGCACGCAAGCTGCTCGACCTGCGCTGGTATAGCGCGCTGCTATGAATTGCATTGAAGCTATGTATTGGCTGCCTGTGCGCGCTTGAGTTAGCGTTGGCCGGTGTTGGCCCTGGGCCGCGCTTGGGCAGCCAGCCGCTGATCGACAACCTCACATCACTGGAGAGAGCACCATGGGATTGAAGGGATCGAAGACCGAGCAGAACCTCAAGGACGCCTTCGCTGGCGAATCGCAGGCCAACCGGCGCTATCTGTACTTCGCCAACAAGGCGGATATCGAGGGCCAGAACGATGTGGCGGCGCTGTTCCGCTCCACCGCCGAAGGCGAGACCGGCCATGCGCATGGGCACTTGGAGTTTCTTGAGGCGGTGGGGGATCCGGCCACCGGACTGCCCATCGGCCCGACGCGTGACAACCTGAAGGCGGCCGTGGCGGGCGAGACGCACGAGTACACCGATATGTATCCGGGCATGGCCAAGACCGCGCGCGACGAGGGTTTCGACGAGATCGCGGACTGGTTCGAGACGCTCGCGAAGGCCGAGCGCTCGCATGCCAACCGCTACCAGAAGGCGCTGGACGCGCTGGTGGATTGAAACAAGTTTGAGCTTGCTGCGGCGCCTGCGGGCGCCGCACTCTCATGGGCTTGCGCTGGACGCGAGCGCATCAGAGTGCGCAGATCCCCCACGCCAGGAGCACCGATGAGCACCCGCGAAGGCAATCTCGAAGCGCCGACCCGGCATCCGCTGGACTGGAAGAACCCCGAGTTCTACGACGAGGAGAAATGCCTCCACGAGATGGAGCGCATCTTCGACATCTGCCATGGCTGCCGGCGCTGTGTCTCGCTGTGCCAGTCCTTCCCGACGCTGTTCGACCTGGTGGACGAGGGCAAGACTGGCGAGCTCGACGGTGTCGACAAGCAGGACTTCTGGAAAGTGGTCGACCAGTGCTATCTGTGCGACCTCTGCTACATGACCAAGTGCCCCTACGTGCCGCCGCACCCATGGAACTTGGACTTCCCGCACACCATGCTGCGCGCCAAGGCGATCAAGTTCAGCAAGGGGGAGGTGGGGGCCGGCGAGCGCTTTCTCGCCTCCACCGATGTGCATGGCCAGTTCGCCGGCATCCCGGTGGTGGTGCAGGTGGTCAATGCAGTGAACAAGACCGGGCTGGCACGCAAGGTGATGGACAAGGCCTTGGGTGTGCATCCCGAGGCCTGGATGCCCGAGCTGGCGAGCCAGCGCTTCCGCTGGGGCGCAGCCGATTCGCCCGCCCAAGTGGCGACCCAGGGCGAGCGCACGCCGGGCAAGGTGGCGATCTTCTCGACCTGCTACATCAACTACAACGAACCCGGTATCGGCCACGACCTGCTCAAGGTGCTGGCCCACAACGGCATCCCCTATGTGATCGTCGAGAAGGAAAAGTGCTGCGGCATGCCCAAGCTGGAACTGGGTGACCTGCAGACGGTGGAGCAGCACAAGAACGCCAACATCCCGGTGCTGGCGCGCTATGCGCGCGAGGGCTACGCCATCCTCTCGGCCATACCGAGCTGCAGCCTGATGTTCAAGCAGGAGCTGCCGCTGATGTTCCCGGATGAGGCGGATGTGCAACTGGTCAAGGACAGCGTCTGGGACCCCTTCGAGTATCTGGTGGCACGCCACAAGGACGGGCTGCTGAAAGTGGATTTCAAGAGCGCGCTCGGCAAGGTCAGCTACCACATCCCCTGCCACGGGCGGGTGCAGAAGATCGGCCGCAAGACCGAGGAGATGTTCAAGCTGATCGGGCAGACGGTGGAGGTGAAGCTCAACACCGTGGAGCGCTGCTCGGGCCATGCCGGCACCTATGGCGTGAAAACGCCGTATCACAAGACCGCGATGAAGATCGGCAAGCCGGTGTTCAAGGCCATGGCCAAGGACGAGCCGGATTTCATCGCCAGCGATTGCGCGCTGGCGGGCCACCATATCGCGCAGGGCATGGCGGAAGCCGGCACGCCTGCCAAGGCGCTGCAACATCCACTGAGCCTGCTGCGCCAGGCCTATGGCCTGAGCTGAGCGAACACCTGTTGGGAGAGATCCAGATGAGCCGAATCACCGCCGACAGCCTGATGACGCTGGAGGCCTATGCCAAATACCGCAAGGCCCACAAGCCCGAAATCATCGCCCATCGCCGCCTGCGCACGGTGCCGCTGGGCGAGCACATCAGCGTGCAGTTCGAGGACGAGCAGACTATCCGTTTCCAGATCCAGGAGATGCTGCGCATCGAGAAGATCTTCGAGGAAGAGGGCATCCTGGGCGAGATCGAGGCCTATGCGCCGCTGGTGCCAGACGGCACGAACTGGAAGGCGACGCTGCTGATCGAGTATCCCGACCCGCATGAGCGCCGGCGCGAGCTGGCGCGCCTGATCGGTGTCGAAGACCGCATGTTCGTCGAGGTCGAGGGGCACGCGCGCAGCTATGCGATTGCCGACGAAGACCTGGAGCGCGAGAACGCCGAGAAGACATCCTCGGTGCACTTCCTGCGCTTCGAGTTCTCAGCCGCCGCCCGTCAGGCCGTGCTGGCCGGTGCGCGCGTCAAGCTGGGCTGCGACCACACCCACTATCCGGCGCATGTGGAGATCGGTGCGGAGACGCTGGCGGTGCTGGCGGGGGATCTGAGTCCTTGAGTGGGCGGGCTCGGAGTCGCGAGCGCCGATCGCCGATTGGGGCGGGTTCGGCGAGGTCGTGTATCGGCCAGGAGCGGAAGCTCGGCCGGCTGCGGGCTACGCCAGTTCAAGGCTGAGAGCGGCAGTTCACCAGCATCCGATATTCGGCATCGCCGGTTTGGACGGCGAATCCAAGGGGCTTTGCCCCGCCTCGCCCCGATCGTCAGCACATGGTGCAGATCATCGGGGGCCGGTGTTTGCATGCTGGTGCTAACCCGCCGAGTCGTGGCAACATGCACTCCTACTGCGCGCCGGGAATGCACGGAAGTCGATGTAACAAGCTGCCGGATTTGCAGGCAAATTTAGTACTGTATGAACGCGCAGTAAAAATGAAGGAAAGCGCTTTGCATCAAGCACTTAGGGTGGCGGCCCCGTCCGAGGTTATGCAGCATCGCCCGAAGTTAGGGCGCAGCGCCTGTCGCCCTAAATCACGTTAGGCCTATTGGGCACAATGCCCCACCCGCAGAGACATTGAAGGCTCGAAGCGCGCTCAAGTCATGTATCTTCGCAAACCCATTGCTAGTGTAGGAACACGCTTTTTCGTATGAACGGCTTTCTGATTCGAACCATCGCCCTTGTAGCCTCCGTATTTCTGCTGTCATCCTGTGGTGGAGGCGCGGATGGGGCAGTGGAGGAATCGTGTTCAGGCCAGGCAGCCATCGTGGTTCATTGGACGTACAACCCCACCGAGGTTCTCGAATTTGAGGTCGGGAAGTCGACTACGTACAAGCCAACGCTTACAGGCATTCCTAAAGCATGTCTTTCTGAAATGTCCTTTGGGCTTAACCCCCCATTCACTCGTCCATGGCTTGGTATTGAAGGCAAGTCGGGTGAGATTGTCGGGGCGCCTGCCGCAACGTACACGTGCGATACCACCACAGACCCTGCCTGGAAGCAATGCAACATCACGGCAGAATTCACTCTGCAAATTGCGGGCTATTCCTCAATTAAAAAGCGGCTCACTGCCAGAGTCGTTCGACCAGCGTGACTTCATGTTTGCTAGCGTAGCGCGTTGGCCTAACCAGTCGCTCGAGCTGACTCGAGTCGGCAAGCCTCCGCTCGCGGCTCAGCTTCAACGTTAGCCATCGTGCGTGGACTAGCTTTCTGCGCCGTGTCGATTGCTCTGATTGCATCCGCCCATGCTTCACCGGCGAGTGAGGGCGAGGCTGCTGCGGCTTCAATCGCTGCCGCGAAGCCTCTCACCAAATGGGACCGCGCAACTCTGGTGAGTGGCGACTTCAACGGCGACGGTCGCCGCGACTGGGCAATGGTCGGCTACAAGGGCGCAGGACTTGAACTCGCTATACGGATTGCCGGCGTCAAGGGCCGAAAGACACGAACGCAGTTTCTTGCCTTCGGCATTGGCGCATCGATCCAGGCGGCAATATGCGAGGCTCCGGCGAAGCTACAAGTAGAGGAGCAGTTTTGCAGCCCTATGGACGAAGCACTTCCGGGATGCCGCCCGTCAAAGATCGCCAACTCGCTCAACCTTAGTGGGGGCGACTGCGATTCAATCCATCTTTACTGGAACAGCGACACGAGTCGAATGGAGTGGTGGCGGCTGTGATGGCTAACTGGTCAACCGAGGCGGACGCCTTCGGCGCTACTTTTCTTCAACGTTGACGGCCCGCTTTCAGGCGCTGAGTTCACCGCCTTGAAGGACAGCACGCGCTGCCAAACGGCCCCTGAAGGCTGCGGTTGCTACGACCCGCTCCGGGTGGTCAGCGCGCTCCCTGCGACCTGCCGCTATCGCTGATTCACGCCGCCATGTAGCGGCCGGGGCGGTGGTTGATCGCCAGCGCCGCATTGATCGCCGCCATGCCCAGCAACGACAGGCCGATGCGGTCCCAGCTGACGAAGGCAAGGCCGCACAGCAGGATCACGCCGTCCAGGCCGGCCTGCACGTAGCCGGCGCGCCAGCCGTAGCGCTCCTGCAGGTAGAGCACCAGCACGTTCAGACCGCCCAGCGAGGCGCGGTGGCGAAACAGGATCAACATGCCCGCGCCGATCAGCAGTCCGCCGGCAATGGCGGCAAACCAGGCATTCAAGGAGGCGAACTGCAGCCAGCGCGGCAGGATCTCCGCCAGCACGGCCATCATCGCCACGGCCAGCATCGTCTTGACGGTGAAAGCACGCCCCATGCGGCGCCAGGCCAGCCAGTAGAACGGCAGGTTGATACAGAAGAAAAGTGCGCCGAAGGGCCAGCCGCTGATGTAGTGCAGCAGGAAGGCGATGCCCACCGTGCCGCCCGTCAGCATGCCAACCTGCTTGAACAGCGCCACGCCCAAGGCGACGAACAGCGTGCCCGTGATCAGCGCCTGAGCGTCTTCGAAGCGTGAGTGCCTGAAGATGCGGCTGCTCAGCTTGGCCGGCGGGGCGGCGGGTGTGGATGGCTTTTCGCTCACTCGCCCAGCCCGCCCATGAAGTACTTGATCAGGCCTTTGGCCGCGAAGCCCACCAAGCCGAAGCCCAGGCCCAGCAACAGGATGAAGGTGCCGAAGCGGCCGGCCTTCGACTCGCGCGCCAGCTGCAGGATGATGAACACCATGTAGAGCATGAAGGCCGTGACGCCGAAGGTCAGGCCGAACTGCGCAATCTGCTCTTCGCTATAGCCGAACATGGTGAGGTGGGAAAGGGGAGAAGGGTGGGCAGCTGGCGTCAGTCGCGCATGCTGACGAGGTCTCGATAGGCATGCCAGCTGGCGTGGCCCAGCCAGGGCACGACGACGACCAGGCCGATCATCGACAGCATGCCCAGCCCGGTCAGTGCCATCAGCAGAAAGGCCCACAGCGCCATGGCCTGCGGGTGCTCCATCACGACGCGCCAGCTGGTGAACACGGCGCCCAGGATGCTCAGCGACTGGTCACGGCGGTCCAGCAGCATGGGGATGGAAATCACACTGGAGGCAAACACCGGGGCTGCGAGCAGGGCGCCCAGCGCCAGCCAGGCCTCGAACAACAGCGAATGATTCGCCAGCACCACATGACGGGCGAAGTCGATGGGCTTGTCCACCGGCGCGCTGGCATAGCCGGTGATCAGCGCTGCCGAGCACAGCACCCAGCCTGTGCCGGCCAGCGCCAGCAGCAGGCCGAAACCCATCAGCCGGCCATCGTGCGGGCGCCAAGCCTTGAGCACGGTGGCCAGGCCGACCGGTTTGTTGCGTTCAATGTCGCGGCTCAGCGCGTACAGGCCGGTAGCCAGGATCGGTGCCACCAGCAAGAAGCCGCTGAAGGCCGCCGCCAGCAGCCAGAAGCGGTCATGGGCGATCCAGAAGATCAGCGCACCGCCGAGGGTCATCAGCAGGCCGTGCAGCAAAGAGGGGCCGGGGCAGCGGCGCAAATCCTGCCAGCCGCGCGCGAGCCAGCCCAGAGGCCGCAGTACGGGCACGGGCTTGACGCCGAAACGTCGGGATTCCTGCAGGGCTTTGTCAGTGCGCATCGTCGTCTTCATCATGCCCGTCTTGTCTCCAACTGTTCTTGATCGTGCTCAATTCGCGTTGGCTAGCAACTGGCGGGCGGCGCTTCGCATCTCTTGTTCCGAGGCGCCGGACAGAGGCAGGTGCAGCGCGGCATCGAGCTGAGGATAGTGGTTGCGCAGCGAGCGTTCGTAGCCTGGGTCGTAATGCTCGCGCATCAGCTCGGCAAAGACGGTGGGCCAGTCGCCAGCGCCTGCCATGGCCTGCCAGGCGTGCACGCGTTCGCGACCGCGCAGCGTGATCAAGGCGTCAAGCTGCTGACAGAAGGACTGCGGGTCGGCGATGAAGTGCGCATAGTCCTGCAGCAGCAGCGCCACACGCTCGGCCTCGGGCAGGTCCACCCAGATGCAGGCGCTGCTGGCGCGCATGCGCTCGTGCAGCGACTCGGGCACGCGCAGCTGTCCGATCTTGCGGCTTTCGCTCTCGACAAAGACGGGCGCGCCTGGGTCGAGGCTGCGCAGTCGGCCCCACAGCAGGCTGTCGAAACGCTTCTGGCTGGGCTGCGGCTGCTCAGGCAGGCGCCCAGTACAGAGCCGCGATGGCAGGCCAGGCCTTCAAGATCCAGCACCTGCGCACCCTCGGCCTGCAGCGCCTGCAGCAGGCGGGTCTTGCCGCTGCCGGTGCGGCCGCAGATCACTCGATAGTCAAGACGCGCGGGCAGGCTCTCGAGATCGGTGCGGACCTGCGCCCGGTAGGCCTTGTAGCCGCCTTGCAGCTGGCGCGAGCGAAAGCCGATCTGGCCCAGAAACCAGCTCATCGCGCCGGAGCGCTGGCCACCGCGCCAGCAATACACCAGCGGGCGCCAGCTCTTGGGCAGGTCCTGCGCATGGGCATCCAGATGCTTGGCGATATTGCGCGCCACCAGCGCGCGCCGATCTTGCGTGCCTCGAAGGGCGAGCTCTTGTAGAGCGTGCCGACCACGCGGCGCTCCTCATCGTCGAGCACCGGCCAGTTCAGCGCCCCGGGCAGATGATCCTCGGCGAACTCGGATGGCGAGCGCACATCGATGATGGCGTCAAAGCGGTTCAGCTCGGCCAGCGCGTCGCTGACTTCGATGGTGTGGGCGGGTGTCATCGGAATGGGCCTTGGGGGCCAGAGACTCAGGCCGGCAGCGAAACCGCGTCCAGCAACTCGGTTTCGATCTGCAGCTGGCTGCGGTTCTGCTGCAGCGCGGCGCCGTCCAGCAGGAAGGTGTCTTCCACGCGCTCGCCGAGCGTCGATATCTTGGCGAGCTGCAGATTGATGCCGTGCCGGGCCAGCACGCGCGCAATCGCGTAAAGCAGGCCGGTGCGGTCGCTGGTGCTGATGGACAGCAGCCAGGCGGTGGCGCGTTCGTCCGGGCGCAAAGAGATACGGGGCGTGAACGGGAAGGACTTGACGCGGCGCGACAGGCGCCCGCGTCGTGGCTCGGGCAGCGCGCCTTGCGCAGCCAGCGCCTGGCCCAGCTTGGCTTCCACCAGCGACACCAGATCGCGGTGATGCTGGTCGCTGTCGGCGCTGATCACCTGGAAGGTGTCCAGCGCATAGCCGCTGCGCGTCGTGTGGACCTTGGCGTCCAGGATGTTGAAGCCGGCACTGTCGAAATAGCCGCAGATGCGAGCGAAAAGATCGCGCTGATCGGGCGCGTAGACCAGCACCTGCAGGCCCTCGCCAACCGGCGAGGGGCGGGCTCGCACGATGGGCTGGCCGGACTCGACATGGCGCCACAGCGAGCGTGCATGCCAGGCCAGGTCGCCGGCATCGTGGCGGGCGAAATAGCTCAGCGCCAGCGTGGCCCACAGCGGGGTCTCAGTGTCCGGCAGCATCGAGTGCAGCGCCAGGATCTGCCGCGCCTCCTGCTTGCGGGCCTCGATATCGGCCTCCAGATTGGGCTTGGCGCCGCCCAGCGCGCGCAGCGTCAGGCGATACAGGTCTTCCAGCAGCTTGCCCTTCCAGGCATTCCAGACCTTGGGGCTGGTGCCGCGGATATCGGCCACCGTCAGCAGGTAGAGCGCGGTGAGGTGGCGCGCATCGTGCATCTGGCGCGCAAAGGCGGCGATCACCTCGGGGTCGGACAGGTCTTCCTTCTGCGCCACGCGCGACAGCGTCAGGTGATGCTGGACCAGGAACACCACCAGCTCGGCCTCGTCCTTGCTGAGGCCATGGGCGCGGCAGAAACGCCGGGCCTCGACTGCGCCCAGATCGGAATGGTCGCCGCCGCGGCCCTTGGCCACATCGTGGAACAGCGCGGCGATGTAGAGCAGATGCGGCTTGTCGAACTGTGCGGCCAGCTGACTGCAGAAGGGATATTCGTGGGCGTGCTCGGGGATGAAGAAGCGCCGCACATTGCGCAGCACCATCAGGATGTGCTGGTCCACCGTGTAGACGTGGAACAGGTCGTGCTGCATCTGGCCGACGATGCGGCGGAACACCCACAGATAGCGGCCCAGCACCGAGGTCTGGTTCATCAGCCGGAAGGCATGGGTCTGGCCCTCGCGCTGCTGCAGGATCTGCATGAACAGCGCGCGGTTGGCCGGGTCGCGCCGGAAAGCGCTGTTCATCTGGCCGCGCGCGTTGTAGAGCGCGCGCAGCGTGCGCGCCGACAGGCCCTTGATGCCCGGCGTCTGCTGGTAGACCAGGAAGGTTTCCAGGATGGCGTGCGGCTCGCGCTCGAACAGGTCGTCGCCATCCACCTCCAGCATGCCGGCACGATCCAGGAAGTGCGCATTGATGCGGCGCATCGGCGCGTCGGCCGAACCGTTGATGCGCTCTTCCAGATTCAGCATCAGGATCTGGTTGAGCTGGCTCACCGCCTTGGCGGCCCAGTAGTAGCGGCGCATCAGCACTTCCGAGGTGCGCTGGCTGCCCTTGGGCTGGTAGCCGAAACTCTCGGCCACGGCGGTCTGCAGATCGAACACCAGACGGTCTTCCCGCCGGCCGGCGACCGCATGGAGGCGGCAGCGGATCAGGCTCAGCAAGCCTTCGTTGCGCTGCAGCTGCCGGCTCTCGAATGGCGTGATCAGGCCCTTGGCCGCCAGCTGGGGCCAGGTCTTGCCCAGGCCGGCAGCGCGGGCGATCCAGATCAGCACTTGCAGATCACGCAGGCCGCCCGGGCTTTCCTTGCAGTTCGGCTCCAGCGCATAAGGCGTGTCGGCGAATTTGGTATGGCGCTGACGCATTTCCAGCGTCTTGGCGCGGAAGAAGGCGCGCGCGTCCATCGCTGCGGCCAGCTGCTGCTCGAAACGCTTGTACAGCGGCTTGGAGCCGGCCAGGCAGCGCGACTCCAGCATGGCGGTCTGCACCGTCACGTCGCCCGCGGCCTCGCCCAGGCATTCGCCCAGCGTGCGCACCGAGGAGCCGATCTCCAGTCCCACATCCCAGCAGGCGGTGATGAAGGCCTCGATGCTGGACTTCAACGCGCCGGGCTGGTGGGCTTCCATGCCGTCGGGTAGCAGCACCAGCACATCGACATCGGAGTAGGGGAACAGCTCGCCGCGCCCATAGCCACCGACGGCGGCCAGCGCCGCGGTCTCCGGCAGGCCGGCCTGGCGCCACAGGGTCTGCAGCGTCGCATCGACGTGGCGCGCCAGCTTGCGCATCAGCGCTGAAGCGGCGGCAATCGTCGGCCGGGCTTCGCGGAAGGCTTGCAGCAGTTCCTGCTTGCCGGTCTTGAATTGCTGGCGCAGTACGGCGCTGTCGATCACCTGCACGCTGCTCATCGACGGCTTAGCCGGTGATGAAGGCCGGCGGCGGCGGGCTGCCGTCCGACACGGTCAGCACCTCGTAGCCGGTGTCGGTCACGACGATGGTGTGTTCCCACTGCGCGGAGAGCGAGCGGTCCTTGGTGACGATGGTCCAGCCGTCGCCCATTTCCTTGATCTCGCGCCGGCCGGCGTTGATCATGGGCTCGATGGTGAACACCATGCCGGGCACCAGTTCATCCAGCGTGCCGGGGCGGCCGTAGTGCAGCACCTGCGGCTCTTCATGAAAGACCTGTCCGATGCCATGGCCGCAGAATTCGCGCACCACCGAGAAACCGGCGTTCTCGGCGAAGGTTTGGATGGCATGGCCGATATCGCCCAGGCGTGCGCCGGGCTTGACCTTCTGGATGCCCTTCCACATGGCTTCATAGGTGAAGCTGCACAGGCGCTTGGCTGCGATCGAGCCCTCGCCGACCACGAACATGCGGCTGCTGTCGCCATGCCAGCCGTCCTTGATCACGGTGACGTCGATATTGACGATGTCGCCGTTCTTCAGTGGGCGGTCATTCGGGATGCCGTGGCAGACCTGGTGGTTGATCGAGGTGCAGATCGACTTGGGGTAGGGCGTGTAGCCGGCGGGCTGGTAGTTCAGCGGCGCGGGAATGGCTTTCTGCACATGGACGATGTGGTCATGCGCGATCTTGTCGAGCTGCTCGGTCGTGATGCCAGGCTTCACATGCTGGCCCAGCATGTCCAGCACCTCGGAGGTCAGGCGGCCCGCGATGCGCATCGCGGCGATGTCAGCCGCGGATTTGATGGTGATCGTCATGGCGCGATTATCTCAAAGCCGGCCCGTCCGAGCCGAGGGCCGGCGGCTTGGCCCTCAGGCGGACCAAACGACCAGGCCGCTCCAGGAGGTTCCCAGCACCACCAGGCCGAACACGATCCGGTACCAGGCAAAGGGCACGAAGTTATGGCTGGAGATGTAGCGCAGCAGCCAGCGCACGCAGATCCAGGCGCTGATGAAGGAGAACAGCAGGCCGACGCCGAACATCGGCAGGTCGGCGACGCTGAGCAGCGCACGCTCCTTGTAGAGGCTGTAGAGACCGGCGCCGATCAGGGTTGGAATGGCCAGGAAGAAGGAGTAGTCGGTGGCCGCCTTGCGCGACAGGCCGAGCAGCATGCCGCCGATGATGGTGGCACCGGAGCGGCTGGTGCCCGGCACCATGGCCAGGCACTGCACCAGGCCGACTTTCAGCGCATCCAGCGGCGTCATCTGGTCCACATCCTGGACGCGCACCGCCGAGGCCGGCCGGCGCTCGGCCCACAGGATGATGAAGCCACCGACGATGAAGGCCGTGGCCACCACCGTGGGCGTGAACAGGTGCGCCTTGATTGCCTTGCCGAACAGCAGGCCCAAGAGCACCGCCGGCAGGAAGCCGATGGCGACGTTCAACACGAAGCGGCGCGCGGCCGCATCGCTGGCAATGCCGGCAGCGGTGGATCGCAGCTTCTGCCAGTAGACGATGATCACCGCCAGGATGGCGCCGGTCTGGATGGCGATGTCGAAGACCTTGCTCTTGGCGTCGTCAAAGCCCAGCAGCGCGCCGGCCAGGATGAGGTGGCCGGTCGAGGAAATGGGCAGGAACTCGGTCAGACCTTCGACCACGCCCATCACGGCGGCTTTCACCAGCAAGACAAGATCCAACATCAACTCCCGGTTTGAACTGGCCGCGATGATAGCGGTGCCACTGCAGGGCGAAGACGCTGCGCCGTCCTTAGAATCGGGCTCCCTGTCCGAACCTGCCCAGGATGACACCATGATGAAGGTGTTGCGGGCCTTTTCCATGACCGCTGCTTCTGCTGGTGCTGCTGTACTTCCCGTGGTGATTGTTGGCGCCGGCCTCGCCGGACTGACGGTGGCCCTGCATCTGGCCGACCAGGTGCCTGTCATCGTGCTGGCCAAGCGCGGGCTCGGCGAATCGGCCACGGCCTGGGCGCAGGGCGGCATCGTCGGCGTGCTGGGCAGCGACGACAGCATCGAGAGCCATGTGCGCGACACGCAGGATGCCGGCGCCGGCCTGGTTGACGAAACCACCGCACGCTTCATCGCCGAGCGCAGCGCCCAGGCGGTTGAGTGGCTGGTCAGGCAAGGCGTGCCCTTCACGCCGGACGACAGCGGCCCGCTGGGCCTGCATCTGACGCGCGAAGGCGGCCATGCGGTGCGCCGCATCGCGCATGCGGCCGATGCCACTGGCAAGGCGATCCACGACCAGCTGCTGGCGGCCGCCCATGCGCACCCGAATATCGAGTTGCGCGAGCGCTGGATGGCACTGGACCTGATCACCTCGCGCCATGTGCAGCGCGAAGAAGCTTCACGCTGCTACGGCATCTATGCGCTGGACATTGATGCGCGGCGCGTCGAGGCCCTGGCAGCTCAGGCGGTGGTGATGGCCACCGGGGGTGCCGGCAAGGTCTACCGCTACACCACCAACCCGGACACCTCCACCGGCGACGGCATTGCGATGGCCTGGCGGGCCGGCTGCCGGGTGGCGAACATGGAGTTCATCCAGTTCCACCCCACCTGCCTCTATCACCCGCAGGAGCGCAGTTTCCTGATCACCGAAGCGCTGCGCGGGGAGGGCGGTCATCTCAAGCTGCCTGAGCACCTGGGCGGCGGGCGTTTCATGGCCGATCATGACGAGCGCATGGAGCTGGCGCCGCGCGACATCGTGGCGCGTGCCATCGACTTCGAGATGAAGAAGCATGGCCTGGACCATGTGTGGCTGGACGCGACCCATCTGGGTGAAGCTTTCCTGAAAGAGCATTTCCCGACCATCCACGCGCGCTGCCTGCTGCTGGGCATCGATATTGCGAAGCAGCCGATCCCGGTGGTGCCGGCGGTGCACTTCACCTGCGGCGGCGTGGTCACCGATCTGCAGGGCTGCTCGGACCTGCCGGGCCTGTATGCGGTGGGCGAGACCACCTACACCGGCCTGCATGGCGCCAACCGCCTGGCCAGCAACTCGCTGCTGGAATGCGTGGTGCTGGGCCAGACCTGTGCCGACCATATCCTGCGCCAACCCCAGCCCGACCGCGCGCCGCTGCCAGCCTGGGACGAAAGCCAGGTCGAGGACGCGGACGAGCAGGTCGTGATCTCGCACAACTGGGACGAGCTGCGCCTGCTGATGTGGAACTATGTCGGCATCGTGCGCACCACCAAGCGCCTGGAGCGTGCGCTGCACCGCATCGATCTGCTGCGCGGCGAGATCGACGACTACTACTCGAATTTCCGCGTCACCCGCGACCTGCTGGAGCTGCGCAATCTGGTCGATTGCGCCGAGCTGATCGTGCGCTCGGCCCTGCTGCGCCACGAGAGCCGCGGCCTGCACTTCAGTCGCGACTATCCGCGCACCTTGCCGGTCAGCTTCCCGACAGTGCTGATTGCTGACCGCCCGCGCTGACGGGACCCAGGGCTTGCCTGACGGCGCTCAGTCCAGGAAGCGCGCTGCGTAGTTGTTCGGAGGCAGGATGCACGTCCGGGCTCGACCGAATACTCGGTAGCGGTTGCGAGCGACCCAGCGGTAGGCTGCATCGCGCAGCGGTGCCGGCACCAGCCAGCCCAGCCAGGCCAGGCGCCAGGGCCAGCCCAGCAGGTGCAGCACACGCAGGATGGCGGCCGTGTGCTGCCAGGCCTGGCCTTCGTTCAGCACCAGCAAGGTCTCCAAGCCGTCGAGCTTAAGACCGTGCTTGGACAGCAGTGCCTGCCCCGCGCTCCCCTGGATCGAAGCGAATCGGATCAGCCCCTTGCGGTCGTGGCGAAGCAGGAATTGCACCCACGCGTTGCACAGCAGGCATTGGGCGTCGAACACGATAATCATCTTGTACGCTCCCTGTCGAGGTCCAGATAACCCTCATAGTGTGCTACTTCGCCCAACACGGGGAGGAAGGCGCGCACCTTGAAGTGCAGCGCGTCGGCTTGGCCGCTTTCCACAGCCAGCACCTGCGGCAGAAGCCATGGCGGGCAAGGAATGCCGAGAAAGGACAGGCTGTCGAGCTCCATCGTCAAGGCGTGTTCCGAGGCGCACAACCTGAAGCGCAGGCTTGCCGCACCGAGTCGCTCGACGATGAGGCTTCGCTCCAATGTCAGCGTCGAGCGCATGGTCTGCGCCGGGAAGCTGCGAGTCCATTGCTCACTGTCTGGCGAACTCTGCAGCTCAAAGTGAAGCTGGCCTTGGCTGTCCTGCCGCGGAGTTCCAAGGCAGAGGGCCAACAAACGGGACAGCCTGCTTTGCGGCGCGTAGGTCCGGACCTGGCCAGCGAACACATGCAGGCCGGCGAGCCGGTGAAAGCGCTGTACGGCCAGCGGCAGGCGTGCATAGGCGTCGGGGCCGAGGGCGCGTTCCCACAGAGTGCGTGGGTTCATGCCTTGGACTCGCTCATGGAGATCTGCAGCCCCTGTGCTTCAGCAGCGATTTCAGACAGCGTCAGCAGCCCGACGCAGGGCTGCGCGCCACAGAGTTCACCTGGCCCTTTGTGTAGCAGCTTGCGCAGCAGCGCGGCAGCGGCAAGCGTCGGCACATAGGGGCCGTGGCCCTGGGTTGCGAGTAACTGCCAGGTCCGATGGACAGCTTGGCTTTGCGCGTCGTGGCCGCTAACGGATACGTGCATGGCGCCAGCGTCGGAGCCCAGATTCTTGAAAAGGTCGGCGACCCGCTTGAGCAGGCGCGCGTGTCGGGACCAATCGTTCACCCAGCCCCAACGGCCCAGCGCGGCCATCGCGTTCATGCCGCGGTGCAGCAGGCGCAGCTCCAATCCCGCGCCGAAGCTCACCACGGGCCTGCCTGCAAAGTGCTGTGAGAGCAGGCTCAGGTCAGGAACGTCGCAGGGCGAGAGCAGGCGCGCACCTACGGGCGGAGGGTAGATGTGCTGGCGACTGCCGCTCCAGCCAAGCACCGGCTCCGGGCCTAGGCTTGGCAATGGCTTGCCGCAATAGCTCAGGACGGCCTGCATGGTTGCAAGGCCTCGCTCGGTGCGGTTGCCGGGGCTGATGCCGATGTCGATCGAATCAACTTCGCTCATGCCGCGAGCGAGTTGCATAGCCGCGGCGCTGGAGATGGCCGGCACCGAGCTGGCGCCGCTGATCACCGCCAGACGGGCTGCGCGTGCCTCAGCGGTCAGACGGGTGATGCCGCTGACGAAGTCGCGCCCATCGGCCAGATCAATGTAGTGGGTGCCGCTGGCCAGGCAGGCCTGTGCGACTTGGTACTGCTGCCCCTGGAAAGGCCCACTCGCGTGGATGAGCACGTCAGGCTTCAGCCGCGCCATCTGGCGCGCCAAGTCGGGCGCAGCGGCGTCGAGTGCAATTCCGTCGAGCCTCGCCTTCGCCTGCAGCCGCAGGCCAACGGCCAAGGCTTTCGCTTGGGCCAGCGAGCGGCCAGCGACGAGCAGATCAAGCGCTTGCCAGGCGGATAGACGTTGGACGAGGCGCTGCCAAAAAAATCCGTAGCCGCCGAGCACCAGGACGCGCAGGCGACGCATGGGTGTCGTATCCATTCTGCTTGCCGGTACTTGGCGCCTCACGCTGCCGTGCCGGGGATGCCCACCGGCCGCAATGGCGGTGAAGCATCAGCGACCCGGCGGACCTCGCCGACTCGCTGTGGCAGGCACAGATTTCTTCAGTACCTCGCGCGCTGCTTCAGCGCCTTGCGCGCAGCGCAGCGCGGGCCTGCACGAAGTTGAAGGCGTAGGTCACCGCCTCGCGGATGGCGGCATCGATTTCCAGTCGCTCGGGCTCGGTCAGGTAGAACGAGTAATCCACGGCGTGGCGGATGTAGCGCGGCGGCAGGCGGTTCAGCGCCACGCAGGCCACATCTACCAGCAGGTCTTCGGTGCTGATGGCGGGAAACTCCGCAGCCATATCGGCCACGACGGCGAAGACTTCGCGTTCGTGGTGGTTGTAGAGCGAGGTGAAATCGGTCATGGTGCCGTCTCTTTCATGGGATGCCGAGAGCGTATGCGCATTTATAGCGCCGCCAGCGCCGGAATAGAAAGCACGCCAGCCCGCAATTCGGGGATCAGGCGGCGCCCATGCCTGGCACCAGACCAGCGGCACGGGCCTTGTGCGCCGCAGTGAAGTCCAGCATGCGCGTGATGCAGCCCAGCGCCTTCAGCCGCGTGCCTTCCTCGACCGTGATGGCGCCCAGGCCTTGCTCCAGGCAATCGACCACACCCTGCAGACCGTTCATGGCCATCCAGGGGCAGTGTGCGCAGCTCTTGCAGGTGGCGCTGTTGCCGGCGGTCGGCGCTTCGATCAGGGTCTTGCCAGGCGCCAGCTGACGCATGCGGTGCAGGATGCCCTTGTCGGTGGCGACGACGTATTCCTTGGCGCGGCCTTCCACCACGGCCTTGATCAGCGCGGAGGTCGAGCCCACCACATCGGCCTGCGCCACCACGCTTTGCGGCGATTCGGGGTGGACCAGGATCATCGCGTCCGGGTGTGCCTTGCGCATCAGCTCCAGCTCCAGCCCCTTGAACTCGTCATGCACGATGCAGGCGCCTTGCCACATCAGCATGTCGGCACCGGTCTGGGTCTGGATGTAGTGGCCCAGATGCTTGTCGGGCGCCCACAGGATCTTCTTGCCCTGGGCCTTGAGCTCGCTGACGATGTCCAGCGCGCAGGAGCTGGTGACCATCCAGTCGGCGCGCGCCTTCACGGCGGCGCTGGTGTTGGCATAGACCACCACGGTGCGGTCGGGATGGGCATCGCAGAAGGCTGAAAATTCATCGGCCGGGCAGCCGAGATCGAGCGAGCAGGTCGCCTCCAGATCCGGCATCAGCACGGTCTTTTCGGGGCTCAGGATCTTGGCGGTCTCGCCCATGAAGCGCACGCCAGCCACGATCAGCGTCTGCGCGTCATGGTCGCGGCCGAAGCGGGCCATTTCCAGCGAGTCGGACACGATGCCGCCGGTCTCCAGCGCCAGATCCTGCAGATCGCCATCGACGTAGTAATGGGCCACCAGCACGGCGCCGCGTGCCTTCAGCAATTCGGCGGCGCGCGCCTTCAGCGCCTGACGCTCGTGCGCCTTCAGCGGCACCGGAACCTTGGCCCAGGCGTGGGCGGTACAGCTTTCGCCGGCGGCGTCCTGGCGGGTGTAGTCGAACAGAACCTCATTCATGGGCGGCATCGTAGCGCAGGCTACGACGGCGTGTTGAGGACTGGGCTCGATCGCAAGCCGCTGTTCCTTCGATTTTTAAGAATCCACTGATCGAATCATGCTGCTTTTTCGGTTGGTGTCGGTTTGGCTATGGTGTGCACCACACATGCCCTTGTCGAATGGAACGCTCCCATGCTCAGCGAATCAGTCCCGGCCCTTGAACTGCCGCCCGCAGCTCCCGAAGACCTCGCGCCCGACAGCCCCTCCGCCCTGCTTGCAGTGCTGGCCCTGCTGCTGGGCGTTGATGGCAGGGTTGATGCCGCGGAACTGGCCTTGATCGAGCAGGTGGGCTTGCCGCAGCGCCTGGGCCTGAGCATGGGTGCCATCGCTGAAGGCATTCTCGCGATGCAGCCGCATGCCCAGGCGCTCTGTCCGCAGGGCGGGCAGCCAGACATGGCGCTGTGGCGCCGCTGGTTGGCGTGCCTCAAGGATCCGGGTCAGCAACGCGTAGCGCTCAGTGTCGGCTTTGCCGCAGGCTTGGCGGACGGGGTGCTCAGCCGCGCTGAATCCAAATTGCTGATGGCGGCCGGCGGCCAGTGGCAGCAGGAGCCGGAGCCCTTGCTGGTGGCGCGGCCCGAGCTGGGGCTGGGCCTGCTGGACCGGCGCCGGCCCGCGTCCCGCGAACAGGTGCAGCCGCGCTGGGTGCTCCCCGGCTAAGGGGGCGCAGCGGGCCAGCGGTCCTTCAGTCCGTTTGGAACGCCTGTCGCCCGGGCGGGCCTGCGGCGGCTTAGCTGCGTGGGCGTCGCGGCGTACCATGGCCGCATGAACACCGCCACCTTTGCGCTGGAGACCCGCGCCCAGGCCCGTCGCGACTTCAGCACCATCAGCCTGATCGGCCTGGCGCATGGCTGCTCGCATTTCTTCCACATGCTGCTGCCGCCGCTGTTCCCGGCCTTCATCCGGGATTTCGGCCTGAGCTATTCGGAGCTGGGGCTGCTGGTCACCACCTTCTTCGTGATCTCGGGCATCGGGCAGGCGCTGGCTGGCTTCCTGGTCGATCGCCGCGGCGCACGGCCGGTCTTGTTTGCCGCTCTGAGCTGCTTCGTGCTGGCCTCGCTGGCCGCCGGGCTGGCCGATGGATTTGGTGGGCTGATGCTGGCCGCGGCCTTGGCGGGGCTGGGCAATTCACCGTTCCACCCGGTCGACTTCACCATCCTGAACAAGCGCGTGTCGCAGGCGCGGCTGGGGCACGCATTTTCGGTGCATGGCATCTCGGGCAACCTGGGCTGGGCGGTGGCGCCGGTGTTCCTGATCGGCATCAGCGAGCTCAGCGGCAACTGGCGCTTTGCGTATCTGGGCACGGCCCTGGTGGCGCTGGGCGTGCTGACGCTGCTGGCGCTGAAGCGCAAGGCCATCGATGACCGCGACGGCAGCTGGGCGCATGAAAAGCCGGGTGCCGCCGCCTTGAAAGAGGAACACCCGCTGGCGTTCCTGCGACTGCCCTCAGTGTGGTTGTGTTTCTCGTTCTTCTTCTTTTCCACCGCTGCGCTCAGCGCCATCCAGAGCTTTGCCAGCCCGGCGCTGACCAGCCTCTACGGCCTGCCGCTGAAGGCGACTGCCTTCGTTGTCACCGGCTACATGCTGGCCGGTGCGCTGGGCATGGTGATCGGCGGTTTCTGGGTGGCACGCTCGGCCACGCTGGAACGCAATATCGGCCTGGCGATGAGCGGCGCAGCGTTGACGCTGGCGCTGGTGGCCAGCGGCTTGCTGCCGCCCCTGTTCGCCGCAGGGCTGGCGGCTGCCGCAGGCTTCGGCACCGGTCTGGCCGGGCCGTCGCGCGACATGCTGATCAAGCGCGCTGCGCCGCCTGGCGCCACCGGCCGGGTCTATGGCACGGTCTATTCCGGGCTCGACGTGGGCTTTGCCGTGGCAGCGCCCGTGTTTGGGGCCTTGCTGGATGGCGGGCATCCGGCCGGCGTGTTCTACGGCGCGGCGTTGGCGCTGCTGCTGGGGGTCAGCGCCGCCGCCCTGGTGGGGCTTTTCCGCAAACGCTGAGGGCGGCCGCGCCGCTACATTGGACGTCATGACGAATCCACACGCCGCCGCCCAATCTTCCGATGCCCGACTTGCCGGCCATGTCCTGGTGGAGGCCCTGATCGCGCAAGGCGCGGACACGGTCTTCGGTGTTCCCGGCGAAAGCTATCTGGCGGTGCTGGACGGCTTTCATGAACACCGCGACCAGATCCGCTTCATCGCCTGTCGCCAGGAAGGCGGCGCGGCCTTCATGGCCGAGGCCCAGGGCAAGCTCAGCGGCCGGCCCGGCGTCTGCTTCGTCACCCGCGGCCCGGGTGCCACCAACGCCAGCATCGGCCTGCACACGGCCTTTCAGGACAGCACGCCGATGGTGCTGTTCATTGGCCAGGTGGCCAGCGACCAGCGCGACCGCGAGGCCTTCCAGGAGGTCGACTACCGCCAGATGTTCGGCCCCGGCACCCTGGGCATGGCCAAGTGGGTGGGCGAGGTGCATGACGCCGACCGCCTGCCCGAATATGTCGCGCGAGCCTTCCACACCGCCTTGCAGGGCCGGCCGGGCCGGTGGTCGTGGTGCTGCCCGAGGACATGCTGACCCGCAGCACCACGGCGCCGGTGTTGCCGCAGGTGCGTTCGGCCCAAGCCTGGCCGACGCCGGCGGCGCTGGCGGAGTTGCGCGAGCGCCTGCTGGAAGCCAAGAAGCCCTTGGTCATCGCTGGCGGCGGCGGCTGGACCGGCGAGAGTTGCGCCGCGCTGCAGCGCTTTGCCGAAGCCTGGCAATTGCCGGTGGGCTGTGCCTTCCGCTTCCAGGACCTGTTCGACAACCGCCATCCGCTCTATGCCGGCGATGTGGGCATCGGCATCAATCCCAAGCTGGCGGCGCGGGTGAAGGAAGCCGACCTGATCCTGGCCGTCGGCCCCCGCCTGGGCGAGATGACCACCGGTGGCTACACCCTGCTGCAGGCGCCGCGCCCGACGCAAAGCCTGGTGCACATCCATGCCGGCGCCGAGGAACTGGGCCGTGTCTACGAGGCCGAGCTGATGATCAATGCCAGCATGTCCTGCGCCGCGCAGGCGCTGGAAACCCTGGCCGCCCCCGACAGCGTGGCCTGGTCCGCCTGGGCGGAAGCCGCGCACCAGGACTATCTGGCCAATCTGGTGGCCGAACCGGTCAGCCCGCTGGACATGGCCGAGGTGGTGAAGGTGCTGTCGGCGCAATGTCCGGACGGCACCATCTTCACCAATGGCGCTGGCAACTACAGCGGCTGGCTGCACCGCTTCCACCAATACCCCGGCCTGCAACACCATGGCCGCACGCAGCTGGCGCCGACCAGCGGCGCGATGGGCTATGGCCTGCCTGCCGCGGTGGCCGCCAGCCTGCTGCAGCCGCAGCGCTGGGTGGTCAATATCGCCGGCGATGGCGACTTCCTGATGAACGGTCAGGAGTTGGCCACCGCCACCGGCTACGGCGCGCATCGGCTGATTTCGGTGGTGGTGGACAACGGCACCTACGGCACCATCCGCATGCACCAGGAGCGCGAATACCCGGGCCGCGTGTCGGGCAGTGATCTGTTCAATCCGGATTTCGTGCAACTCGCTCTGGCCTATGGCTGGGCCGCACATCGGGTGGACCATACCGAGGAGTTCGGCCCGGCCCTCCAGGCGGCGCTGGCCGCTGACAAGCCCACGCTGATCCACCTGCGCCTGTCCACCGACGTCTCCACCAGCCGCAGCACGCTGAGCGCGATCCGCGAGGCGGCGCGGCAGCGTCTGGGACAATCGGCGCATGGAAAAGATTGATTTCGAACTTCGCGGCGAGTACATCGAACTCGACAAGCTGCTGAAGGCCACCGGCCTGGCCGAGAGCGGCGGTGCGGCGCGCATGATGATCACCGAGGGGCTGGTCCAGGTCGATGGCCGCGACGAGTCCCGCAAGACCGCCAAGATCCGCGCCGGCCAGGTGGTCGGCCTGCATGGCGCCCGCATCACGGTGCTGGCCGCCCCTTCACAGGACTGAGTTGCTGATGAACTTCTCCACCTGCGATTTCTGCGACGCCCACAAGAGCGACGACAGCGGCGCCTTCCGCGTGCTACCCGGCGGCTTGTATGCCCGCTATGGCGCCTTGCCGCGCTTTGCCGGCCCGGTGACGACGGTGCGCTGCCTGGAAGACAACAGCATGGTGAAGTCGCTGGTGGAGTCCGCCGGCCATGGTCGCGTGCTGGTGGTCGACGGGGCGGGCTCGATGCGACGCGCGCTGCTGGGCGGCAACCTGGCGGCTGCTGCCGCGAAGAACGGCTGGGCCGGCCTGCTGATCCACGGCTGCGTGCGCGACCTGGCCGAGCTGGCCGCCGCGCAGCTGGGCATTCTGGCGCTGGGCCATGTGCCGATGCCGACCGAGCGGCGCGGCCAGGGTGTCGTCGATCTGGTGCTGCAGCTGCACGGCCAGACCATCCGCCCGGGCGACTGGCTCTATGCGGACGAGGACGGCGTGGTGATCAGCGCGCAGCCTCTGCACGACGCGAGCTGAGCCAGCTCTCGAAGGCCGCGGGCGTCATCGGCCGCGCCAGGCCGTAGCCCTGCGCAATCGGGCATCCGGCCGCCATCAGCACCTGGCGCTGGCCGGCGGTCTCGACGCCCTCGGCCACCACGCTCAGGCCGAGCGAGCGCCCGATGCTGATCACGGCGCTGGCCAGCGCGCGGTCGTCGGCATCGATCTCGAGGTCGTGTACAAAGCTCTTGTCGAGCTTGAGTTCCGACACTGGCAGCCGCTTCAGATAGCTGAGGCTGGAGTAGCCGGTGCCGAAGTCGTCCACCGAGAGCTGCACCCCCATGGCGTGCAGCGCTTCCAGCTGGTCCAGGCTGCGCTGGTTGTCGTCCAGCATCAGGCGCTCGGTCACCTCAAGCGTCAGCTGCACCGCATCCAGCTGGTGGCGATGCAGCAGTTGCTGGACATGGGCTGCCACATCGTCCTGATAGAAGCGCAGCGGCGAGATATTGACCGCCACGCCCGGCACCGCCAGGCCGGCCTGCCGCCAGGCGGCCAGCTGTGAGCAGGCGGCTTCCAGCACCCAGGAGTCCAGCGCGTTGATCAGGCCGCATTCCTCGGCCACCGGGATGAAGCGGTCCGGCGGCACCGGTCCCAGGTCCGGGTCGGTCCAGCGCAGCAAGGCCTCGACGCCTACCAAGGCGTCGTCGACGAGGCGCAGCTTGGGCTGGTAGTGCAGGCTCAAGCCCTGGCTGGACAGCGCACGGCGCAGCGCGGTCTCCAGCGCCAGCCGTTCATCCAGCGCCTGGTTCATCGCCCGCAGATAGAAGCGGGCGCAGCCACGGCCGGCCCGCTTGGCCTCGTACATCGCGATGTCGGCGTGCTTGAGCAGCTGTTCCAGGTCGGCACCATCGTCCGGATAGATACTGATGCCGATGCTGGCCGACAGCGTGGCCACCGTGTCGCTGCTGAGCGCATGGGCTGGCTTCAGCGATTCGATCAGCTTGTCCGCCACATGCGAGGCATCGCTGGCACCACAGCCCGGCAGCAGGGCCACGAACTCGTCGCCGCCCAGGCGCGCCAGCGTGTCGGTGTCGCGCAGGCAGGCGCCCAGGCGCTGAGCCGCCTCGCGCAGCACCTCGTCGCCGGCCTGGTGGCCCAGCGAGTCGTTGATGGTCTTGAAGCGATCGATGTCCAGCAGCAGCATCGCCACCGGCGTTTCCATGCGTGCCGCCATCTGCAGCGACTGGCGCGCACGCTCACCGAACAGTGTGCGGTTGGCCAGGCCGGTGACGCCGTCGTAATAGGCCAGGCGCTCGATCTGGCGCTGGTTCTCCTGGTTCATCAGCGCCACGCGGCACAGCTGGGCGCAGGCCTCGACCATGCGGCGATGGAAGATCGCCACCGCGCGCGGCTCGCGGTAATACAGCGCAAAGGTGGCGCCCACGCGCTCGGGCGTCAGCAGGATGGGGGTGGACCAGCAGGCAGCCAGGCCGTAGGACAGGGCCAGCGCGCTGAAATTCGCCCACAACGGGTCGGTGGCGATGTCCTGCACTTCAACCGGGCTGCGGCGCCAGGCCGCTGTGCCGCAGGAGCCGACGCTGGGGCCGATCTGCACGCCGTCCAGCGCCTGGCTGTAGCTGGCCGGCAGGCTGGGCGCAGCCAGAGGGTGCAGCTTGCCCTGCTCATCGACTTCCAGCACCGAGCACATCAACTCCGGCGCCATGGCCTCGACACGCCGGCACAGCAGGTCCATCACCGCGGCCAGCGGGCGCCCCAGGGCAACCGCTTCCAGCACCTCGCGCTGCAGCGCATCGATGGCGGCCTGGCCGCTGCGCTCCTCCAGCGGGCTCAGCAGGATCAGGGTCAGCGCCTGATCGGACGTTGCCGCAGGCTTGAAGCGCAGCTCGAAGGTGCGCAACTCGCCGCTGGCCGTGCGCAAGCTCAGGTGCAGGATCTGCTGGCGGCCGCCAGGCTGGCTCAGCAGGTTCAGCCAGCGTTCCTGACTGAGCTCGGCAAAGCACTCATGCAGATGGCCCGCCGGGGCGCTCAGCGCTGGAATCGGCTGTTGGCATGCCGGATCTGGGCCTGTGCATCAACCCAGAGCAGACCCAGCTCGGTCTGGTCCAGGGAATTGCACAGCAGTTCCAGCTCCTGCGGTGCGAAAGCGGGCAAGGCAGACATCGGCGCTCCCGCTGCGGTATGCAGCTTTGGCCTCATCATCGCGCCAGATCACATGCGCCGGCAAGCCCGCCATCCGCCTCAGGCCGGCTTGGTGTGGCCTTGCAACAGCCCGCTGCTGGAGAAGAAGTTGCCGCCGCCCAGATGGTGCAGCGCGCGCTGCTGCTCGGGCAGTTCTTGCCAGCGTCCGTCCTTGAAGGCCCAGTCCTCGGCCCAGGCGGCCACCACCTCGGCGAGGAAGAGGTCGTAGGTCTGCTGGTTGTGCGGCTCGGGATAGATGCGGCACTCCAGCCAGGCCAGACAGCCCTGGATCAGCGGCGCCGTCACCAGCGATGCCGGCTCGGTGCCGATCTGCCAGTGCGCGTACTTGTCGAGCTCGCGCCCCGAGCTGTTGCCCACGCCGACCACCATGTCGATCTGCGCCGCGCAGGGCACGGCCAGCACGAACTCGCCCGAGGCCTCGACCAGCCCGCGCGTAAAGGTGTTCTTGTCGATCACCACCGCCACCTTGGGCGGGCTGAAGTCCAGCGGCATGTTCCAGGCCGCGGCCATCACATCGCGCTGCCCGCCATGCGCGCTGGCGACCAGCACCGTGGGGCCGTGGTTGAGCAGGCGGCTGGCCTTGGCCAGATCGACGGCGATGCGCGTCATTGCAGGATCTGCAGCAACTGCTCCAGCCCGCCGCTGTTGATCGCCACCATCGCCTGTTCACGCACCTTGGGCTTGGCGTGGAAGGCCACCGACAGGCCGGCCTCGCCCATCATCAGCAGGTCGTTGGCGCCGTCGCCCACCGCGATGGCCTGCTTGGGCGTGCAGCCGATCTCCGCGCAGCATTCCTGCAGCATGCGGCGCTTCTCGGCGCCGTCGCAGATCTCGCCCCAGGACTGGGTGATCAGTCGGCCGGTCAGGGCGCCATCCACGATTTCGAGTTCGTTGCTGCGTACGAAGTCCATGCCCAGCTCGGCCGCCACATAGCGGGTGAAGAAGGTGAAGCCGCCCGACACCAGCACCAGCTTGAGCCCGGCGGCCTTCAGCGCGGCGCACAGCTCGCGCGCGCCGGGGTTGAAGCGCAAGCGGTCTTGCAGCACGCCGTCCAGCGCCGTAGCCGGCACGCCTTGCAGCAGGGCCAGGCGGCGGCGCAGGCTGTCCTTGAAATCGGTGATCTCGCCGCGCATCGCCGCCTCGGTGATCGCAGCCACCTCGGCCTTGCGGCCGGCGGCATCGGCGATCTCGTCGATGCACTCGATGCTGATCAGCGTCGAGTCCATGTCAAAGGCCGCCAGCTTGAAATCAGCCAGGCGCAGCGGCGGCGTGAAGCCTTGGGTCACCAAGGGAGGCAGGGTCAGGTCTTGCATGGTGGAGCTTCTGTCTTCAGTCTTGCTTGATCGGTTGTCCCAGCAGGCGCAGCACTTCGCGGATCGCCTGCGCCCGGTCCTTGGGATCGGAGAGCTGCTTGTCGATGCGCAGCTTGTCGTTGCCGACCAGTTTGATGGTCCGGTTCTTCTGCACCAGCTCGATCACGCGCATCGCATCGATGGGCGGGTTGGGGCGGAAGTTGATGTTCATCACCGTCGGCGCGGCATCGATCTTGGCCACGCCATAGGGCTTGGCCAGTACGCGCAGGCGGTGCGTGTCGAACAGGGTCTGGCCCTGCGCCGGCAGCTTGCCGAACCGGTCGGTAATTTCTTCGAGCATCGCGTCGATCTGCTCGGGCTTCTCGGCCGTGGCCAGGCGCTTGTAGAGCGAGAGCCGCACATGCACGTCGCCGCAATAGGCGTCGGGCAGCAGCGCAGGCGCGTGCAGATTGATCTCGGTGGTGGCGCCCAGCGGGCTCAGCAGATCAGGCTCCTTGCCAGCCTTAAGGCAGCGCACCGCTTCCGACAGCATCTCGTTGTAGAGCTGGAAGCCCACTTCCATCATGTTGCCGCTCTGGTTCTCGCCCAGCACCTCGCCGGCACCGCGGATCTCCAGGTCGTGCATCGCCAGATAGAAGCCTGAGCCCAGCTCTTCCATCGCCTGGATCGCCTCCAGGCGCTGGGCGGCCTGCTTGGTCAGCCCTTCCACGTCCGGCACCATCAGGTAGGCATAGGCTTGGTGGTGCGAGCGGCCGACGCGGCCGCGCAGCTGGTGCAGCTGCGCCAGGCCGAACTTGTCCGCGCGGCTCATGATGATGGTGTTGGCGCTGGGCACGTCGATGCCGGTCTCAATGATGGTCGAGCACAGCAGCAGGTTGTGCTTGCCCTGCACGAACTCGCGCATCACGCGCTCCAGCTCGCGCTCGGGCATCTGCCCGTGGGCGATGACGATGCGCGCCTCCGGCACCAGCTCTTCGAGCTTCTGGCGCCGGTTCTCGATGGTCTCCACTTCGTTGTGCAGGAAGTAGACCTGGCCGCCGCGCTTCAACTCTCGCAGCACCGCCTCGCGGATGGTGCCGCTGGTCTCGCTGCGCACAAAGGTCTTGATGGCCAGGCGCGCTGCGGCGCAGTGGCGATCACGCTCAGGTCACGCAAGCCTTCCAGCGCCATGCCCAGCGTGCGCGGAATCGGGGTGGCGGTCAGCGTCAGCACGTCCACCTCGGCGCGCATGGCCTTCATCGCCTCCTTGTGGCGCACGCCGAAACGGTGCTCCTCGTCGATGATCAAGAGGCCCAGGCGCGCGAACTTCACGTCGGCCGAGAGCAGCTTGTGCGTGCCGATCACGATGTCGATGGTGCCGTCCGCCAGGCCTTCCATCGCCGCCTTGATTTCCTTGGCTGAGCGGAAGCGGCTCATCTCCGCCACCTTGACCGGCCATTTGCCGAAGCGGTCCGCGATGTTCTGGTAATGCTGCTCGGCCAGCAGCGTGGTGGGTGCCAGCAGCGCCACCTGCTTGCCACCCATCACCGCCACAAAAGCGGCGCGCAGCGCGACTTCCGTCTTGCCGAAACCCACATCGCCGCAGACCAGGCGGTCCATCGGTTTCGGGCTGATCATGTCCTGGATCACCGCATGGATGGCGGCGCGCTGGTCGGGCGTTTCCTCGAAGCCGAAGCTGGCGGCGAAGGCCTCGTAGTCGTGGCCCGAATAGCGGAAGGCATGGCCTTCGCGCGCGGCGCGGCGGGCATAGAGGTTCAGCAGCTCGGCGGCGGTGTCGCGCACCTGCTCGGCTGCCTTGCGCTTGGCCTTTTCCCACTGGCCCGAGCCCAGCCGATGCAGCGGTGCTTCTTCGGCTGACACGCCGGTGTAGCGGCTGATCAGGTGCAGCTGCGCCACCGGCACATAGAGCGTGGCCTTGTCGGCGTACTCGAGGTGCAGGAACTCCGAAGGGCCATCACCCAGGTCGATGTGGATCAGGCCCTGGTAGCGGCCGATGCCGTGGTTGACATGCACCACCGGGTCGCCGACCTTCAGCTCGCTGAGGTCCTTGATCAGCGCATTGACATCGCTGACTTGCTCCTGCTTGCGGCGCCGGCGGGTGGTCGGCGTGGTGGCGAAGAGCTCGGTCTCGGTGAAGAGCTGGATCGTCCGGCCGTCCTCCGGCTCGAACCAGAAGAAGCCCGCGGCCAGCGGCGCTGCGGTGATGGCGAATTTCTCGTCGCTGGCCGCGAACTCGGCCAGGTCCTTCACCGAGGGCGGATCAATCTTGTTGTCGCGCAGCAGCTCCAGCAGGCTCTCGCGTCGGCCTTCGCTCTCGGCCAGCAGCAGCACACGGTGCGGCGTGCTCTGCAGATGCGCGGCCAGCCGAGCCAGCGGCTCCTGTGCGCCGCGCTCCACGCTGACGTCGGGCAGCGGGCGCGCCCACTCCACCGGTTCGTTGCCGCGCATGGCCAGCACCGCATGCGGGTGCGTGGCGGCGAAAAATTCCTCGACCTTCAGGAAGATCTCTTCCGGCGGCAGGATGGGCCGCTCGGGGTCGTGCTGCAGGAAGCGGTGGCGCTCGCGCGTGTCGGTCCAGAAGCGGTTCAGCGCCTCGTCGATCTCGCCGTGCAGGGCCAGTGCGGCCTCGTTGCCCAGGAAGTCGAAGATGCTGGCGGTCTGCTCGAAGAAGATCGGCAGGAAGTACTCGATACCGCCGGTGGCAATGCCCTGGTCGATGTCCTTGTAGATGCGCGCCTTGGTCGGATCACCGTCCATCTTCTCGCGCCAGCGGGAACGGAAGGCCTTGCGCGCCGTTTCGTCCATGGGGAACTCGCGGCCAGGCAGCAGGCGCACCTCGGGCACGGGGTAGAGGCTGCGCTGGCTGTCGGGGTCGAAGGTGCGGATGGAATCCACCTCATCACCGAACAAGTCGACCCGGTAGGGCACCAGCGAACCCATCGGAAACAAGTCGATCAGGCCGCCGCGCACCGCGTATTCGCCGGGCGACACCACCTGGCTCACATGCGTGTAGCCGCCCAGCGTCAGTTGCGACTTCAGGCTGGCCTCGTCCAGGCGCTGCTTGGTCTTGAAGTTGAAGGTGGTGGCCGCCAGAAAGGCGGGCGGCGCCAGGCGGGTCAGTGCGGTGGTGGCTGGCAGCAGCACCACATCGACATCACGGTCCTCGTGCTTCTTGCCTTGGGCCTGCAGCAGCCGCCACAGCGTGGCCAGGCGCTCGGAGATCAGGTCCTGGTGCGGGCTGAAACTGTCATAGGGCAGGGTTTCCCAGTCGGGAAAGACGGCCACGCGCAGCTCGGGCGCGAAGAACTTCAGCTCGTCCTCCAGGCGCTGCGTGTCAGCCGGTTCGGCGGTGATCACGGCGCACAGGCGGCCGGCGGCCGCTTGCGCTTGCGCAAAGCGCGCCATCAACAGTGCATCGGCCGAGCCGCTAGGGCGCGGCTGGTTGAATTTCTTGCCGGGGAGGATGGGAGGCAGGTGCATGGCTTCAGAAACGACAACAGCCCCAGGAGGGGGCTGCCGGCATTGTAGAGAGCCAGGGGATAGACCCCTCACTCGCACGGCGGTTCACATGGCATGCTAGCGAAGCTCTGCATAAAGCGGCGCGAGGCCGGGTCGTGCGGATCGGGATGGGATGCAAGGCGCAGTTTGCTGCCAATAGCCGTAGCTATTGGCGAGAACTGCAACGCCGCAGCC
>JACDQM010000153.1 GCA_015657635.1 Roseateles sp.
CCCGCGGCGTCGTAGAAGGCGTACTCGGGGCGCCTTGTCAGGGAAGATCTTGTACTTGAACTGATGCGGGTTGATCAGGCCCAGCTTGATATAGGGCTGGGCTTCGGTAACGCCGTCGCCGCGCGTGGTGCCGATGCGGCCCTTGAGCTTGAAGCTGTCCGAGAAGCGGTGCTCGCCTTCCAGGTCGAGGAACTGGCTGGTCGAGTGCGCGCCATCGCGCAGCAGCTGGTCCACCATCAGGCCCTGGGTCTGGGTGGTGCTGCCGGCCGGGCGGGTCAGCGTGGCCTCGGTCAGCACGCCGTCCACCACCTTGGCATCGCTGACGCGGTAGGCGCCGGTGGCCAGCGTGCCGATCATGCCGCTGACCGTGGCGTAGGGCGCCTTGTTGAAGTTCTCTGCGTCCAGGCGGGCGCTGAAGGCGCTCAGGTGCAGATCGGTGTTCTTGCTGGGCTTCAGCTGCACGCCCAGATAGGCACCCTTGCGCTCGCGCACGCCCTGGAAGCTGGCGGCATTGAAGTTGGCCGGGAAGCGCACATTCAGCAGCGCCGGATCGCCCGCGGCGGTGGCGCCGGCCTGGCTGAAGAAACCGCGCGAGAAGGTCTCGGCCGCGTCACGCTGGATGTGGCGCTTCTCGGAGAAGCCCTGCACCAGCACGCCCAGATTGCGCTCCTGGTTCTGCCAGGAAATCAGGCCGCTGAGCTGCGGGTCCAGCTTGCCGGCGCGATCCGAATAGACCGCGCCCAGCGAGGCCTCGCCCACCAGCGGCTTGCGGAAGTCCAGCGGCTTGCGCAGCTTCATGTCCACGCTGCCGGAGATGCCGCCTTCGATGGCGTCGGCCTGGCCGTTCTTGAACACCGTCACCTGGCCGATCAGCTGCGAGGGCAGCAAGGCGAAGCTGACGCTGCGGGTGGAGGAGGCCTGGTCGGAGATATGCCAGTCGCCCGAGCTGATGGCGTGGCCGTTCACCGTGAACAGGTTCAGGCTGGGCGGCACGCTGCGGATCGCCACGCGCTCGGCCTCGTCCATCGCCAGCGCATTGCCGGCCTGCACATTGACGCCGGGCACGCGGCTCAGCGCATCGCCGACGTTCTTGTCCGGCATCTTGCCCACGTCCTCGGCGCTGATCACCTCGACATTGGTATCCGCTTGCTTCTTGGCATCGATCGAGCGCTGCAGCGAGGCCCGGATGCCGGTGACTTCCACCGTGTCGAGCTGTTCCTTGGGCTTGGCGGGCGCGGCGGTCTGTGCCAGCAGCGCCGGGTGCACGGCCAGGAGCGCCAAGGTGCTGGCCAGGGCGACAGGATGAATGCGGAAGCGAGGATGCATGGAGTCTCCGGATGATTGGTCTTGTTGCTGCGACCGACTGCCCGCTTGACGGGCGCTGAGCGGTATGCAGGTGGTACTGTCTCGCCAATCGACCGAAACCATGCATTGCGGTATGGCAGTCAGCCATGCACATGGGTTATGCGCCGCGCTTTGGGCGCAGCGGTGATGCCGCGTGCGTCGGCTCAGGCCAGACGCAGCTCGACCGCGAAGCCCTGCTCGACCTCGGGCAGCTCCAGCGCGCCGCCATGCGAGCGGGCCACCAGATCGGCCAGCAGCAGTCCCAGTCCGCCGCTGGGCGGGTCGACCCGTTCGCTGCCCCCCTGGCGCTGCGCCAGCAAACCCTGACGCAGTGCAGCCCGCTGCTCGGGCGTGCAGCCGCGGCCGTTGTCGACCAGGCGCACGGTCTGGGGTGCTGGCAGGCTGATGTGCACCTGCTGCGCGCCATGGCGCAGTGCGTTGTCCAGCAGGTTCAGCAAGGCGGCCGACAGCAGATCGGGATCGGCGCGCAGCATCAGGCCGGCGTCCACCTGCAGCAGCAGACCTTCGACCTGCAGCCGGCTGCACAGCGCGGCCAGGTCGACGGCTTGCAGCTTGGGATCTTCGTTGCTGCGAAACAGGGCCAGCAATGCCACCACCACGCGTTGCAAGCGGTAGGCCGCCTCGCGCACACGCTGCAGGCGGGGCTGCAGCGTCGTGGGCGCTTCGCGCAGCGCCACGGCCAGCTGCACATCGATGCCAGCCAGCGGCGTGCGCAGCGCGTGGGCCGCGTGGGCCGCGAAGG
Source organism: Roseateles sp. (assembly GCA_015657635.1). GTDB lineage: Bacteria > Pseudomonadota > Gammaproteobacteria > Burkholderiales > Burkholderiaceae_C > JACDQM01. Next base: position 2,108 of record JACDQM010000153.1, read on the forward strand.
CACGCTCGCTGACCAGGCGCCGCGTCAGGCGCTGGCCCAGCGCATCGATGGCCTCGTGCATGGGCTGCAGCTCCAGCCGCGCCGCCGGCCCCAGGCTGGCGCCTGGCTGCAAGGGGTCGTGGCTGGCGAGGCGGCGCGACAGTGCTTGCAGCGGCGCCAGTTCGTGGTTGAGCCTGGCGCGCAGCCACACATGGCCCAGCAGCGCCACCGCCAGTGCCGCCAGCACGGCGCTGAGCGTCACCTCCATCGCGGCCTCGATCCGTTCCTCGTGGGACTGGGCCACGTAGAGCATGCGGCCACCGGCACCCAGAGGCGTGGCGTGCACATGCCAGTCCGGCAACTGGCTCAGAGGGCTGCCTGGCTTGACCTGCCAGGCGAGCAGCGGTGCGCCGGCTGAGCGCAGCAGCACGCGCCCGTCGGGCGAGACCAGCTGCCAGGCAAAGCGCTGGCTGCCACTACGGTCCATCTCCGGCAGCGGGGTCTCCAGCTGCGGCACCGGCGCCTCGGCCAGCGGACGCAGCACGCTGCTCAGCACCTCGGCCGAGGCGCGCAGGCTGTCATCCAGCAGTTCTTCGGCTTCATGCCGGGCCGCCAGCCACACGGCCAGTGCGATGCACAGGCTGAACAGCAGCGACCAGCCCAGCAGGGCGCGGGCCAGGCGCTTGCGGATCGATGGCAGGGTTTGCATGCGTGCGTGCGAGGGTGCGGCTTGGAAATGCTGGTCTGCACCATAGCGCAAACCTGTGGCGACTCCTTTGCTTAAGGCCAGCTTCAGGCGGGCCCAGCAGCATGGCGAGATGCCAATCGGGTCCCGACTCTCTTTTTCGCCCACCACGGCCGCAGCGCCTGAGCCGCGCTTCACGATCAACGCCACCGTCGAGCAGGTGCTGCTGCTGGCCAGCCTGTTCTGGCTGCTGGCGGCCAACCGGCTGTTCTTCAGCGCGGCGCTGCGCGAACGCAGTCTGTCCGACCCCAGCGCCTGGGGCTTTGCCGCGGCCTTGGCGCTGCTGCTGCTGGCGCTGCACTTCCTGCTGCTGGGGCTGCTCGTGAACCGTTGGACCGTCAAGCCGGTGCTCGCGCTGCTGATCGTCGGCACCGCGCTTGCGAGCTTCTACATGCAGTCCTTCGGCGTCTATCTGGACCCGAGCATGCTGCGCAATGTGCTGAAGAGTGATGTGGCCGAGGCGCGCGAACTGCTTTCCTGGCCGCTGGCCCTGCACCTGCTGCTGTATGCCGGCCTGCCGCTGCTGCTGCTGAGCCGGCTGCGCATCCGCACCCGGCCGCTGCTCAAGGCGGCGCTGTGGCGGCTCGGCTGGATGGCGCTGGCGGCGGCGGTGGCCGTGGGCACCATGCTGTCGGTCTTCCAGCCCTTTGCGTCCATGATGCGCAACCACAAGGAAGTGCGCTATCTGATGACGCCGGCCAACTACCTGTGGTCGCTGGCCGCGGTCAGCATGGCCGAAGCCAAGGGCGCGGCCCTGCCGCGCCAGCCGCTGGGCCTGGACGCCCGGCCCGGCCCGAGCTGGGCCACGCAGACCAAGCCGCGCCTGGTGGTGCTGGTGGTCGGCGAAACCGCACGCGCGGCCAACTGGGGCCTGAACGGCTATGCGCGCCAGACCACGCCCGAGCTGGCGGCGCTGCCCGGCGTGATCAACTTCCCGCAGGTCACCAGCTGCGGCACCAACACCGAGACCTCGCTGCCCTGCATGTTCGCGCCCATCGGCCGGCGCGACTATGACGAGGCGCGCATCCGCGGCAGCGAGTCGCTGCTGCACCTGCTGGCCGCGCGGCGTCGGGGTGCACTGGCGCGACAACCAGTCGGGCTGCAAAGGGGTCTGCGAGGGACTGCCGCAAGACAGCGTGATCGAGCTGAACCCGCCCGGCCTGTGCGCCGAGGGCCGCTGCATGGATGAGGGCCTGCTGCTGGGCCTGGAGCGGCGTCTGGCCGAGGCCAAGGGCACGCAGCTGCTGGTGCTGCATCAGCTGGGCAACCACGGGCCGTCCTACTTCCGCCGCTATCCGCCGGCGTTTGCGCGCTTCCAGCCGGCCTGCCAGAGCGATGAGTTGCGCAACTGCAGCCGCGAGGAAATCGCCAATGCCTACGACAACGCGCTGCTCTACACCGACCACCTGCTGGCTCGGTTGATCCAGCGCCTGCAGGCCAAGGCCGCTCAGGTGGACACGGCGCTGGTCTATGTCTCGGACCATGGCGAATCGCTGGGCGAGTCCAGTCTGTTCCTGCACGGCATGCCTTACGCCATCGCGCCGGCGGTGCAGACCCAGGTGCCGATGGTGATGTGGTTCTCGCCAGGTTGGCAGCCGGCCCGTGGCCTTGACGCCGATTGCCTGAGAAAGCGTGCGTCCCAGCCGACGGCGCATGACCACCTGTTCCACAGCCTGATGGGCCTGCTGGACGTGCGCAGTGCGGCCTATGCCCCCGAGTACGACCTGACGCGTGCCTGCCTGAGGCAGCCGTCATGAGCCGTGCCGCGTTGCTGCGGCGCGACCGGGGCTGGACCTTGGCGGCCCTGCTGCTGATCCTGATGTGGGAATGGAGCGGCCTGGACCTGCCCGCGCTGCGCCTGTGGGGTGACGCCAGCGGTTTCGCCTGGCGCGAGGCCTGGCTGACCAGCAAGCTCTTGCACGAAGGCGGGCGCCTGCTGGCCTGGGTCATCCTGGCGCTGATGGTGCTGGATGCCTGGCGTCTGTGGCTGGACGGCCCGAGCCGCAGCGAGCGCGTGCAGGCGATTGCTGCCTCGCTGTTGGCCGTGCTGCTGGTGCCCGCGATCAAGCGCGTCAGCAGCACCAGCTGCCCCTGGGATCTGGCCGAGTTCGGCGGTGTGGCGCGCTATGTGCCCCATTGGCAGTTTGGTGTGCTGGACGGCGGCGCGGGCCACTGCTTCCCGTCCGGCCATGCGGCGGCGGGCTTCGCCTTCTTCAGCCTCTACCTGCTGTGGCGCGGCCACCGTCCGCAACTGGCCCGCTACATCCTGCTGGCGGTGCTGGGCCTGGGTGCGATCTTCGGCATGGCCCAGATGGTGCGCGGCGCCCATTACCCGAGCCACAGCCTGTGGTCGGCCTGGCTGTGCTGGGTCCTGGTGTGGCTGGTGCAGAGCGCGCCTCAATGGCGCAGCGCCGGGCTGCCGTTTCAATCCCGCATGCGCGAGCCTTCGGCCTGAAGCGCCTGCAGCGCGCTGCCCAGCCGCGCGGCCAGAGCCGGCGGCGCCGTCTTGGCGACGAGCAGCAGCGCCGGACGCCGACTCAGCACGGTCACCGGACCGAAGCGCTCAGGGCCCAGTTTCGTCAAAGCCTGGTAATGCTGCAGCACCTCACGGGTGGCACACAGCGCGTCCAGGCGCTCCAACTCCAGCATGCGCAGGCCGCTCTCGAAGCTGCTCAAGTCCTGCAGGCTGAAGCTGGCCTGTGGCTGCGTGGCCAGGTCCTGGCAGCCGCCGCGGGCCCGGCCGATGCGGAAGCCGGCCAGGTCCTCGACCCGGCGCGCTGAGCGGCTGCGGCTGTTCAGCAGGACGGAGTCCACCATCAGCACGGTGCCCAGCGGTGTCGATACTTGACTCAGCGCGTCGGTCGCGAAGCTGATGCTCATCGAGGCCTCGCCGTTGCCCAGGCTGGGTGCGACCCGTGCGAAGGGCACCAACCGGATGCGTGGCTCCAGGCCGGCGCGCGTGGCCACGCGCCTGGCCAGGTCGACATAGATGCCCTTGGGCTCGCCATTGGCGCCCACGCTGGCATAGGGGGCGATGTCGAACAGCGCGATGTCGATCGGCTCGGCGCCGCAAGGCATCGACAGTGCAAGGCTGGACAACAGGGCGGTGGCGAGACGCTTCAGCATGGCGGTATGCGGTGGGGACCCATCGCGATCGCCTGCGACTTTACGCCAGCGGCCTGGCGCAGCAGGCCGTCGGCTTGTCCCCTGCATGAGCGGCGAAGCGAAGGTTTTCCTGGCAGCGGCATGCCCGCCTCATCCAGGCTGGCCGTGCCCGGCTGCCCTTATGCTGCCGGGCCATGTCCGTCCTGCCTTCGCCGCGCGCCAGCCTGTTCAGCCTGTCCTGGCCGTTGTTCATCGAACTGCTGCTGGGCATCGCGGTGGGCCTGGTCGGCACCCTGCTGGCCGCGCGGGTCTCGGACAACGCGGGCGGCGCCTTCGCCCTGGCCAACCATGTGTCGGGCACCTTGTTCATCCTGTTTCGCATCATCGGCGCCGGCGTCAGCGTGGTGTTGACGCAAAGCCTGGGCGCCGGCCGGCGTGATCGTGCCGATGCGCTGGCGCGTGCCGCTTTGGGTGCCAGCAGCTGGATCGGCGGCCTCACCGCACTGGCCGCGCTGGCACTGGCTGATCCCTTGCTGCGCCTGATGAAGGCACCGCTCGAAGTGCTGCCGCTGGCCGCACCGCTGCTGATGGCGCTGGCACCGGCCATGCTGCTGGACGCCTGGAATGCCTCGATGGCCAGTGTGATGCGCGCCCATCTGCGCACCCGTGACACGCTGGCCGTGCTGATCGCGATGCAGGTCTGTCTGCTGGGCCTGGCCGTGCCGGCGATGGCGAACCTGGGCTTGCCGGGCTTTGCGCTGGCGCTGGCCTTCAGCCGCGCGCTGGGCCTGGCGCTGCACCTGTGGCTGTGGCGCGCACGGCTGGGCCTGCGGCCGCAGCGCAGCGACTGGTGGCGCCTGCCGCGCGCCGAGCTGGCGGCCATCCTGCACATCGGCCTGCCGGGCGCGGCCGAGAACATCGCCTACCGCCTGGCCTTCATGGTCAGCGTGGCGGTGGCCGGCACGCTGGGCGCGCAGGCGCTGGCCACGCAGGCCTATGCGCAGCAGCTGATGCATTTCGTGCTGCTGTTCGGCCTGGCCACCGGCTTCGCGGCCGAGATCCTGGTCGGCCATCTGATCGGTGCCGGCCAGCTGCATGAGGCGCATCGCCTGGTGCGGCGTGCGCTGGCGCGCGGCCTGGTCGTCAGCGTGGGGGTGGCTACCGTGGCGGCGCTGGCCTCGCCCTGGCTGATGCAGCTGTTCAGCAGCGACCCGGCCGTGATCGCGGCCGGCGTCACGCTGATGTGGCTGACCGTGCTGCTGGAGCCGGGCCGCACCTTCAATCTGGTGGTCATCAATGCCTTGCGCGCGACCGGCGATGCGCGTTATCCGGTGCTGGTGGGTGCGGTCTCGATGTTGGTCGTGCTGGCGGGTGGCAGCTGGCTGCTGGGCATCAAGCTGGGGCTTGGCCTGCCGGGCGTGTGGATGGCCTGCGCGGCCGACGAATGGATACGCGGCCTGCTGATGTGGCGGCGCTGGGCCCGGCACGACTGGGTGCCGCAGGCCCGCGCGACTCACCGCCGGCTGCGGGCGGCGCGTTTGGGCTGAGAAGCCGTTCCGGCCAGCTCCGACTGCAGCCAGTCGCGCAGCGCCAACAGCGGTGGCCAGTCTGCCAGTCCGGGTGGGTAGACCAGGTGATAGGCCTGTGCGGCCGCGTGGCTGATGGCCAGCGGCGACAGCTGCACCAGCCGTCCTTCGCGCAGCGCGTCGGCGGCCAGGATCTCGCGCGCCAGCGCCAGGCCCAGGTCCTGCTCGGCCGCCTGCAGCATCAGCCCGGCATCATTGAACAGCGCCACCGGCGTGACCTTGCGCGGCGCGCCGGCCAGCGCGAACCACTGCTCCCACAGCTCGGCGCTGCCCAGCAGGGGCTCGTCGCCGAAGCAGCTGGCATCGACGCCGGCCTCAGGCAACTTCCGGCCGCGGCCGGCGGGGCTGAGCCCCAGCCGGCGCGCAGCCGCCGGCGAGCCCACCACCACCAGCGGCACAGCCGTGCCGATCAGTACCTCTGACTGCACGCCTGGCCAGCGGCCTGCGCCTTGGCGTATCGCCGCATGCAGGCCCTCGCGCTGCAGATCGGCCAGCTGTGCCGAGGCCTGGATCTCCAGTGCCAGCTTGGGGTGCAGATCGCGCCAGCGCGCCATGCGCGGCAGCAGCCAGCGCTGCGCGAAGCTGGGCAGCACCGACAGACGCAGGCTCTCCGGCGTCAGCCCGGCGGCATTGGCGGCGGCGGCCACGCCGCGGTCGAGCTGCTGCAGCGCCTGCTCGACGCCTTCGAGCAGGGCCTGGCCGGCGGCATTGAGCACCAGCCGGCGCCCGCGGCGCTCGAACAGCGTATGGCCTAACTGCGTTTCCAGCGCCTTCAGCTGGTGGCTCACCGCACTGTGGGTCAGATGCAGCTGTTCGGCTGCGGCGCGCAGGTTCTGCAACTGGGCGATGACGCGGAAGGTCGGCAGCGTGTGCAAGGGCAGGCGTGACATGGCGGGATGGCTTAACTGGTTAGAAATGTCGACCAAGTTGGCACAAAACAATCAATTCCATTGTCCAGCAAGCCCGCCTAATCTGAGCGCACCTGCCTGAAGAGCAAGGCCTTTCAAGGAGTGCTGCCATGAGTACCGATACCTTTGCCAGCTACTGCTGCTGCCCCACCCATTGCCCCAGCCTGATCGCCACCCGCCGGCCCTGGCTGCAGCGTCTGCGCGAAGGCCTGGCGGCTACTGCGGGTCGCTTGCTCGCAGCAGCGCGGGCTGAGCCTGAATCCGTCACGGCACTGGACGCCCGGATGCGGCGCGACATCGGCTGGTGCTGCGAAGTGCCACGGGTGCGCCATCCTCCCGAGCTGTGGTGAGCGCTACAGCCGGGGCGGCACAAGCCGCCGCCATCGCGCTGGTGCAGCGCCAGCTCGATGCCTACAACGCCCGCGACCTGATCGCCTTGCTGGACTGCTATGACGTGGATGCCTGCCAGTACGCACTGCCGGCAACGCTGCTGGCACGCGGCCGCGCAGAGATCGCTGCGCGCATGGCCCAGCGCCTTGAAGACCCGGCGCTGCAGGCGCGGCTGCTGCGGCGCCAGGTGCTGGGCCATTGCGTGATCGATATCGAGCAGGTGACGCAGCGCTTCGACGACGGCCTGGGCTGGATCGAACTGCTGTGCATTTACCAGCTGCGCGACGGGCGCATTGCCAGCGCCAGTTTCGCCTTCGGCAACCGGGTGTCGTCGTGCGCCGACGAGCCCTTCCCTCAAAGCGCTGAGGAGCGCGCCGGGCACTGCAGGGGCGGGCATGGCCAGACGATTCGACACAGCGGCACGGGGACGCAAGGCCTGAGCGCCTCTCTGCTCAGGCGCGCGCTCACCCTGGTGCTGACGCTGCTGGCCACCTCGGCCCTGGTGTTCGTGGTGCTGGAGATCTTGCCCGGCAATGCGGCCGGGATCCTCGTCGGCCATCTGATCGGTGTCGGCCGGCAACACTCGCAGGCTTCCCTGAGCCCTTTTCAAGCCTCGCGAATGCAAAAGTGCGCTCGAACCTGTCGTATGGCTCTGCAGGCACAGCTACCTTCCAGCATGCAAAGCGGGTGAACTGAGCACTTGTGCACGGGGTTGGCGTTTGTCTGGCTTGTGGCAACAATGTCTTACAGACTGAAAGAGGGCCTGATCCGTAAGCTGCATGCAGGGTCCGAGCAGAGCACTCGGCAAGCGCAGTACGGGTGGCGTCGACCCTCCGTCAGGGAGCACGAGTCAGTCGCCATCGAGTAGTAGGAGTAGTTCATGACCTTGACCGCAATCGCTCTCGCAGCCAGCCTTGCCGCTGGTTCCTGTGACCTGGATACGACCAGCCTGCCTGTTTACACCGGCAATGTGGCCGACTCGGTCTTCCGCTTTGCTGACATCCCGCACGAGGCTAAGCTGCGCCTGCGCGAGCGGATCGATAAGCATCGCTTCGACGAGGTTGTCGAGATCCGTCGTGATGCAATCGACGGCGATTCCAGCTACGTACCCGAGCTGACGGGACTGCAATACGGCAAAACGCATTGCAATACGGTTTCTCGCAAGACCTGGTCGCTGGACACCAAGGAAGCGGCGTTGAGCTACTGCGAAGGCGAGCGCTGTGTGCTCGTCACTGTCAATGGACGGCACCTGCTGCGCGCCGACCGCGTGTCGACGGCTGCCGACGTCGAGGAGCTGCTCAGGTTGCAACCCTCGGCGGCTGGCGAAGGGCCGCAATTTGCCCCAGGCCGTCTGCTCGTCGGAACCAAGGCCGGTCTCAAGGATGCGGAGGTTGAATCGCAGGTGCGCGGTCAGGGCGCAACCAAGGCGCGGCGCATCGGCAAGAGCAGTCTATTCATCGTCGATCTGCCCAGCGCTGGCAGCGAGCGCGCGATGCTCGCCGTGCTCAGCCGCAATCCACACTTCCGCTTTGTCGAATTGGACTACAGGGTGCCAGCCTCGTTCGCGGCGAATGACCCCTATCTTGGTAGTCAGTGGCACCTCACCAAGATCAATGCCTCGACGGCCTGGGATGCAGCCCAGGGCTCGGGCGTAACGATTGCGATCCTCGACTCCGGCGTCAACGGTGCGCATCCAGATCTGGCTTCTCGCATCGTGCCGGGCCGGAACGTTGTTGACGGCAACAGCGACACCACGGACGTGAACGGCCACGGCACGATGGTTGCCGGAACGGCCGTGGCCAGTCTGAACAACGGCGCTGGTGTGGCCGGAACGGCTGGCGCAGCCAAGCTGATGCCGGTGCGCATTTCCGATGCGAATGCCTATGCCTACTGGAGCAATGTGGCGACGGGCCTCTACTGGGCCGCCGACAATGGCGCGAAGGTGGCGAACGTCAGCTACAGCGGCGCTGCGACCAGTTCGTCGGTGCAGGCGGCGGCGGACTACATGCGCGCCAAGGGTGGCATGGTGTTCATCAGCGCCGGCAATGCTGGCACCGAAGTCACTGCCACGACCAGCGCCTCGATCACGGTGGTCTCGGCCACCAACAGCAGCGACGCCCGCCCCTCCTGGTCGAACTGGGGCGGCCTGGTGAAGTTGGCAGCGCCAGGCGAAGGCATCTGGACCACCGAGCGCGGCGGCAGCTACAACGCCCCGTCGGGCACCTCGTTCGCCGCACCGATGGCAGCTGGCGTGGCGGCGCTGGTCATGTCGGCGCGGCCTGATCTGGGCGTGGCTCAGGTGGAGAACGCAATCTTCTCCAGTGCCAAGGATATTGGCGACGTGGGGCGCGACAAGTATTACGGTTTCGGTCGGATCGATGCCGCTGCCGCGGTGCAGCTTGCCAAGGCCACGGTGGCTGCCGACACGCAGGCACCGAGCATGGCCATCACCAGCCCGGCCACTGGCGCGAGCGTCAGTGGCCTTGTGTCTGTCACCCTGAACGCTAGCGACAACGTCGGCGCGGTGAAGGCGGACCTGCTGGTCAATGGCGTGGTCGTCGCCACCGACACCACGGCGCCGTTTGCATTCAGCTGGGACAGTGCCAGCCTCGCGAATGGCAACGCCAGCCTGACGGTCAGGGGCGCCGATGCAGCCGGAAATGTCGGCACCTCGTCGGCAGTGACGGTGAGTATCGCCAATCCGGTAGCTGCCGACGCCACGCCGCCGGTTGTCAGCCTGACCAATCCTGCGAACGGCGCGATCGTGTCTGGCACGGTGAGCATCACCGTCTCTGCCACAGACAACGCGGGTGCCGCCGGCCTGAAGCAGAGCCTCTTCATCAACGGCGCCTTGGTAGCCAGCGGTACCGGCGGCAGCCTCAGCTATAGCTGGAACACGCGCAAGGCTGCCAGCGGCGTGCACGCTATCAAGGCGGTGACGACCGACGCTGCCGGCAACAGCAGCTCAGCGGCGGTGAGCGTTTCCAAGAAGTGATGCTGCTGCGCCGACACGCCTCGACGCCAGCCTGAACGGCCGGCAGGGGGCAGCCGGTTCCAGATGCGAAAGAGCCGTACCGGTTGCCTGGTACGGCTCTTCTTGCTTCTTCTGACGAGTAGCGGGCCGAGGATCGCTCGCCCGCTCTAGTTCTTCAGATTCAGCTCACGCGACGACGGCGTGCGGCGACCAAGCCCAGCAGCCCCAGACCGACCAGCGCGAGCGCATGGGGTTCGGGCACATTGTTGCCGCAGGTCAGATCGCCAGGCAGGCAGTCGCCACCGCCACCGCCTTCATTGCCTGTGCGGGCGAATGCGCTGAGGTGTGACAGGTCGCCCATGTTGTTGTTGTTGTTGCCATTCCCGTTCGCCCAGGTCACCTTCCAGCTGCCGTCGTCGCTGCCATCGAACGAGAAGTCATCGAAGAAATACACGGCCCACCCTTGACCGGACTTCAGCAGGAAGGCGAAGTCCAGGAGGACTGGCAGCGGAGCCTGCGTTTGTCCGACTGCTGGGTTGACTTTAAGGGTGAACTCACCTTGGTTGGCATCAGCAGGGCCGGAAAGCTGCCAGTTGTAGCCCAGCCAGGTCATGGATTCGGCGATGCCGCCGACATTGAACTTGGCGAGGTAGGTCCATGTGCTCGGGTCCGGCGCCGTCAGGGCGGGAGTGAGCCCATTCAACATGTTGCGCTCGTCAGTCGGATTGCCGAGCGTGCCAGTACCCTTGCCGTAGCAGTCAGTGGCCTGCGAGCGGCTCCCGAAAGTCATGTCCGTCAAGGACTGACCGTCAGTCGTCTTGGTAGCGCCCGCAGGCGCAGCGCTGCACAGTTCAGCGGCCGCGAAGGCGGGCAAGGTGCTGAGGCCGATTGCGGCTACGACGGCGAGTTTTGCAAAAGTCTTCATTTGAAACCTCATACTTCCGGTGCTTGTTCTTGACGATTGCGGGGCTCTTGCCCATGCAAGCTCGGCACCACATGGCTTCCTGCAGAGATTTAAGCATCAAGCGTGCCAGCGAGCCCAACTTATTGATGAATATATGAAAAGCAAGCTACGGCATATGCCGGATTCTGGTTTTGTCAAGTTTGTCGACATGATTTCTGGCCCCCTGCGATCGGCCGGCTTGCTGCTTGGCCCGGCCTGAGCCAGTCTTCGCGAATGTTGCCGTTCCTGTTTCGACGCTGCTTGACGTTGGCCCTGACGCTGCTGGCCACCTCGGCCCTGGTGTTTCTGGTGCTGGAGATCCTGCCCGGCAATGCGGCCGAGTTGCTGCTGGGCCCGGATGCCGCGCCCGAGGCGGTGGCCGCGCTGGCTGACAAGCTGGGCCTGAACCAGAGCGCCTGGACCCGCTATCTGCAGTGGCTGTGGGGCCTGCTGCGCTTCGAGCTGGGCGATTCCTATGCCTATGGCTCGCCGGTGGCCGAGCTGATCGCCGAGCGTTTGGCGCTGACCGTGCCGCTGGCCCTGCTGGCGATGGCGCTGACCACCGTGCTGGCGCTGGGCATGGGCGTCTATGCCGCCGCGCGCCATCGCCGCGCTGGCGATATCGGCATGATGGTGTTCAGCCAGCTGGGCATCGCGATTCCGAACTTCTGGTTTGCCATCCTGCTGATCCTGCTGTTCGCGGTGAAGCTGCAGTGGTTCTCGGCCGGCGGCTTTCCGGGCTGGAGCGAGGCGCAGGGCGGCGGCTTCCTGCCGGCGCTGCAGGCGCTGCTGCTGCCCGCCGTGGCGCTGGCGGTGGTGCAGGCGGCCATCCTGTCGCGCATCACGCGCTCGGCCATGCTGGAGGTGTTGCGCGAGGACTTCATGCGCACCGCGCGCGCCAAGGGCCTGAGCGCGCGCCAGGCGCTGTGGGGCCATGGCCTGCGCAACGCGATGATTCCGGTGCTGACGGTGATGGGCCTGCAGTTCGCCAACCTGCTGGCCGGCACCGTCGTGGTGGAGAACGTGTTCACGCTGCCGGGGTTGGGTCGCCTGATCTTCCAGGCCATCGCCAACCGCGATCTGGTGGTGGTGCGCAACTGCGTGATGCTGCTGGCGGCGCTGGTGGTGATCGTCAACTTCGTGGTCGATGTGCTGTATGCGCTGATCGATCCGCGCATCAAGACGGCGGCGCTATGAGAAGAGCGCTGCGCAGCCATCCCAGCTTCGTGGCCGGCGCGCTGCTGAGCCTCGCGCTGCTGCTTGCGGCCGCCTTGTCGCTGCTGTGGACGCCGTGGCCCACTGACGAGATCAATATGGCTGCCAAGCTGCAAGGCCCCAGCGCGGCGCATTGGCTGGGCACCGATGTGCTGGGGCGCGACATCGCCAGCCTGCTGCTGGCCGGCGCGCGCAGCTCCATCCTGGTGGGCCTGATCGCGGTGGGCATCGGCCTGACGGTGGGCACGCTGCTGGGCCTGTGGGCGGCGGCGCGGCGCGGCTGGGTCGAAGAAGCGCTGATGCGCCTCACCGACTTCGGTTTCGCCTTCCCTGCCATCCTCCTGGCCATCATGCTGACGGCGGTCTGGGGGCCGGGCATGGTCAACGCCATCATCGCCATCGGCCTGCACAACATCCCGACCTTCGCCCGCATCACCCGCGCCAGCGCCCGCCAGCAATGGGCGCGCGACTATGTGCTGGCCGCGCGCGCCTGCGGCAAGGGAGCCTGGCGCATCAGCGTCGAGCATGTGCTGCCGAATATCGCCGCGGTGCTGATCGTGCAGGCCACCATCCAGTTCGCGCTGGCCATCCTGGCCGAGGCGGCGCTGTCCTATCTGGGCCTGGGCACGCAGCCGCCGCAGCCCAGCTGGGGCCGCATGCTGGCCGAGGCTCAGAGCCTGATCTTCCAGGCGCCGATGCTGGCGGTCTATCCGGGCCTGGCCATCGTGCTGGCGGTGCTGGGCCTGAACCTGCTGGGCGATGGCCTGCGCGATCTGTTCGACCCCCGGCTGGCGAGGGCGCGGCGATGAGCAGCGCGCTGCTCGAGGTGCGCGATCTGCGCGTGCAGGTGTCGGCCGAGGCCGGCCCGCTGGATGCCGTGCGCGGCCTGTCCTTCACGTTGGCGCGCGGCGAGACGCTGGGCCTGGTGGGTGAATCGGGCTGCGGCAAATCGCTCACCGCGCTGGCGCTGATGGGCCTGCTGCCGGAAGGCGCCAGCGCCAGCGGCCAGCTGCGCCTGGCCGGGCAGGACGTGCTGGCCATGCCCGAGCCTGAACGCTGCGCCTGGCGCGGCCGCCGCATGGCGATGATCTTCCAAGAGCCGATGACGGCGCTGAATCCGCTGCACCCGGTGGGCCGCCAGGTGGCCGAGCCGCTGCGCCTGCATCTGGGCCTGAGCCGTGCGGCTGCCGAGGCCGAGGTGCTGCGCCTGCTGGAGCGCGTCGGCCTGCCCGATGTGCGGCGCTGCGCGCGCGCCTATCCGCATGAGCTGTCCGGCGGCCAGCGCCAACGCGTGCTGATCGCGATGGCGCTGGCCTGCGGGCCTGAGCTGCTGATTGCCGACGAACCCACCACCGCGCTGGACGTCAGCGTGCAGGGCCAGATCCTGGACTTGCTGGCCGAGCTGGTGGCTGAGCGCGGCATGGGCCTGATCCTGATCTCGCACGACCTGGGCGTGATCGCCGAGAACGTGCGTCGCCTGATCGTGATGTATGGCGGCATCGCGGTCGAGAGCGGGCCGACCGCCGCGGTGTTCGCGCGCATGGGCCATCCCTACACGCAAGGCCTGTTCGCCGCGCGCCCACGACTGGGCGGGCCGCGCCGGCATCTGCCGACGATTCCCGGCAGCGTGCCCGCGCTTTCCGCCATGCCGGCCGGCTGCCCCTTCGCGCCACGCTGCGCGCTGGCCACGCTGGGCTGCGGCCTCGGGATGCCGCCGCTGCATGCGCTGGATGACGCGCACGCGGTGCGCTGCCTGCATCTGGAGCAAGCGCTGGCGCGCGCGGAGCAGCAGCCATGAGCAGCGGCGCCAGCAGCACCACGCCTTTGCTTGAAGTGCGGGCCTTGGGCCGCCACTACCGCCTGCCGCGGCCCTCGCTGTGGCAGCCGGCACCGCGCCTGCAGGCGCTCAGCGACATCGGCTTCGTGCTGCCGGCCGGGCGGTCATTGGGCGTGGTGGGCGAATCGGGTTCGGGCAAGAGCACGCTGGCGCGCGCGGTGATGGCGCTGGACGAGCCGCAGACGCACGGCGGGGGGCAGGTCTTGCTGGACGGGCAGGATCTGCATGCGCTGGCGCCCGAGGCGCTGCGCCAGGCGCGCCGCCAGTTCCAGATGGTGTTCCAGGACCCCTACGGCTCGCTCGACCCGCGCCGCCGCGTTGGCGCCATCGTGGCCGAGCCCTTGGCCGCGCTGCTGCGCCTGCCCGCTGCGGAACAGGCCGCGCGGGCGCTCGACAGCCTGCAGGCGGTGGGCCTGTCGGCGGCCGATCTGCACAAGTACCCGCATGAGTTTTCCGGCGGCCAGCGCCAGCGCATCGCGATTGCCCGCGCGCTGGCGACCAGCCCGCGCCTGATCGTGGCCGATGAGCCGGTCAGCGCGCTGGACGTGTCGGTGCAGGCCCAGGTGCTGAACCTGCTGCTGGACCTGCGCCAGCGCCTGGGCCTGAGTTTTCTGCTGATCAGCCACGACCTGGCGGTGGTGGACCATGTCTGCGACGAGGTGCTGGTGCTCTACCAGGGCCGCGTGGTGGAGCAGGGCACGCCGGCGCAGCTGTTCCGCGCGGGCGCCCACCCCTACACACGCCTGCTGGTGGACGCGGTGCCGCGCGTCGCGGTGCCCAAGCCGGGCCAGCCGCGCCGCCGCCCGATCCCGCTGGCGCTGGACCCTGCAAGACCTGACCCCCAGGCCACCGGCTGCGCCTTTGCGCCGCGTTGCCCGCGGGCCAGCGCACGCTGCGCGGCGGAGCGGCCGGCGCTGGCCCCACTGCAGCCCGGCCATCAGGTGGCATGCCATCATCCGCACTGATCGCAACAGCCTGGCGCGCCCGCGCCAACCTGGAGGACCGCCCCATGTCATCCCCCTTGACCAAGAGAGCCCTGCTGCTGGGCACTGCCACGGCGCTGTTGCTCAGCGCTGCCCATCTGCCCGCCCAGGCCCAGGGCCGCGCCAAGGACACGCTGGTGATCGGCATGACGCTGGAGCCGCCGGGCCTGGACCCGACCGCCGGCGCGGCCTCGGCCATCGCCGAGGTGGTGCTCTACAACGTCTTCGAGACGCTCACCAAGATCGGCGCTGACGGCCGCCCGCAGCCGCTGCTGGCCGAGCGCTGGGAGGTCTCGCCGGATCTGAAGACCTTTACCTTCAAGCTGCGCCGCGGCCTCAAGTTCCACAACGGCGAGCCGCTGGACGCGGCCGCGGTGAAGTTCTCCTTCGAGCGCGCCGCGGGCGAGAAGAGCACCAACAAGGACAAGCGCCTGTTCAGCAATATCGCCTTCATCGGCACGCCGGAAGCGGACACGGTGGTGATCGGGCTGAAGACCATCGAGCCCGATTTCCTGTTCCTGATCGGCCAGGCCACGGCCATCATCGTCGAGCCCAAGAGTGCCGCCAGCAATGCCACCCAGCCGGTGGGCAGCGGTCCTTACCGGCTGGAGCACTGGGCCAAGGGCGCCAGCATCACGCTGGCGCGCTGGGACGGCCATCGCAATGCCGCGGCCGTCAAGACGCGGCGCGTCAGTTTCCGCTTCATCAGCGAACCGGCGGCCCAGGTGGCGGCTCTGCTGGCGGGCGATGTGGATGCTTTCCCGCGCGTGGCGGCGGCGCGCAGCCTGGCGCAGTTCAAGGCGGACAAGCGCTTCCAGGTCATCGTGGCCGGCTCGCGCGCCAAGACCATCCTGGCGATCAACAACAAGAAGAAGCCCCTGGACGATGTGCGCGTGCGCCGCGCCATCGCCGCGGCGATCGACCGCAAGGCCATCATCGAAGCCGCGGCGGACGGCTTCGGCGTGCCGATCGGCAGCCACTATGTGCCGGGCGCGCTGGGCTATGTGGACACCACCGGCCTGAATCCCTACAACCCCGACAAGGCGCGCGCACTGCTGAAGGAAGCCGGCGTGGCGCTGCCGCTGGAGCTGACGCTGAAGCTGCCGCCGCCGCCTATGCGCGCCAGGGCGGCGAAGCCATCGTGCCCAGCTGGCCCAGGTGGGTATCCGCGCCAAGATTGAGAACATCGAATGGGCGCAGTGGCTGTCGGGCGTCTATGGCAGCAAGGCCTACGACCTGACGCTGATCTCGCATGTGGAGCCCTTCGACCTGGGCAACTTCGCC
>JACDQM010000154.1 GCA_015657635.1 Roseateles sp.
CCGCGATGAATACCGCGGTGAGACTGTCAAGGCGGTGGTCGTCAAGCGCGCCGGCATGGAGGCCACGACGGCCGAGGACATCATCGCCTGGTCGCGCGAGCATATGGCGGCCTACAAGGTGCCGCGCATCGTCGAGTTCGTGAGTGGCCTGCCCAAGTCGGGTGCCGGCAAGGTGATGTGGCGCCAGCTTCAGGAGCGGGAGCAGCAGCTCGCCCGCTGAGCCGCCTTGTTTCTGGAGCGCGAAGTTTGGCCGGACCGCAAAAGGGCGCCGGGCCTTCGCTGGGCTAGGATTGGCGGCCATGGCATCGCATGAACGCGCCTTCCATTGAAACCGCGCCGCTCGCTCGCTCGACAGCTCGCTCTTGAAATCGGCGGGCTGATCCTGCTGATGCTGCTGGGTTTGGCGCTGATCGCCTACGCCTCGGTCTCGGTGGTGGCGGCCGACGAGGTGCCGCGCATCCTGCAGAGCACGGTCTCGCTGCGCGCCACCCAGCAAGGCCAGGGCTTCAGCCAGGCGCAGACCAGCGTCGCGCGTCTGAAGGCGGAGTGGCTGCAGCGTGCCGCGGCCATGCCGCCGGCCGAAGCCAACATCCGCTTCGCGGACTTGTTCGCGCGCTCAGAAGATGGTGTGTGGCGCCTGCGCCCTGCCAAGGTCGATACCGAGCGAGCGCCGACCTTCTACCTGCAGCATGGCCAGCAAGGCCCGGACGCCTCCGCGCGCCTGCGTGCCGTCGTCAGCTACGAGCTGCTGCGCGAACAGGGCCCGGCCCTGGTGCCGCCGTTCTTCTCGGCCTATGTCGATTTTGTCGAGAAGGGCCTGATGGTCTATTCGCGCGGCATCGACTGGGGACGCAGCGCCACGCCGCAGAGCGACAACCACGACTACCCGACGATGACGGGCTCCGTTCCGCGCCGCAACCCAGGGCGCCAGGGCTTCTGGACACCGGTCTATCACGACGCCGAGGCCAAGGCCTGGATGGTGTCGGTGATCGAGCCGCTGGACTGGCAGGGGCAGTGGGTCGGCACGGTCGGGCACGACATCACGGTGGACAGCCTGTTTGCCGCCATCAGCGCCGAGGCGGCGCCCGGCAGCGTGTCGATGATCATCAGCCGCGATGGCCACTTGATCGCGCATCCTCAGCTGCATGAGCGCATTGCCAAGGCCCAGGGCCAGTTGGCCTTGAGCCAGCTGGGCGATCCGATGGTGGATGCCGCCTACCAGCTGGCGCGCGGCAGCGCCGACGACATGCCGCAGGTGGCCCGCAGCGCCGACGGGCGCTACTGGATCGGCTGGGCCCGCATCGCGGGGCCGGACTGGTGGTCCGTGACGGTAGTGCCGCAGTCCCAGATCGATGAACGCCTGCGTGGCGGCAGCTACTGGATCCTCGGCGTGGGCGGGCTGTGCCTGCTGCTGATGTTGTGGATGCTGCGTCGCATCATCCGGCACCGTGTGCGCCAGCCGCTGCGGCGCATCGTCGGCGCACTGGATGAACTCAGCGCCGGGCGTGATCCCGAGCCCATGCAGATGCAGGCGGCCAGCGATCTGGCCCGGCTCGCCGCCGCCTTTGACAGCATGGCCGCGCAGATCGCGATGCAGCGCAGCGCGCAGCAGGCCCATGCCGTAGCGCTGCAGCATGAGGTGGAGGTGCGCACGCAGGCCGAAGCAGCGGTGCGCGAGCTCAACCAGTCGCTGGAGGAGCGGGTGCAGCAGCGCAGCGCCGAGCTGCAGCGCGCACAGGAGGAACTGGTGCAGAAGGAGACGCTGGCCGGTCTCGGTTCGCTGGTGGCCGGCGTCTCGCATGAGCTGAACACGCCGCTCGGCAATGCCCTGATCGCCGCCGATACCGCCGATGCGGCCCTGGCTGCCGCGATGGCCCAGATGGACAGCGGCGCTGTGCGTCGCGCCAACCTGATGGGCGAATTGGCACGTTCGCGCGAAGCGCTGTCGCTGAGCCTGGGCAATCTGCGCCGCAGTGCCGCCCTGGTGCGCGATTTCAAGCAGGTGTCGATGGACTGCGCCAGCCTGCAGCGGCGTTGCTTCGACCTGCGCACCGTCAGCGAGGAAGTGGTCAATCTGCTGCGTTTCGCGCCCAAGGCCAAGCCCATCGAGGTCCGGGTCGACCTGCCGTCGGGCATCGTGCTCGACAGCTACCCGGGCCCCTTCGGGCAGGTGCTGACCAATCTGGTTCAGAACGCGCTGGTCCACGCCTTTGAGGAGCGCGAGGTCGGCGAGGTGTGCATCAAGCTGGTTTCGCGCAGCGCAGACCGGGTCTGCCTGGAGGTGAGCGACGACGGCTGCGGTATCGCGCCGGCTCTGCAGTCGCAGGTTTTCAAGCCCTTCTTCACCACCCGCCTCGGGCGCGGCGGCAGCGGCCTGGGCCTGCACATTGTCTACAGCATCATCGTCAACGTGCTGGGCGGCAGCATCGTGCTGCGCAGCACGCCGGGCCAGGGCAGCAGCTTCGTGATCGAACTGCCACTGGTCGCCGCGGAGCCGGCGCCTTCAGCCAGCTCAGAAGCCTGAGCCGGGCTGGGCCAGATAGTCCAGTTCCGCCGCGCTGCTTGGGCGGCCCAGGATGGCGTTGCGGTGCGGAAAACGCCCGAAGCGTTCAATCACGGCCAGGTGCCGGTGCGCATAGTCCAGCGCTCCGGCCAGGCTCGGGTCGACGCCGGCCAGCGCTTCGAACAAGGCCACGCAGCGCTGCTGCAGCGCCAGGTCTTCGGCATGCTCAAGCGGGAGGTAGACGAACCAGCGCTGCAGCGTGCTGAGCTTGGCGTCCTGCCCGCGATCGATCAGCGCCAGCGCGCTGCTTCGCGCCTGCGCGTCGCCAGCAAAAGCCCTCGGCTGGCCGCGGAAGGCGTTACGGGTGAACTGGTCCAACAGCAGCACATGGGCCAGCGTGCCGAAGGCGCTGCGGTCCCAGGATTGCAGGCCGCCGGCCAAGGCCTGCTCAAGCAGCTCGCCGAAGCGCTGCCGCACTTCCGCATCGAAAGCCTCATCCTTCTTGAACCACGCGGTGCGCGGCTGCCCATCGGACTCGCTGCCGAGCGGACCGAACCAGAAGTTCAGCACCTGCTGCACCTCACTCGGCTCCAGCAGGCGCTGCCAATGCGCGTGTCGCTCGATATAGACCTGCACATAGCTGCAGGCCGGCAGCAACTGCAGGCCCTGCGGCGCCGCCCAGCGCAGCGCATGCTCCACCAGCACGGCAGCCAGGCCCCGCCCGCGCAGCGCAGGCGCCGTGCCAGTGTGGGTGATGGTCAGACGGCCGGGTTCGCGCCGGTAGTCGAGCTCGCAGCGATGGCCGTCAACCCAGGCTTCGAAGCACTGGCCCCGCTCGTTGTGGACGATTTCCATCGTGCTCAGTCAAGTTTCGCACCCGATCGCTTGACCGCATCGGCCCAGCGCGGCAGTTCCTGCTGCAGCTGACGCGTGAACTGTTCTGGGTTCAGATAGGCCGGATCGGCGCCCTGGCTGATCATCTTGTTGCGGATGTCGGGCGTCTCCAGCGTCTGGCGGAAGGCGTCCGCAAGCTTGGCCACCACGTCCTTGGGCGTGCCGGCGGGCGCCAGCACACCGTAGAAGCCCACCACCTCGAAGTTCTTGACACCGGCCTCGGCCATGGTGGGCGTGTCAGGCATGGCCGGGTTGCGCTTGGCGCTGGTCACGGCCAGGGCGCGCACGCGGCCCTGCTTGGCATATTGCGCCGCCTGCGGAATGGACTCGGCCATGAACTGCACCTGGCCGCCCATCAGATCGGTGAAGGCGGGCGCGCTGCCGCGATAGGGGATGTGGACCATGAACAGGCCGGTGGCCTGCTTGAACATCTCGGGCACCAGGTGCGAGATGCCGCCATTGCCGGCCGAGCCGTAGTTCAACTGGCCGGGCTTGCTCTTGGCCAGCGCGATGAACTCCGGCAGTGTCTTGGCCGGCACCTGCGGATTGACCAGCAAGGCCAGCGGCTGCTGCGCGGTGCGCGCCACCGGCGCGAAGTCCTTCATCGTGTTGTAGGGCAGCTTGGTGTACAGCGCCGGGTTGATCACCATCGTGCCGGTATTGGCCAGCAGCAGCGTGTAACCATCGGCCGGCGATTTGGCGACCGACTCGGCCCCCAGGCTGCCGCCCGCGCCGGATTTGTAGTCGACGATGATGGGTTGCCCCAGGATGGCTTGCAGCCGGTCCGTCATCAGCCTGGCGTGCGCGTCCAGCGGGCCGCCGGCCGGGAAGCCGATCACCAGCTTGATGGGCTTGTCCGGGAATGCTGCCTGGGCCACGGCGCTGGCCAACAGCAAACCGCCGGCCAGCACGGCCTTGAAAGTGCCTGTCGTTTTCGTCATGCGTGTCTCCGCGCGCCGTTAGCGGCGCAGTTGTTGCCACAGGTGGCTGTATTCCAGCGCCTGCATGGTGGCGCGCTGTTCGTTGTCGGCCGCGCCGCCATGCCCGCCTTCGATATTCTCGAAGTACAGGAAGTCGTGGCCCTGGGCCTGCATCAATGCGGCCATCTTGCGGGCGTGGCCGGGATGCACTCGGTCGTCGCGGGTCGAGGTGGTGAACAGCAGCTGCGGGTATTTCACGCCGGGCTTGAGGTTCTGGTAGGGGCTGTACTTGCTGATGAAGGCCCAGTCCTCGGCCTTGTCCGGATCGCCATACTCAGCCATCCAGGACGCACCGGCCAGCAGCGTGTGGTAGCGGCGCATGTCCAGCAGCGGCACCTGGCAGACCACGGCCTTGAACAGCTCGGGGCGCTGCACCATGGTGGCGCCGACCAGCAGGCCGCCATTGCTGCCACCCATGATGCCCAGATGCGCCGGCGAGCTGATGCCGCGGCGGATCAGGTCTTCGGCCACGGCGATGAAGTCGTCATAGCTCTTCTGTTTGTTCTCGCGGATGGCCGCTTGGTGCCAGCGCGGGCCGAACTCGCCGCCGCCGCGAATATTGGCCAGCACCAGCACACCGCCGCGGCTGTACCAGGCGCGGCCGAAGCCGCCGGAATACCAGGGCTGCATCGACACCTCGAAGCCGCCGTAGCCATACAGCAATGTCGGGTTCTTGCCATCGGCCTTGGCGCCGGCCGGCCAGACCACGAAGTAGGGCACCTCGGTGCCGTCCTTGCTCTTGGCGAACAGCTGCTCGGCGCGCATGCCGCTCGAATCAAACAGCGGCTTGCGCGCCTTCAGCGCCTCGCGCTCGTCGCTGCCGGCCTGGGCCAGATACAGGGTGTCCGGCGTCAGGAAGTCGGCATAGTTCAGCAGATAACGCTCAGCCAGCTCGTCCTTGGCGAGGCTGGCATCGCGCAGGCTCAGCAGGCTCAAGGTGCCGGGGAAGGGCGCCTTGACGGCGCGCTGTTTGGGCTCCTTGCCGCTGAAGTCCCATTCCTCCAGGCGGCTGGCGACCTTGTCGCTGATGTTCAGCAACACGCGGCTCTGCGTCAGCCCGTAGCCCGCCAGCGAGCGTGTGCTGCTGGGGGTGAACAGCGGCTGGAACTTGCGCTCGCCCTTCAGGAAGGAATCGACATCGCCGACCAGCAGGCTGCCGGCTGGGTAGAGCGTAGCCCCGACCTGCCAGTCCTTGCGCAGATCGAGCAGCAGGCGCGCACCCCAGAAACTGGGCTGAACATCGGTGGGCAGGTCCAGCGCCAGCTGCTTGCCGTCCGGCTGCAGCAGCCAGTGGCGGGTGTTGTAGAAGTCCAGCGCGCGGCTGAACACGGTGCGCTCGAAGCCGCGTGACTTGTCCACCGACACCGAGGCCGCCACGTCCTTGCGCTCACCCTCGAACACCGTGGTCGCCGACGCCAGCGGCGTGCCGCGCTTCCAGCGCTTGATAACGCGCACATAGCCCGAGTCGGTCAACGAGCCAGGGCCGAAGTCGGTGCCGACGTAGATCGTGTCCTTGTCGATCCAGTCCACCTGGCTCTTGGCCTCGGCCAAGGTGAAGCCGTCCTTGACGAAGCGCTTTTCCACCAGATCGAACTCGCGCACGACGCTGGCATCGGCACCGCCACGCGACAGCGACAGCAGGCAATGGCGGTATTCGGGTGCCAGGCAGCTGGCGCCGGCAAAGACCCAGCTTTCCTTCTCGGCCGCGCCCAGCGCATCCAGATCCAGCACCGTTTCCCACTTCGGCTCGGGCTTGCGGTACTCGGCCAGCGTGGTGCGACGCCACAGGCCGCGCTTGTTGCGCTCGTCCTGCCAGAGGTTGTAGACAAAGTCGCCGCGGCGGCTGATGGCCGGGATGCGGTCACGCGAGTTCAGCACTTCCAGAATGGCCCCGCGCAGCTGGCCGAACTCCGGCTGCTGCTGCAGCTGCTTCTGGGTCATGGCATTGCGCTCGCGCACCCAGTTCAGCGCACGTTCGCCCTGCACGTCTTCAAGCCAGAGGTAGGGATCGTCCTTGGATGCGGGAGAGGATTGCGACATGGCGGCAAGAGGCAACAGAAGGGTGGCCAGCAGGGCCAGTCGGCCCAGAGGGAAACGCGGAATTCTTTTGATCATGCAGGAGTCTGTCGTGCGGTGGATGGCAGGGCTTCATTGTCAGCGCGGTGCGCGCAATGTCTGCTCCAGGAAATCCAGCAAGGCCTGGCGCGATTGCTCGCGCGCCTGCGCCTGCCCGCCCACATGCACGCCGGCGCCCGGATTGACGCCGTTGGGCACGTCGCGTCGCAGGCGCACCGGTGTCCGGCTGTCGAAGGCATGGTAGGCCCCGGCATAGCTGTGCCAGACCGGTTTGGGCGCTTCAGCCTGTTCGGCCAGGGCCTCGCAGGGGGCAGCCGGGGTCCAGTCATCGGCGGCACCCAGCAGCATCAGCAAGGGAGCGGCGGGGCGGTAGCCACGCCGCGCTTCCTCGCTGCAGCCGGGGTAGAAGGCAATCGCCGCACGCGGCCGCGGGCTGGCGTCGCGCACGTCGGGGTGGCGCAGATTGGTGGAGGCCAGCACGGCGCTGCCGCCATGCGACCAGCCCAGCAGCACCAGGCGCTGCGCGTCGACATCGTCGCGGCTGGCCAGCCAGCGCAGGGCTGCCAGCGTGTCGCTGCGGCGCTCCTGCTGGGTGATGCGCCGCGTGCCGATGCGCTGGGTGCAGAGCTCGGTCTCGCCCCGAGGCGTCAGTGAGTCCAGTACCAGCGCGTGATAGCCCTGCTGATTGAGCAGCGCGCCGTACTCGCGCATGCGGGCTGACAGGCCGCCCTTGGCATCGTAGGGGCCGCCGCAGCCATGCAGCAGCAGCACCGCCGGGCGCCGACCGGGCTCGGCCGCAGGCGACCAATGGCCAAGCAGGCTGAGCTCGCCAGCCGGTAGCTCGATGCGCTGGGTTTCGCTGGCAGCGCACACCAGCGGCACCATGGCCAGGCAGAGCGCAAGCAGGGTGCCGCCGCGCAGCATCGTCAGCTTTCCTCGCCGGCCTTCAGCACGACGGGCGCGATCTCAACCGATCGCTCGCCGGCCGAGACATAGGCGACGCCGTCCTGGATGCTGATCTGCAGCTGCATGCTGCGCTCGGCCAGCTTGGCCAAGGCTTGCGATTGCTCATGCGGGATCTGCAGCACGGTGACGCGCGGCGCGCGTGTCAGCTTGCCTTGCAGATTGCCCCACCACACCGGCGTGCTGGAGGCAAAGCTGATCACCGTCACCCGGCCGGCGCGTCCATGCGCCTTCATGATGCGGCGCTCATCGGGCTGGCCCAGATCGATCCAGTGCACGATCTCGCCGCTCAGGTCGATCTGCCACAGGTCGGGCTCATCGACATCCGACAGGCCCTTGCTGAACTCCAGGCGGCCGCGCAGATCGTCGGTCGGCAGGTTCATCGCCAGTGCGAGCACGCGGATCATCATCCGCTCGTCGGTCTCGGAGGGGTGGCGGGCAATCGTCAGGTTGTGCTCGCCGTAGACATGGCGGTCCATGTCCGAGACGTTGAGCAGGGCTTTGTAAATCGTGGCTTTGAGCGCCATGGCAGGCCTTGGGAACGGAGGGCGAAGGGCGCGATTATCGTCGCCGGCCCCGGGACGGCCCGGAGGGCAGCCGGCCGGGCTGCGTGGCATGATGCCGGCCGGACTCGACAAGCGATCCGCCATTCTTTGACAGCGCCGTCCCGGCGCACCGATCCGAAAACTGCTCCATGAAACGCCTTTTGCTCTGCGCCTTTCTGACCGCCGCGCTGCCCGTGCTGGCCCAGACCGCCAACCCGAATGCCAAGGTCGACCCCAAGAACAACAAGGTCAGCCGCCCGGTGGTGGAAAAGCCCAAGCCCAAGCTGATGAGCCGCGACGAGTTGCGCAGCTGCCTGCAGCTGTTCGAGGCCAACAACAGCGAGGCGGCCGCCATCAAGGAGGCGCAGGCCACCCATGCCAAGGAGCGTGCGGAGCTGCTGGCCGGCAAGGACGAGCTGAACAAGCGCGGCCAGACCATCGGCACCGATGCCGCCGCGATCAAGGCGGACCGCGAGGCCGTGATCAAGCTCAACGAGACGCTCAAGGAACAGCTGCCCAAGATGGAGAAGGCCGACGCCGCCAAGGCGCTGGCCGACTACCAGGCCCGCGCGGCCGCGCTGGACGCCCGCATCGATGCCTTCAACAACGGCAAGCGCCAGTACGACGTCGACGCCAAAGCCTTTGACGCCAAGGTTGAAGCGCACAACAAGACCACCGAGCCGCTGCGCGTGCGCACCGATGCGCACCTGGACAAGGCCGATGACTGGAAGGCTCAGTGCGCCAACAAGCCCTATGACGAGGCCGACGAGATTGCGGTGCGCAAGGAACTGGGCCTGAAGTAAGGCCCCTGGCCACGCTGCGCCTTTCAGGCCGCCGCTCCCACCCGGGCGGCGGCCTTTTTAAAATCCGCTCCACCCCTTCCACAACACACCGGCCGCGCCACCCGCGCTGCACCGGGAGCCGAGACAGCACGCATGAGCAATCCCCTGCTTCAAGACTGGAACACCTCTTATGGTCTGCCGCCCTTTGCCGACATCGAGGCGACCCAGTTCGCACCGGCATTCGAGGCCGCACTGGCGCAGCACCGCGCCGAGCTCGACGCCATCGCGAACCAGGCTGAAGCGCCGAGCTTCGACAACACGCTTGCGGCCTTTGATCGCAGCGGCCGCTTGCTGGGCCGGCTGGAGCATCTGTTCTACACCTTGGCGGCTTCCGCCACCTCGCCCGAACTGCAGCAGGCCCAGCGTGCGCTGGCCGCTCCGCTGGCCGCACATGGCAATTCGATTTACATGCATGCGGCGCTGTTCAAGCGCGTCGATGCGCTGCATGCAGAACGCCAGGCGCTGGGCCTGACGCCCGAGCAGCTGCGTTTGCTGGAACGCACCCACCTGGACTTCGTGCGTGCCGGCGCCAAGCTGCAAGGGCCGGCGCAGCAGCGCTATGCCCAGGTGGTCGAGCGTCTGGCCGAGCTCAACACGCAGTTCGCCCAGAACGTGCTGGCCGACGAGAGCGGCTATCAGCTGGTGCTGGCCAGCGAGGCTGATCTGGCCGGCCTGCCGGACTTCGTGCGCGCTGCGGCGCGCCAGGCGGCCGCCGAGCGCAACCTGGGCGAAGGGCGCTACTGCATCACCTTGTCGCGCTCGCACATCGTGCCCTTCCTGACCTTCAGCGAGCGGCGTGATTTGCGCGAGCAGGCCTACAAGGCCTGGGTGGGCCGCGGCGAGAACGCCGGTGCCACCGACAACCGCGAGGTGGCGCGCGAGATCCTGACGCTGCGCAACGAGCAGGCGCGCCTGCATGGCTACGCCTGCTATGCCGACTATGCGCTGGCCGACACCATGGCTGGCAGCCGCGACGCAGTGCTGGGCCTGCTCGACCAGGTCTGGGAGCCGGCCAAGGCGGCCGCTGAAGCTGAGCGTCAGGCGCTGGTGGGCATGATGGCCTCGCGCGGCGAGAACTTCACGCTGGAGCCCTGGGACTGGCGCTACTACGCCGAGAAAGTGCGCAAGGCGCGCTATGACCTCGAAGAAGCCGAGGTCAAGCCCTACTTCCCGCTGGATGCGATGGTGCAGGCCTTGTTCGACTGCGCCGGACAGTTGTTCGGCCTGCGCTTCGAGCACAAGCCCGAAGTGCAGGGCTACCACCCGGACGTCAAGGTCTACGAGGTGCAGGGCGCTGACGGCGCCTTGCGCGGCCTGTTCCTGCACGACAACTTCGCCCGCTCGACCAAGCGCAGCGGTGCCTGGATGAACGCCTTGCGCTGGCAGGCGCGCAATGGCATCGGCGCGCTGCCCATCATCCTCAACAACAACAATTTCGCCAAAGGCGCGCCGGGCGAGCCGACCCTGCTGAGCTTCGACGACGCGCGTACGCTCTTCCACGAGTTCGGCCATGGCCTGCACGGTCTGCTGTCGGATGTGGAGTACGAGCGCCTGTCCGGCACCCAGGTGCTGCGCGACTTCGTCGAGCTGCCCTCGCAGATCTTCGAGCACTGGATGAGCGAGCCGTCCGTGCTGAAAAAGCATGCCCGCCACTACCAGAGCGGCGAGCCGATTCCTGACGCGCTGCTGGCCAAGCTGAAGGCGGCCGAGCTGTTCAACCAGGGCTATGAAACCGTGCGCTACACCGCCAGCGCGCTGGTCGATATGGCCGCCCATGCGCTGACCGATGCGCAAGGCCCGGACATCACCACGTTCGAAGCGGAAACCATGGCCGCTTACGGCCTGCCGGCCGCCTGCGGCATGAACCACCGGCTGGCGCATTTCCAGCATCTGTTCAGCGGCAGCGGCTATGCCGCGGGCTACTACGTCTATATGTGGGCCGAGGTGCTGGACGCCGATGGCTACGAGGCCTTCGTCGAGGCGGGCAGCCCCTTCGATCCGCAGGTGGCATCCAAGCTGCTCAAGCATGTGCTGTCCAGCGGCAACAGCCGCGAGCCGCGCGAGGCCTACCGGGCCTTCCGCGGGCGTGACGCGGTGGTGCAGCCGATGCTGCGTGGGCGGGGGCTGCTGCCGGCCTGAATACAGGTTTGCCGCGTGCCGCATCGGCCAACCCTCGTTCTCGTCACGCCAGCGCTGGCGGCAGCCAACAATGGCAACTGGCAGACCGCGCAGCGCTGGGCGCGCATGCTGCGATCCCGCTATCGGGTCCGGCTGTGCACCGATTGGCAGTCGGGCGACGAGGCTTTGATGATCGCGCTGCATGCCCGTCGCTCGGCGGCATCGGTGCGGGCCTGGCGGGTTCAGCATCCCGAGCGGCCCTTGCTGCTGGTGCTGACTGGCACCGATCTCTACCAGGACCTCGCCATCGACGCGCAGGCGCAGCGTTCGCTGCAACTGGCCGACCGCCTGGTGGTGCTGAACGAGCTGGGTGCAGCGGCGCTGCCCCAGGACTTGCGCGGCAAGGTACGCGTCTGCCTGCAGTCCAGCACGGCGCGGCATGCAGCGCGGCCCAAGACCCAGCGCCATCTGCGCGCGCTGATGGTCGGCCATCTGCGTGCGGTGAAAGACCCGCAGTGCTACTTCGACGCCGCCCGGCTGCTGGCAGGGCGCCGCGACATCCTGCTCGATCACGTCGGTGCCGCCCTCGACCCCGAGCTGGGCGAGGCTGCGCTTGCGCTGGCTGCCGCGCAGCCCAGCTATCGATGGCTCGGCGGCTGCCGCCATGCCCAGACGCGCGCACGCATCGCAGCGGCCCATGTGCTGGTGCATCCCAGCCGGCTGGAAGGCGGCGCGCATGCGGTGATCGAGGCGGTGCTCAGCGGCACGCCGGTGCTGGCCTCGCGCATCGACGGCAATGTGGGCCTGCTGGGCGCGGACTATGCCGGCTTCTTTGAGCCCGGTGATGCGCAGGGCCTGGCCCGCCTGCTTGAGCGCGCGCGCGACGAGCCGGCTATGCTGCCGGCCTTGGCGCAGCAATGCGCGCTGCGTGCCCCCTTGTTCGAGCCGGCGCGTGAGCGTGCCACGCTGCTGGGCCTGACTGAAGAACTGCTGACGACAAAGACATGAGTGATACGACAAACAGCTGCGCAATGCCCGATGAACCTCGCCTGACTTCGCTGTCGCACGGCGGCGGCTGCGGCTGCAAGATTGCGCCGGGCGTGCTGTCGCAGATCCTCAAAGGCACGGCCAGCCTGCCCATCCCGAAGGAACTGCTGGTCGGCATCGAGACCGCCGACGACGCGGCGGTCTATCAGCTCAACGACGAGCAGGCGCTGATCGCCACCACCGACTTCTTCATGCCCATCGTCGACGACCCTTCGACTTCGGGCGCATCGCCGCCACCAATGCCATCAGCGATGTCTACGCGATGGGCGGGCGTCCCATCATGGCGCTGGCCCTGGTGGGCATGCCGATCGGGCGACTGTCGACGGCCACCATCGGCCGGGTGCTAGAGGGCGGCGCGTCCATCTGCCGCGAGGCCGGCATCCCGATTGCCGGCGGCCACACCATCGATTCGGTCGAAGCCATTTATGGCCTTGTTGCGCTGGGCCTGATCCATCCCTCGCGCGTGAAGCGCAATGCCGATGCACAGCCCGGCGATCTGCTGGTGCTCGGCAAGCCGCTGGGTGTCGGGGTGATGAGTGCGGCGCTGAAGAAGGGCCAGCTCGGCGAAGCGGGCTATGCCCAGATGATTGCCAACACCACCCAGCTCAACACACCGGGGCCGGACCTGGCAGCGCTGCCGGGCGTGCATGCCATCACCGATGTGACGGGCTTCGGCCTGGCCGGACACAGCCTTGAGATGGCGCGTGGCGCCGCTTGTTCGGTGGAGCTGGACTGGCAGAAGGTGCCCGTGCTGGACGGTGTCCGGCAGCTGGCCGCGCAGGGCTTCGTCACCGGCGCCTCGGGGCGCAACTGGGCAGGCTATGGCGCCGAGGTGGAGCTGCCGCCTGGCTTTGCCGCTGAAGATCAGGCCCTGCTGAGCGATCCGCAGACCAGCGGCGGCCTGCTGGTGTCTTGCGCACCCAGCGAGCTGGACGCCGTGCTGGGCATCTTTGCGCGCCACGGCTTTGCACATGCCGCGGTGGTCGGCCGCATCAGCGACCGCAGCGCACAACCGCGTCTGCGCGTACGCTAAGCAGAGAAGACGGCGTCGATGCCGGCCAGAAAGGCCGCGAAATCGATGGGCTTGGTCCAGTAAGCCTTGAAACCGGCACGCAAGGCGCGCTGGCTGTCTTCAGGCGAAGCATCAGCCGACAGTGCGATCACCGTGATGTCGGCGGTTGTCGGGTGGGCCTTCAGGCGTGCCAGCACCTCGTAGCCGTCGAAATCAGGCAACTGCATGTCCAGCAAGATGAGTTGCGGCCGCATGGCCATGGCTTTGGCCACGCCTTCGGTGCCGGTCTCGGCGCATTCGAACTGCAGGCCGGGACGCATGGCCACCAATTCTTCGACCACGAGCCGGTTGACGGGGTTGTCCTCGATGTAGAGCAGGCGGCCCGGCGCGGACGAAGACGCGTCGCTGGCGTTTGTGCTGGGGTTCTCGGACAAATCAACTCTCCCGTTTGACGGTGATGCACGCAGGCCACGCGAACAACACATGGCCTTCGCTGATGTGGCAACTGGAGGAGTCTAGCGCCTCAACGTGGCGTCTTCTCCCTTGAGTGCTTCAGTCTTGCATGGCAGGATGGCCTCCCTCAGCACGAGAGGGAACCCATGCATGTGGCCATACTGACCGGCGGCGGCGACTGCCCCGGACTCAACGCGGTGATCCGCAGCGTCACGCTGGCGCTCAGCCAGGCTGGCGCCGGCACCGTGAGCGGCATCCGCCAAGGCTTTCTGGGTCTGCTGGAGGATCGCGTGGTGCCGCTGGACCCGGCGGCGGTGCGCGGCCTGATCAATGTCGGTGGCACGCTGCTGGGCAGCCACAACAAGGCCGACCCCTTTGCCTACTTCGGTGCCGGCGGTGCGGATTGCTCGGCACGCGCGCTGGCCTGCCTTGAGCGCCACGGCATCGACGTGCTGGTGGCGGTGGGCGGTGACGGCACGATGACCATCGCCGAGAAGTTCGCCCGACTGGGTGTTCCTGTGGTCGGCGTGCCCAAGACCATCGACAACGATCTGATGCACAACGAACGCAGCTTTGGCTTCGACAGCGCGGTGGCGGTGGTGGCCGATGCGCTGGGCCGGCTGGAGACCACGGCGCGCAGCCATGGTCGCGTGATGGTGCTGGAGACCATGGGTCGGCACGCCGGCTGGATCGCGCTTGAGGGCGGTGTGGCCGGTGGCGCCGACGCGGTTGTGCTGCCCGAATGGCCCTGCCATGTCGACGCACTGGCGGCGCTGTGCGAGCAGCGCCGCGCCGAGCAGGGCTACGCCATCGTCTGCGTCGCGGAAGGGGCCCAGGTGGATGGCCTGGATCCGGCGGAGCCGGGCAGCATCGGGCAGCGCCTGATGCAGGCGCTCGGCCAACGCCTGGGGCCGGAGGCCGATCCCCGCTTCACGCTGTTGGGGCATCTGCAGCGCGGTGGCTCGCCGACAGCGTTCGACCGGGCATTGGCGACGCGCTTCGGCGTGCAGGCTGCGGAACTGGTGCTGCAGCGGCGCTTCAATCACATGGTCGCGCTGCAGCAGGCGCGTTGCGTCGCCGTCCCACTGGCCGACGTGGCCGGCTGCAGCCGTCTGGTGCCGCAGGACGATGAGTTGTTGCTGGCCGCGCGCCGGCAGGGTTTGCTGGTTGGATTGGCGCACGGGTAATCCCTCGGCTTCGCCGACCCGCTGCAGGCCGTTCATCGCGGCCATCGGCAGGTGGTCGCGCTGATTCAGGTGTCCGTCGCAGGCGGGTGGGAATCCGGGTTTGCACTGAGCACACTGTGTCCATCGCAGCCGCCATTCAGGCCGGCTGCAGACCCAGGAGAGCTGCCATGCCGACAACCATTCCCTGCTTTGACCGCTACGCCAAGCACAAGCTGTTCGCCGTGTTGCTCACGGGCGGGGTTTTGCTCGGCTTGTCCGCATTCCTGCTGCAGGCCCCTGCACCGTTCCAGGTCCAGCAACTGCCGCAAGTCGTCGTCGAGGGCTACAGCCAGCCCAGCCAGGCCGCTGTGCGCGCCCAGCTGCTGCTGGAGCAAACCCCGACGTCTGCCGGACGCGAGGCACCGGCACAGCTGCCACGCGTCATCATCGAAGGGCGCCGCAGCCCGATCACCTTGGCCTCGGCAGTCAGCAGCAACTGATGTCATGATCGCGCCTGTTTTCGGCATCGAGTGTTTTCTGGAATGACTGAGACTGGCAAATTCGCATTGGTGACTGGCGCCGGCAGCGGCATCGGCAGGGCCTGCGCCCTGGCGCTGCTGGACGCCGGCTACCGCGTGGCCCTGCTGGGCCGCAGGCCGCAAGCGCTGCAGGAGACGGCGGCCCAGGCCGCCGATCCGAGCCGCGCGCTGATCCTGCCCGCCGACGCGGGCAAGGAAGCCGAGGTGGAGGCTGCCTTTGAGCGGGTGCGCGCCGAGTTCGGCCGCCTGGATCTGCTGTTCAACAACGCCGGCATTTCGGCGCCGGCCGTGCCGATCGACGAGTTGAGCGTGGCCCAGTGGCAGGCGGTGGTCGATGTGAACCTGACGGCCAGTTTTCTGTGCGCCCGTGCGGCCTTCAAGCTGATGAAGAGCCAGAGCCCGCGTGGCGGGCGCATCGTCAACAACGGCTCGATCTCGGCGCATGCGCCGCGCCCCAACTCGGCCGCCTACACCTCGACCAAGCATGCGATCACCGGCCTCACCAAATGCCTTTCGCTCGACGGCCGCGCGCATGACATCGCCTGCGGCCAGCTGGACATCGGCAACGCCTTGACCGAGATGGCCCAGCCGATGACCCAGGGCGTGCGCCAGGCCAATGGACAGATCGCCGTGGAAGCAACGATGGACGTGGCCCATGTGGCCTCGGCGCTGCTCTACATGGCTTCACTGCCGCTCGAGGCGAATGTTCAATTCATGACGGTGATGGCCACCAAGATGCCTTTTGTCGGGCGTGGTTGACCTGGCACCCAGCAAAGGATGATGTCCGTGATCTCTGCCTTCTTTTCCTTCCTGCTGCGCATCGTGCTGGCAGTCGCCACGCTGGTGCTGGTGCTGTTTCTTCTGTCGGTGGCCGTGATCAGCATGCTGGGCTTGCTGCTGTGGAGCCTGATCCGCGGCCGCCGGCCCACGGTGGACCTGTCGGGCTTTGCCCGTGCGCGTCAGTTCCGCGCTGGCGCTGGCTTTGCGCGAGCCCGCGCCGCCAGTGCCGATGTGGTGGATGTCGAAGTGCGCGAGGTGCGCGAAGTGCGCCCCGGCGCGCCGCGCCTGGAATAACTCCTGGCCGGGCGGCGCCGGCTCACCAGCGCCGCGTCGACAGCTCGGACAGGATCTCGCCGTAGATGCGGTAACGCTGCGCGCTGATCAGGCCGGCATCGACGGCAGTGCGCACGCCGCAGCCCGGCTCATGCTGGTGGCTGCAGTTGTAAAAGCGGCAGTCGCCGGCATGCATGCGCAGGTCTGGCATCAGCAGTGGCAGCTGGGCCGGCTCGATCTGCTGCAGGCCGAATTCCTGGAAACCGGGCGAATCGATCAGCGCGTTGCGGCGCTGCGCGTCCATCCAGTACCACTGTGTGGTCGTGGTGGTGTGGCGGCCCGAATTGAGGGCCTGCGAGATGTCGCCGACCTGGGCCAGCGCATCCGGAATCAGCAGATTGATCAGCGTGCTCTTGCCGGTGCCGCTGGGACCGAGCACGAAGGTGCGCTTGCCGTCCAGCCAGGGCGCGAGCAGCGCACGCGAGCCCTCGGGGTCAGCCTTCAGCGCGAGCTCCATCACATGCAGGCCCATGTCCCGGTAGGGCTGAAGGCGCGCGCGCTGGGCATCGATGCCGGGCAGGTCGGTCTTGTTCAGCGCGATGCTGGCTGAAATGCCGGCGCTCTCGGCCGCAATCAAGGCGCGTGCCAGCTGTGATTCGCTGAACACCGGTTCCACCGCCACCAGCACCAGCAACTGGTCCAGATTGGCGGCGAAGCTCTTGGTCTTCCATTCGTCCTGGCGAAACAGCAGATTGCGCCGCGGCTCGACCGCCTCGATCACGCCCTCGTCGCTGCTGACCTCGGCCCAGCGCACCTGATCGCCAACCACGCAATCGCTCTTTTTGCCGCGCGGATGACAGACACGGCGCCGGCCGTGTCGTCCTCCACCACATAGTGCCGGCCGTGGCCGCGCACCACCAGGCCCAGCTTCAGATGTGCGTGCTTGGCCGTCATTCGGCCGAAGCCTCGGGCAGGGCGCTGACCTGCGCGGCGCAGATGAAGTCGTTGGCGCTCAGGCCACGCACGCTGTGCGTGCTGAAGCTGACGGTGCAGGCATCGAAGCTGAGCATCAGGTCCGGGTGGTGGTCCTGCGCATGCGCGATCTCGGCGACCGCATTGGCGAAGGCCATCACCTGGTAGAAATTGTCGAAGTCAAAGCGCCTGGCGATCAGCTTGTGCTCCGGGTCGGGCTGCCAGCCCGGCACCTGGGCCAGCCAATCAGCGACTTGTTCCAGGGGCAGGGGCTCGGACTGGGGTGTGCAGCGGGCCAGCAGCAGATTCATCATGGGTGGGGTCATCGGTTCAGCGGGTTCATCCGCGCGATTGCAGGGCGGCTAGGCGCTCAGTGGCCGGCGGGTGCGAGTAGTAGAAGCGGGCGAACAGCGGGTCCGGCGTCAAGGTGCCTGCATTGTCTTCGTGCAGCTTCAGCAGGGCTGATGCCAGCGCACGGCCGTCAGCCTGCTCGCAGGCATAGGCATCGGCCTGGAACTCATGCTTGCGTGACAGCCCGCTGGACAGCGGCGTGAAGAAGAAGGAGAACACCGGCACCGCCAGCATGAACAGCAGCAGGGCCAGCGCATCGTTCGGGCCGGCGCCATTGGGGCGCACGCCCAGGCCCAGGTAGAAGCCCAGCTGATTGCCCAGCCAGCCGAGCAGGGCAAAGCCAGCTAGGCTGATTGCGAACAGCGTCACGATGCGCTTGAGCACATGCTTGTGCTTGAAGTGGCCCAGCTCATGCGCCAGCACCGCCTCGACTTCTTGCTCGTTGAGGCGTTGCAGCAAGGTGTCGAAGAAGACCACGCGCTTGGCTGCACCGATGCCGGTGAAATAGGCATTGCCATGCGCGGATCGGCGGCTGCCGTCCATCACGAACAGGCCCTTGGCCGCGAAGCCGCAGCGCGCCATCAGCGCTTCAACGCGTGACTTCAGCGACAGATCCGACAGCGGCTCGAACTTGTTGAACAGCGGCGCGATCACGGTCGGGTAAAGCACCAGAATCAGCAGGTTGAAGCCCATCCAGGCGCCCCAGGCCCACAGCCACCACAGCTGGCCGGCCGCGCCCATCAGCCACAGGATCAGCGCGGCGATCGGCAGGCCGATCACGGCGCCTACCAGCGCGCCCTTGAGGCCGTCGATCACATACAACTTCCAGGTCGTGCGGTTGAAACCGAAGCGCTGCTCCAGCACAAAGGTGTTGTAGAGCTCCCAGGGCGTGTCGAGGACGGCGCCGATCAGCACAAAGGCCAGCAGCAGGCCGAGCTGATAGACCATGCCGCCATAGCTTGGGTAGAGCGCCTCGTAGACCCAGGCGTTGAGGGCATCCAGCCCGCCCAGCAGGGTCCAGCCGATCAGCAGCAAGGCGCCAAACGCGGTGCTGAACAGGCCGAAGCGGCTGCGCGCCGCCGTGTAATCCGCGGCCTTCTGATGCGCGGGCAGCGGCACGGTGCCGGCAAACGCGGCCGGAACCTGGCCGCGGTGCTGCACCACATGGCGCACCTGGCGGCTGGACAGCCAGAACTTCAGCGCCAGCGACAAGAGCAGCGCCAGCGCGAAGGCCAGGCTCAAGACGGTGGGATTGAGTGCGGGAATTGACAGCGAAGACATGGCGCGAAGTGTAGGGCTGCGACAATGCCGCCCAGCAAGAACAAGGACATCCCCAAGGACTCCCCCATGAGCGACACCCCCACGCTGGCCCTGAATGAGCAGAACCTGATCTGGATTGATCTCGAGATGACGGGTCTGTATCCGAATACCGACCGCATCATCGAGGTGGCGGTGGTGGTCACCGACCCCCATCTGACGGTGCGCGTCGAAGGCCCGGTGTTCGCGATCCACCAGAGCGACGAGACGCTCGACAAGATGGACGCCTGGAACAAGGGCACGCATGGCAAGAGCGGCCTGATCGACCGCGTCAAGGCCTCGACAATCACTGAGGACGAGGCTGCGGCGCAGACCATCGCCTTCCTGAAGCAGTATGTGCCGGCCGGCAAGTCGCCGATGTGCGGCAACAGCATCTGCCAGGACCGCCGCTTCCTGGCGAACTACATGCCCACGCTGGAGGACTTCTTCCACTACCGCAATCTGGATGTGTCCACGCTCAAGGAGCTGGCGCGGCGCTGGAAGCCTGGCATCAATGAGGGCTTCAAGAAGGCGCAGGCGCACACCGCCCTGGCCGACATCCATGAGTCCATCGACGAGCTCGTCTACTACCGCGAGCACTTCCTGAGCCTCTGAGATTCCGGCCATGACTGAGAGCCGCCGCCCCGAGGATCTGTGGGCGGCTTTCGACTTTCCGCGTCATCCGCTGGCCCGCGAGGATGGCGAACGCCTGCGCGGCGCTTTTTACGAGGCGCCGGCAGAGTGGCTGCGCGCCTTCACGCCGCAGCAGCTGCCTGGCGTGCTGAGCGCGGCGCACGCGGCGGCGCGTGAGGGCGCCTGGGTGCTGGGCGGCTTGCGTTATGAAGCGGCCGGCGCGCTGGATGCCGCGCTGCAGACGCAGACCAGCTCGGCCGCGCTGGCCGAGTTCGCGGTGTACCGCTGCGAACCCGAGGCCTGGCCCGCGGCAGCGGCCTGCCACACCGGGGACATGGGCTGGCAGGACAGCCAGGACGATGCCAGCGAGGCGGCCCAGATCGAGCGCATCCGCGAATGGATACGCGCTGGCGACTGCTACCAGGTCAATCTGACCACGCGTATCCATGCCCAGGCCGGCCGGGCGCCGGATGCCGCGCGCCTGTTCCTGGCCCTGCATGCGTCGCAGCCGGGGGGCTTTTCGCTCTTCTTGCGTGAAGCGGGTGTGGCCAGCGTCTCGCCCGAGCTGTTCTTCGACTGGCGTCCGGTGCCGGATTCGCAGCGCAGCTGGCTGCTGGCCGCGCAACCGATGAAGGGCACGGCGCCCCGAGGCGCCGATGCCGTTGCGGACGAAGCGGCCCAGGCCTATCTGCGCACCAGCGAAAAGGAGCGGGCCGAGAATCTGATGATCGTGGACCTGCTGCGCAATGACATCGGTCGCGTCGCCAGCCTGGGCACGGTGCGTGTGCCGCGCTTGTTCGAACTGCATGCCTTGCCGACGGTCTGGCAGATGACGTCGACTGTCACCGCGGTGAGTCGTCCGGGCTTGGGCCTGGCGGATGTTTTCGCCGCGCTGTTTCCCTGTGGTTCCGTGACCGGTGCGCCCAAAGTGCGCGCGATGCAGATCATCCGTGAACTGGAGCCCACGCCGCGTGGCTGGTATTGCGGTGCACTTGGTTTGCTGCAACCCGGCGGCGTGGCCACCTTCAACGTGCCGATCCGCACGGTGGAGCGGGTGCAGGGGCAATGGCAGTGCGGCATGGGCAGCGCCATCACGCTGGATTCACGGCCAGAGGCCGAGATCGCAGAATGGCGCGCCAAGATGCGCTTTCTGCTGAGGGCCGAGGCGCCGATCGCAGCCCTTGAGACCTTGCTGTTGGAGCAAGGCCAGTGGCCACGCCTCAACGGGCACATGGCGCGGCTGCAGCGCACGGCCCAGCATTTCGGCATCAAGTTTTCCCAGGCACTGCTGCGTGAGTTGCTGGCCCAGCTCGCCGCGGCGCATGCGAGCGGCAGTTGGCGGGTGCGCCTGGCGCTGGGGCAGGGCGGCGCGCTCGACGCGCGGGTCGAGCCGCTCGCTGCGACGCCGACGCCGCTGAAGCTGGCGCTGGCGGAGCAGCCAATCGACAGCCTGGGCCCCTCGGCCGAGTTCATCCAGCACAAGACCACGCGGCGCGAGTGCTACGACGCGCTGACGCGCAGCAAGCCAGCTGAGGCCTTTGACCTGCTGCTTTGGAACACCGATGGTGAATTGACCGAATGCAGCTTCGGAAACATCGCGCTCTTGATTGACAATCGCTGGCTGACGCCGCGACGCGAGGCCGGCCTGCTGCCCGGCGTCCTGCGCGAAGAGTTGCTGGCACAGGGCCGTGTGCACGAAGCGCCCTTGTTCAAGCGCGATCTGGCCCGTGCCAGCGCGCTGGCTTTTTTCAACAGCCTGCGGGGGTGGCACCCCGCCGAGCTCATCAATCCCCAGCCTGGCGAGGCTGCACGGCCCGCCGACTGATCCTTCTTTCCCTTCCCATTCCGCCCCCCGAATCCATGGCCATGCCACCCAAGACCCGCCGCAAGGCGGCTGAGCCTTCTGCCGTTTCCGATGTGGTCGAGGCGCCTGTCGCGCCCGCGAGGAAGCGCGGCCAGAAAGCTGCCGTCCCCGAAGCTGTGGCGCCCGCGAAGCCTCGTCGCAAACCAACCGCAGCTGTGGCTGAAGCGGTTTTGCCTGAGCCGGTGGCCCAGGCAAAACAGCCTTCTCGCAAGCGGGCGGCGCCTTCGGCCGAGTTGGCCGCAGCGCCCGCGCCAATCGCCGCGGCTACAACGGACAAGCCCAAGAAGAGCCGCACGAGCAGCAAGCCGGCAGCAGCGAAGAAGGCCGCCAGCACGCGCAGCACCGCCACCTCCGTGAAGCCGGCCGCGGCCCCTGCAGAGGCCGCGCCGCAGGCAGCGCCCAAGGCAGCCAAGCCCGCCAAAGCGGCCAAGGCTGCGACGGCGGCAAAGAACCTGTCCGATGAAACTGGCCCGGCCAAGCCGGTCGCACGTCCCGCCAGCAAGGCGGCAAAGAAGCCTTCTGCCAAGCCGCCAGTGAAGGCGAAGGCCAAGTCTGCGGCCAAGCCGCCGCAGCCGGTCGTCGAGGCGGACGAGCCCGAAAGTGCCTACATCTGGACCGCCGATCCGGGCGAGACCCTGTTCGGCGTCTTTGGGATGCAGGACCGGCAAAGCCAGCAGGAGGTGCAAGTGCATTTGCGCGGCGCTGCGCCGGGGGACTATCACTGCAGCTGCGCGGCTTTTGTGCGCAGCGTCGACGCGCGCTGCGAGCACAGCGACTTCCTGTTTGAGTCACTCAAGCAGGGCGGCGAGCCCATCCAGGCCATGTTGCAGCAGGGGCCGCAGACGCCCTACAGCGAGTTGTGGCTGGCTTACGGCGCGGAGCGTCGCCTGCGCTGGCGTGCCGGCTCGACGGCGCCTGCCGCTCTGCAAGCTGCAGTCGCAGCTTTGCTGGACGCCGATCGCAGTGCCAGCGCCGAGCACAGCCAGCTGCCGCAGCATTTGTTGCAGCTGGCAGCTCAGGCGGGCCATGAGCTGCGCGTTGATCCGCAAGTCTGGTCTCAGCTGGCCTGGGCCAGTGATGCGCAGCAGCGTGTGCAGCGGCTTGAGCCAGTGTTCGCCGAAGGCCCTGAGGGCGCCGTGTTGTCTGGCCTGCTGAGTCAGCCCCTGCCCGCTTACCAGTGGGAGGCGGCGCTGTTTGCCGTCTGTGCCGGACGCGCGCTGTTGGCCGATGACCTGGGCCTGTCGCAGCGCGCGCCAGCGCTGGCTGCGTTGCGGCTGTGGCAGCAGTGCTTCGGCCTGGGCACGGCGCTGCTGCTCGCGCCCGCTGATCGCCATCCTCTGTGGCACGCTGAAGCTCAGCGCTTGCTTGGGGCCTGGCCTGAAGGGGTGACGCTGCAGGATCCGTCCGAGCTCGATTCCGACACTCGCTGCGAGTTGCTGATCATTGACGCGGTCCAGCAATGGACGCTGCCGCTGCCGCTGCCGCGCCTGCCGCAGGCGCCCCATGCGCTGCTTCTGACCGATCGCGAATTGCTGGGTGATGCGTCGCTCGAGGCCTGGATCGACTGGCTGGATAGCGCCAGGCGCGGGCCTTTGGCCCGACTGAAGGCCTTGGGCAGCCAAGCTGCCAAGCGCCAGCAGCGCGAGGCATTGCAGAGCGTGATGCTGAGTCGCCGCCGGCGTGATCTCGACGCGCAGCTGCCGCCGACGCTTGAAACCAAGGTCTGGCTGGACGCCGGCATCAGACTCGACAGTGGCGCCTTAGATGTGGCGCGCAGCCTGCTGCAGCGCTGGCGGAAGCTGGCCTATCTGAGCCATGCCGACCAGCTGCAGCTGATGCAGGCGCTGGCCAAGCTGAGGCAGGCGTCCGTCGGCGCTACGGCCGCCAGCGCCAAGGCTGAGGCCATCGTCAGCTTGCTGCCGCAGATCCTGCCCGCTGCAGCCAGCCGCGTGCTGGTGGGCGCGCAGGATGATGCGACGCTGCTGCCCGTGGCCGAGAAGCTGAACGCGCTGGGCCTGTCCGTGCATGCGGTGCTGCTCAGCCAGCCGCAGGCCGAGCGACTCGCAGCGCTGGAGGGCTGGCGCGGCGAGCAGGGTCAGGTCTTGCTGGCGAGTGATGCAGCCTGTGTCGGACTGAATCTCGAGCAAGACGAGGCGGCATTGATCCATGCCGATCTGCCCTGGAATCCGGGCCGGCGCCTGCAGCGCGAGCAGCGCCTCGCCGGCGCTCGCAAGGGGTTGCCAGTCTGGCAATTGCTGATCGCCGACGGCCTGGATTCCGGCGTGTTGCAAGCCCATCTGGGTCAGGTTGAGCTGCCGGCCGGGCTGTTGGATGCTTCACCGGGCGCTCAACCGTTCGTTGAGGTCTCCGAACTCGGTCGCTTCATGGCTGCCGTGCAGCGGGCTCTGGCCGGCCCGCCGTCGGACGCATGAGTGCATAGCCCACCGAGCGCAGCCGCAGGCCGTGCCATCACGGCCCGCGTCGCCACCTGTTCAAGCGCGCAAGGCTCTGTGCGCAAGACGTGTCGATCAGCATGCGCACTGCATGTGCAGTCCTTCGCATGAACAGTGCTTGCTAGTGCTAACCCTAGCATGCTATAGTCGCGCTCTTGTTGTGACGGCCTCGGCTGCTACAACAGTTCGTACGTCTCCTCTGACCTCATTCAGGCCGCCAGGCATCCCCGTAAACATGCGCGGGACCGCAGCGACGCACTGAATACCCTCGGGTTCGGTCGGCGGCGATGCCGTCGCTTTGACTGTTCCCCCGGCGCCGCACCGGCTGCCCGCCTGGATTGCTATTCCAGGTTTGCCATCGCTCAAGCATGGCTGTCCCGGTGTACGACGCGAGCTTGTCTCCCAGCGACTTCACTGATCTTGCCGCGACCTTCATTCTTGGCGCGGCAGGACTGGCTTTTGCCCGGGCAATGCCCGGCAATAGCTTGGCTTTGTTGAAAGAAAACACGCAATGTCATTCGAAAATCTGGGCCTCCACGAAGCCCTCCTGCGCGCCGTCAAGGATTCCGGCTACGAGACTGCCACTGAAGTGCAGGCTGCAGCCATTCCGCCGGCCCTGGCAGGCAAGGACTTGATGGTGTCGTCGCGCACCGGCTCGGGCAAGACCGCGTCCTTCATCCTGCCGGCACTGGAAAAGATCCTCGCCGCACGTGGTGACAACAGCAAGCGCCGCGAAAAGGGCAAGATCTACGGCCCCAAGGTGCTGGTGCTGGCACCGACCCGTGAGCTGGCGATGCAGGTCTCCAAGGCCGCGCAGACCTATGGGCGCCATATTCCCGGCCTGAAGGTCGCCACCGTGCTGGGCGGCATGCCCTACGCGCTGCAACTCCGCCAGCTGGGCGGCCCGCTGGACATCCTGATCGCCACCCCTGGCCGTCTGCTGGACCACCTGTCTTCGGGCAAGTGCGTGCTGGAGAACGTCGAGATGCTGGTGCTGGACGAGGCTGACCGCATGCTGGACATGGGCTTCATCGACGACATCAACACCGTCGCTGCCGCCACGCCCGCCACACGTCAGACCGTGATGTACAGCGCGACCTTCGCTGGCCACGTCGGCCGCCTGGCGCAAGACCTGCTGCGCGACCCGCAGCGCATCGACATCGCTTCACACACCGACGCTCACGAGAACATCACCCAGCGCCTGCACTGGGCGGACAACCCGCACCACAAGGACCAGCTGCTGGAGGCCATCCTGGCCGAGCGCGATCTGGACCAGGCCGTGGTTTTCACCTCCACCCAGCGTGATGCTGACTGGCTGGCTGAGCGTCTGGCTGAAATCGGCCATCAGGTGGCACCGCTGCACGGTGGCATGCCGCAAGGCAAGCGCAATCGCGTGCTGATGGCCTTGCGTCGCCGCGAACTGCGCGTGCTGGTCGCGACCGATGTCGCAGCGCGCGGCATCGACGTGCCCACCATCACTCACGTGATCAACTACGGTCTGCCGATGAAGGCCGAGGACTATGTGCACCGCATCGGCCGTACCGGCCGTGCCGGCCGCGAAGGTCTGGCGATCACGCTGGCCACTCGCGACGATGTGTCGATGATCCGCCGCATCCAGCAGTTCACGACCCAGCAGATCCCGGTGGCCCAGATTGCCGGCCTTGAGCCCAAGACTCAAGAACCGCGCATCTTCCCGCCGCGTCCGGGTGGCGAGCGTCCTTTCGAGGAGCGTCGCAGCTTTGGCGATGGCAAGCCTTTCGGCGACAAGCGATTCGGCGGCAAGCCCTTCCATCGCGACGGCGGTCGTCCGTTCAACCGTGATGGCGGCGGCAAGCCTTTCGGTCGCGAGCAGGGCCAGTTCGGCGGCCAGCCGGCCGGCATGCGTGATTTCGCACCCCGTGGCGGCGAGGGCTTTGAGCCGCGTCGCGACTTCAGCGACCGCAAGCCTTTCGACCGTGGCTTCGACCGCGGCAATGACAACCGCGGCTTTGCACCGCGCGGCGACCGTCCGGAGTTCGCTCCGCGTGGTGACAAGCCGGCCTTCGGCGCCAAGCCTGGTTTTGGCGGCAAGCCCGCCTTCAGCAAGCCCTTCCACGCTTCGCGTGACGGCGACAACCGCGGCTTCGGCGGCGGTGACCGTCCGGCCCGTGGTCCTGGCGGCCCGGGCAAGCGCCCCGGCCCGCAAGGCGCCC
Organism: Roseateles sp.; assembly: GCA_015657635.1. GTDB lineage: Bacteria > Pseudomonadota > Gammaproteobacteria > Burkholderiales > Burkholderiaceae_C > JACDQM01. Next base: position 25,953 of record JACDQM010000154.1, read on the forward strand.
CGCGTCGCAGCGGTTTCGGCCGGTAAGTGACAGATCCGAAAAGGGGCCGCGCGAGCGGCCCCTTTTCCGTGGGCAGGCCAAAGCTTGCGTTGGCATCGGCCCTGGCTGGCGCACGGGCGCCCAAGACCGGCGCGTTCCGGCTCGTAGAGCCTGTGCAAGAATGCCGCCGCTCCCGACGCGGAGCGCGCCCCTTTCGAGCGATGCCGATGACTCGGATGCTCAGCAAACCTGCAGCGCTAGCGCCACTTTTTCTTCATGACTCAACCGAGGTGCAACGGCCGCCTGAGCCAATGGGACGACGCCAAAGGCTATGGTTTCATCCTGCCTGACGACGGCGGTGCCAAGCTGTTTGTTCACATCAAAAGCTTCGGCCTGCGATCGAGCCGCCCCTGCGTCGGTGAGCGTCTCAGCTTTGTTGTCGGTCGTGATGCCCAAGGCAAGCTGCGCGCGCAACAGGTGTTCAGCCGCGAGCCCAAGGCGGCACTTGCTGCGCCGCGTCCGTCCAACCCCGTGCAGCGCTGGGTCTGGCTGGTGCCGGCCTTTGCGAGCCTGGTTTTGCTCTGTCAACTGCTGTGGGGCCTGCCGCGCGCGCTGTGGGGCGTCTATGTGGCCATGAGCATGGCCACTTTCATCGTCTATTACGGCGACAAGCGGGCTGCCGCCAAGGGCGAATGGCGCGTGGCCGAATCCACGCTGCATGGCCTGGCCCTGGCCTGTGGTTGGCCGGGTGCCTTGCTGGCCCAATCGCTGCTCCGCCACAAGAGCAGCAAGCCGCGCTTTCAGCGTCTGTTCTGGATCTGCAGCGCCGCCAATGTGCTGGGCTTCGTGCTGCTCTTCACGCCGCTTGGGCCAATGCTGTTGCGCCTGCTTCCCCTCTGAAACCTTTTCCTTTCGTTCCTGTACCTGATGTCCGAGATCGATCTGCGGCCCTTGCGGGTGGCCGATGTGCCAGCGGTGCTGGCCGTGCAAGCTCAGTGTTACGAGCCCCAGTTTCTAGAAAGCGCGCAGGCCTTTGAAGCCAAGCTGAAGGCAGTGCAGGCGCATGACACCTGCTGGATTGCGACAGCTGGCGACGGCCAGCCGCTCGCCTATGTGCTCAGCCTGCCGGCCTGCGCAGACAGCCTGCCGGCGCTGGACGCCAGCTCTGCCGAGCTGCCGGTCCAGCCGCATCTGCTGTACCTGCACGACCTTGCGGTCGCGCGCCGGGCGCTCGATGGGACTGGCGGGCCAGCTGGTGGCCTTGATCGAGCAACGTGCCAGCAGCTGGGCTTGCGACAACTCGGCCTGGTGGCCGTGCAGGGCTCGGTGCCGTTCTGGCGCCGCCATGGTTTTGAGCCGCTGAGCCATCTGCCCAAGGCGCTGGCGCAAAAGCTGGCCAGCTTCGGTGCCGAGGCCTGCTTCATGCAGCGCGTGTTGAGCTGAGGAAGCTCTGCATAGATCGGCCCGAGTCCGCGCGATCACGGACCGTGTTGATCTGTGCGGAGCTTCCCAAAAGCTCAGGCTTGCGCCGCAGCGCCGAAGCGGAAGCTCGATGCGGTGACGCCGCCCATGAAATCGCTCTGGTGATAGACGCATGCGCCGGCTTCGTCTTCGGCCGCCCCTACCGCCACCAGCAGCGGAATCAGGTGGTCCTCGCGTGGGTGCGCCAGGCGGGCTGCCGGGGCTTGGTCCCAATGCAGCAGGGCTTGGCTGCGTGCTGCGGGACTGTCCTGCACCAGCGTCTGCTGCAGCCAGGCGTCGAAGCGCGACGAGGCCGGCCGGCGCCGGGGCCGAAGTTGCGCAGATCGTGATAGCTCAAGCCGCTGCCGACGATCAGCACGCCGTCATCGCGCAGGGGCGCCAGCGCGCGACCCAATGCCAGGTGCGCGGCGGGATCGTAGCCCTGCAGCATGGAGACCTGCAGCAAGG
>JACDQM010000014.1 GCA_015657635.1 Roseateles sp.
GGGCGCAAGCCCGGTCCAGCCTGCTTGACGCCATGACGGCCGCGCCCGATTCGCCGGTCGCCACGCCGATCAGCGCCGATTTTCCCAGTCCGCCGCGGTTCGCGAGGAACTGCTGCAGCTGCTGGCCAAGCAGGGCCGGCGCGTGCCTTACCCCGTCGGCTGTCCGCTGCCGCCATGGCCTTGATGGCGGGTGATGCGGTGTCGCCCTGGTTCTCAGGCCTGTGGCTCAGTGTTGTGTTTGCCGTACTGGCCTTGCGCTGGTGGGCGCTGGGACTGCTGCCGCAACTCCAGTCCACGCCGGTGCGCACCGTCTGCAGTGGGCCGTCGGCCTGAGTGCGCTCAACGGCCTGGTGTTCGGACTGTCGGTCGCCTTCACACCCTTCCTGAGCGACTACGAGCGCATGGTGCAGACCATCCTGCTGCTGGGCCTGTGCGCCGGCGCGGTGGCCACCACCGCGGGCTATGGCCCGGTTTTCCTGGCCTTTCTGATCCCGGTCTCGCTGGCCAATGCCGTGTCCTGGGTGACCGGTGGTGGTGGTGCACATGCGGTGACCTGGGTCGAGCTGCTGCTGGGCGCCCTGATTCTGGGCTTTGCGGCCATCCTGGCCGGGCTGGCCCGCGATGCCTGGCGAGTATTTGTCGAGTCCATCGGCATCCGGCAGCAGCAGCAGCGCAACAACGAGCAGCTGCGCCTTGCCCTGCAGCGCGCCGAGTCGGCCAACTCCGCCAAGACCCGTTTCTTCGCCTCGGCCAGCCACGACCTGCGTCAACCGATGCACACGCTTTCGCTGCTGGGCGCGGCGCTGACCATGCGCGAACTGGACCCGCCCAGCACCGAGATCGCGCGCCAGATGAATGTGGCGCTGCGCTCGCTGGCCTCGCAGATGGACGCGCTGCTGGATATTTCCAAGCTCGACGCCCAGGTCATCCAGGTCAAGCCCGAACTGATGCCGCTGTGCAAATGGCTTCACCGGCTGCAGCAGGAGTTTCAGCCGACGGCGCACAGCAAGGGGCTGACGCTGCGCCTGGACTGCCCGGCGGGCGCGTTTGTCGAGAGCGACCCGGTGCTGCTTGAGCGGGTGGTGCGCAACCTGATCGACAACGCGATCAAGTACACGCCCAGCGGCGGCGTCGAGATCAGCACCCAGCGCGATGGCGAGCTGTGGAAGCTGGCGGTGCGCGATACCGGCCTGGGCATCGCAGCCGACGAACAGGCGCGGGTGTTCGAGGAGTTCTACCAGCTCGGCAACCCCGAGCGCGACCGTGCCAAGGGCCTGGGGCTGGGCCTGTCCATCGTCAGCCGCCTGGTTGATCTGCTGGATCTGCATCTGGAGCTGCAGTCGCAGCCGGGCGCCGGTTCCTGCTTCACGCTGAGCATTGCCGCTGTCGATGGCGCCGAGCTGCCGCCCGCGCTGGCTGCACCGGACCTGGCGGCCTTGCAGAACCTGCGCGTGCTGGTGGTCGACGACGAGGAGCCGGTGCGCCTGGCGATGCAGACCCTGCTGGGTGCGCATGGCTGCCAGGTGCTGCTGGCCAGCAGCACCCGCGAAGCGATGGTCAAGGCCCTGGTCCAGCGTCCTGACATCGTGCTGGCCGATATGCGGCTGCGAGGGACGGACGACGGGCTGTCGGCCATCCGTTCGCTGCGCTCGGCACTGCCCGGCCTGCCGGCGCTGCTGATCAGCGGCGACACGGCGCCGGAGCGGCTGCGCGAAGCGCATGAGGCCGGTCTGCCGCTGCTGCACAAGCCGGTGGCGGCCGAAGAGCTGATCGACGCCATGCTGCTGGCGCTCAAGGACATCCGCACCACAGGCAGCCCGGCTTGATGACGGCCGAGGCCGTGCCGCGGGCCACGCGCTGGCTGGGCGAACCGCTGGAAGTGCTGCTGCAGGAACTGGCACAGCAGCAACAGCCGTGCAGCGAGCCCGACTTCGATGTGTTGATCGTCGGCAGCGGCTACGGCGGCGCTGTGGCCGCCGAGCAGCTCTCGCGCTGCGCTGACGAGCAGGGCCGGCCGCTGCGCATCGCCGTGCTGGAGCGCGGCCGCGAGTATCTGCAGGGCAGCTTTCCGACGCGCTTTTCGGAGCTGACCGGCCATGTACGCGTCACCACACCTGGCGGCGAGATCAAGGGTTTCGGCGAAGGCCTGTTCGACCTGCGAGTCGGCCCGGACATGGTGGTGGCGCTCGGCAGTGGCCTGGGCGGCGGCTCGCTGATCAATGCCGGCGTGATGGAGCCGGCGCGGCCCGAGGTGTTTGCCGACCCGGCCTGGCCCGAAGGCCTGCGCCGCGACCCGGCGCAGATGCAGGCCTGGTACGCGGCGGCCGGCCGGGCGCTGGGCAGCGTGCATGCTGACGGACAGCCGAACACCATCGACCGCCTGGCCGGCTTCGCGCCGCGCCGCGCCGAGCTGCTGGCCAGTCTGGGAGATGCCACTTCGCCGGCCCGGCGGGTGCCGATCACGGTGGCGCTGGAAGCGCAGCCGCAGAGCGCGGCTGGCCTGGATCTGCAGCGCTGCATCGCCTGCGGCGACTGCGCCACCGGCTGCAACCATGGCGCCAAGCAATCGTTGGACACCAATCTGCTGCTGCAGGCGCATCAGCGCGGTGTGCGCCTGATCACCGGCGCCAGCGTGCTGCGCCTGGAGCCGGACGCGCACGCGGGATGGCAGCTGCTGGTGCAGCACAGCGATGCGGTGATGCGCCGCCGCGAGCCGGCTCCGGCGCGGCTGCGTGCGCGCCGCGTGCTGCTGGCCGCCGGCGCGCTGGGCAGCAGCGAGATCCTGCTGCGCTCACGTGCGGCAGGGCTGGCGCTGTCGGACCAGCTCGGTCGACGCTTCAGCGGCAATGGCGATGCGATCGCCGCGGCCATCGAGGCGCCCGAGCCGCTGCAGGCCTTGGCAGATGAAGACCAGGCGCCGGCTGCGCGCGGCGTCGGCCCCACCATCACCGCGCTGCTGGATGCGCGCTCGGCCGATGCCGCGGCCGGCGGCCATTTTGTTGTGCAGGACCTGGCCGTGCCCGGCGCGCTGCGCTGGAGCTTCGAGGAAAGCTTTGCGCTGGCCGAGACCCTGGACAGGCTGGCGCAGCCCGACCGCAGCCGCCATGCCGGCGGCGTCAGCTTCGACGACCCGCTGAGCATCCGCCCCGAGCGCAGCGCGCGCTTCCTGCCCTTGGCCATAATGGGCCTGGACGGCGCCAGCGGCGAGCTGCGCCTGCCCGCAGAAGAGGATGAGCAGGACGCGCAGCCTGGTCGTCTGCAGGTGCACTGGCCTGGCGCCCGCGACGACCCGGCGGTGCAGCGCCGCCATGCCTGGCTGCAGGCGCGGCTGCAGCGCAGCGGCGCGCGCCTGCTGGCCAATCCGCTGTGGCGCCTGCTGCCGGCCGAGCTGTCCTTTCTGACCGACGATCAGAAGGGGCCGATGATCACCGTGCACCCGCTGGGTGGCTGCGCGATGGCCGACGATGCGGCGCGCGGCGTGGTCGACGAATGGGGCCGCGTCTACGCCGGCCGTCAGGGGCAAGCCGTGCACGAGGGCCTGGTGGTGCTGGACGGCGCCATCGTGCCCGCCGCCGTCGGCATCAACCCGGCGCTGACCATCACCGCGCTGGCGCTGCGTGCGCTGGCCACGCTGCGCCGGCTCTGGGGCCTGCGCGAACGCAGCGATATGGCCGCGTTGCCCAAGCCCGGCCCACGCCCGGTGTTTCGCCGCCTGCCGATCGACCAGGCCGAGGCGCCCGCGCCGGTGGAGGCCGAGTTCCGTGAGCGGCTGGGCGGCTTCGTGCGCCTGCCCGGCGCGCCGGGTGGCGACATCAAATACCTGGAGCTGACTTTCGTTTACCAGCCGCTGCCGCTGCGCCAGCTGCTGCAGGCCGGGCCGCAGCGCCGCCTGAGTTGCGCGCCCGACGGCGAGAGCCGGCTGCGCCTGTTCGATGCCTGGCCTGACCCGGATGCGCCCGGCCACTACATGGTGGTCAAGGCCGGCAGTGCGCGCGGCCAGGGCAAGCTGTGGATGCATGCCGAACGGCAGGACAGCGATGCGCGCCTGGTGCTGCCGCTGCAGCAGGCCGAGCTGGCGGTCTTCCATCGCGAGGCCAGCGGCCCCTGGCAGCGCAGCCTGCGCGGCTTGTGGGCCTGGTGGCGCAACCGCGGCTGGCGTGACAGCACGCAAGCCCTGCTGGACGGCCTGTCGCAACGCGCTGCGCCCAAGCCCGCCCAAGGTTCGGGCTGGCAGCGCGTCAGGACGAAGGCCTTGAACGCGCTGGCGCTGGCCTCGCACGCCGGCCAGGTGCGGCGAATGGACTACGCGCTGACGCTGGGCGAAACCGCGGACATCCCCGTCTGGGCGCGCCCGCTGCGAGGCCTGCGTCTGGCCGGCGCCAAGCGCCTCAGCTACACGCGTCGCGGCAATCCCTGGACCCAGCTCAGCCGCCTGACGCTGGAGGTCAGCGGCCCCATCAAGCCGCTGCGCGGCCAGGCCGCGCCGGTGCTGGAGCTGGATCTGTTCTATCTGGCGCGCCAGCGCCAGCCGCTGCTGCGCATCACCCGCTCGCCCGACATGCCCAGCACGGTGCGCGAGCTCGGCGCGCTGCTGGCCTATCTGCTGCGCCTGCTGATCGAGGTGCATGTCTGGACCTTCCGCCTGCCCGACGCCGCGCCGCCGCGCACGCCCGAGCGCCTGCCAGGCGCGGTGCCGGGCCTGCCGCCGCCTGATGTGATGGAGATCGCGGTGGGCCGGTGCGGCGACGCCGGCCTGCAGCGGCGTCCGGTGGCGCTCAAGCCGCGCGCCGATGCCGATGAGCCGGTGCATCTGCGCCTGACACGCTACCGCCAGGACCAGCGCATCGCGCCCGCCGGCCACGACGGCCCCTGGGCCGGCGGCCAGCCGCTGCTGATGATTCACGGCTATAGCGCCAGTGGCACCACGTTTGCGCACCATTCGGTGCAGCCCGGTCCCGCCAAGCTGCTGTGGGATGCCGGCTTCGATGTCTGGCTGCTGGACATGCGCACCAGCGCCGGCATGCCCAGCGCCACGCTGCCCTGGACCTTCGAGGAATGCGCGCTCAACGACATCCCGGTGGCGGTGGATCAGGTGCTGCGCGCCACCGGGCGGCCGCAGCTGGACCTGTTCGCGCACTGCATGGGCGCGTCGATGCTGCACATGGCCTTGCTGCAGCCGCGCGAGCAGGCGGGGGTCGAGCATTTCTTTGCGCTGCGCCAGCGCCTGATGCAGGGCGGCCTGATCCGCCGTCTGGTGATTTCGCAGGTCACGCCCAAGATGATCATGTCGCCCACCAACACGCTGCGGGCGCACCTGATGCAACACCTGCGGCCCTGGTTGCCGCTGCAGGACTATGCCTTCCGCCCCGAGGAGCCGCGCGGCCTGCAGGACCAACTGATCGACCGCCTGCTGTCCAGCCTGCCTTATCCGCAGGCCGAGTTCGACCTCGAGAACCCGCCGTTCCCCAGTCTGCGCCGCACACCCTGGACCGCCACGCGCCACCGCATGGACCTGCTCTACGGGCGCGACTTCGCGATCGGCAATGTGGCGAAGCCGGTGCTGGATTTCATCGATGACCATTTCGGCCCGCTCAATATGGACACCGTGGCCCAGGCCATCAACTTCGCCCGCGTCAACGAGATCACCGACTGGCGCGGCGCCAGCGTCTACCTGGACGATATGGCCAAGGCCCTGGCCCAGCTGCAGGCCTTTCCGGTGCTGTCGATCCACGGCCAGGACAACGGCCTGTGCCAGGCCGAGAGCGGCGAGTTGCTGCACGATCTATACGAGCAGGTCGCGCCCGGCCGCTACCGCTACAAGACCATCCCCGGCCATGGCCATCAGGACTGCCTGATCGGCCATGACATCCGCGAGAAGGTGTTCGTGCACGTGCTGCAGTTCCTGTTCGAGGAGGCGTTGCCATGACGCACGCATCGCCAGCGCAGGACGCCGCGCTGCGGGCGGCTTTCCCGCCGCTGCACCGTGTCGAGCGCGTGCGTGGACCCGCCGATGCGCAGGGCCATGCCAGCGTCGAGCTGCTGACGGCTCTGCGGCCCGAGCTGGGCTGGCCGCGTGCCTGGGCCTGGCTGCCGGTGCAGCAGGCCGACGACGGCCGCCTGCTGCCACTGGGCAGCGGGCCGCTCGCCGCGCAGATCAAGCGTCAGCCTTTCGATCAACCCGCAGGTGCCGAGGTGGGCGATGCGCTGCGCGGCAGCCTGCCCTGGGACTGGTTTCCCGAGCCGCTGGACGCCCAGGGGCGCGTCTGCGGCCTGCTGTGCCTGTTCGTCTATGCTGACCTGCGCGCGCAGGCAGTCGAGGGCGAGCGGCCCGCCGGCGGGCTGGAAGCCGCGCTGGCCGCGGCGCTGGCGCTGGACCCGCTGCATCTGCGTCCGGCCTTTGTGCCGCGGCCCAGCGAAGATCCTTCCGCGCCGGTGGCGGCTCAGCCCTTGAGCTTTGTGCTGGCGGCCTGCCAGTACCCGCCCGGCCTGCTGGACACGGTGCCGGGCGCCGAGCGTGACCCGCGCCGCGCCGGCCCGGCTGACGCGTCGCTGGCGCGGCTGCTGGCTTTCACGCGCCATCACCCGGCCGGCCCGGCGGTTTCGCTGCTGCTGCTGGCTGGCGATGCGATCTATGCCGATGCCAGCGGCGGCCTGGCCGATGCGCACAACGCGCTGGACCGCTACAGCCAGCCCTACCGGCAGATGAAGGCCGGCCTGATCCGCCAGCTGCCGCCCACGCTGGAGCGCATCGTCCACGCGCCCGACGACCATGAGATCGAGGACAACTGGGAGCCGCGCCTGCGTGCCGATGGCAGCGTGGACCGCGGCCCCTGGTTCGAAGCGGCGCTGGATGCCGCCTGGCGCGCACGCTGGGAGCCCGGCGCGCGGCCGGGCCTGCGCGAGCATTTCTGGCACGACTTCGTCTGGCGCGGCGCGGCCTTCTTCATCGGCGACAGCCGCAGCGAGCGCGAGCCGCGGCCGCTGGCGCGCCTGCAGCAGGCGCAGATCATGAGTGCCGCGCAGCGCGATGCGCTGGCGCAATGGCTGGCACGCACGGCCGGCGGCGGCCAGCCGCGCTTTGTGCTGACCGGCTCGATGCTGCTGCCACGGCGCCTCGCCACTGCCGAGCATCCGACCAGCGCGCTGCGCTCGGACGCCTGGGACGGCTTTCCCGCCAGCCTGCACGGGCTGCTGGGCCTGCTGTGGCAGCAGGGCGCGTCGGGGGTTGTGTTCCTGTCCGGTGACGAGCACCGTTCGGGCTATGTCAGCGCCGAGATCCGCCGCGCCGATGGCGCCGAGCCCGAACGCTGCGTGCGCCTGCACTCCATCCACAGCTCGGCGCTGTATGCGCCCTGGCCTTTCGCGGTGACGCCCGCCGAGGCGCTGGCCGCGCCTGATTGCTTCGACTTTGCCGGCCCCGAGGGTCAGCTCTTGCGCTGCACGGTGAGCGCCTGGCACGATGCCCCCGGCGACGGCTTTGCGCTGCTGCAGGCTGAGGGCGCGACGCTGCGCCTGTGGTTCGACCGCGCCGAGCGCCCGTTGCATCAAGGTGCGGCGCTGCCGGCGGCGGATGCGACGCTGGATTTGCTGTGAAACGCCGCCCAGCCGCTAGCATCCCGCCATGAACACTGCCGCTGCCCAGTCCTCCCGCGCCGACCTTCCCCTGCTGCTGGCCTCGTTGCTGCTGCTGGGCCTGCTGGCCTGGTCCGGCTGGCAGCCTTACGACCGCGCCACCTGGGCGATGGAGGTGGCGCCCGTCTTCATCGCGCTGTCGCTGCTGTGGGCCAGCTACCGGCGCTTTCCGCTCAGCACGTTGCTTTATGTGTGCATCTTCCTGCACGCCTGCGTTTTGATGCTGGGCGGCGCCTATACCTATGCGCGCGTGCCGCTGGGCTTTGCGCTGCAGGACTGGCTGCAGCTGCAGCGCAACCCCTACGACAAGATCGGCCACTTCATGCAGGGCTTCGTGCCGGCGCTGGTGGCGCGCGAGGTCCTGCTGCGTGGCGCCTATGTGCAGGGCCGGCGCATGCTGGCCTTTCTGTGCGTCTGCGTTGTGCTGGCCATCAGCGCCAGCTATGAGCTGATCGAATGGGGCGCGGCGCTGGCGTTGGGCCAGGGCGCCGACGAGTTTCTCGGCACCCAGGGCGACCCCTGGGACACGCAATCCGATATGTTCCTGGCGCTGATCGGTGCCAGTGTGGCCTTGCTGCTGTTCACGCGGCTGCAGGACCGTCAGATCGCGGCGCTTTCGCGCTAGCTCACCGGAACAAGAAACGGCATGTACGAGGCTAGGCTGCACCCGCCCCTTCCGCCCGAGCGCTTCATGCGCCGGCTGCTGCAGCATGCCGGCGCCGCGGCGGCCTTGCTGCTGCTGTCGCTGCTGCTGGGCATGGCCGGCTATATGTATTTCGAGCATCTGGCCTGGCGCGACGCCTTCCTCAACGCCGCCATGCTGTTGGGCGGCATGGGGCCGGTGGACGCGCCGCGCAGCGATGCGGGCAAGGTCTTCGCGGGGCTCTATGCGCTGTATGCCGGGCTGGTGTTCCTGATCGTGGCCGGCCTGATCGTGGCGCCGATTGCGCACCGGGTGCTGCACAAGTTCCATTGGGATCGCTAGCGTGCCCGGCTCGGGGATCATCCGGTCGGCGCGCCGTGCTGGCGCGTCGCAGAATCGGAGGCACGATGAACACCACCAGCCCTTCCATCCAGCCCTCGCTGTTCCAGACGGCTGATCTGCAGGCGCGCGAGCTCAGCGAGACCGACTTGCCCTCGCTGCAGGCCTTCTTCGACGCCAACCCGGCTTACTTCATGACCATCAACGGCCGCCCTGCGGGGCCAGACGATGCGCGGCTCGAATGGGAAGAGCAGCCGCCGGCGCATCTGAGCTTCACGCGCCGCTGGTTCATGGGCTTGTATGCGCGCGAGCAGGCAGGCGAGCCGCTGGTGGGTGTGGCGGACGTGCTGTCCGATCTGTGCGTGCCGCAGACCTGGCATCTGGCTCTGTTCATCATCGCCACCGCGCTGCATGGCCGCGGCGTTGCCGGCCCTGCCTATCAGGCGCTGGAAGACTGGGCGCGTGCCCAGGGGGCGCGCTGGATGCGGCTGGGCGTGGTGCAGGGCAATGCGCGGGCCGAAGCCTTCTGGACGCGGCAGGGCTACACCGAGCTGCGCACGCGCGAGGGCGTGGATACCGGCGGGCGCATCAACACCTTGAGTGTGCGGCTGAAACCGCTGCAAGCTGATGCGGGGCTCGATGACTACCTGCGCCTGGCGCCGCGGGATCAACCGGGGTCGACGCTGCCCTGAGCAGCGTCTTGTCGACTTGGCCAAGAGCGAGTCCGCACGTGCCCGTTCACCATGATGCGCTGCGGCCTGTTCGTGCTGTATGCCGCCCCGGAATTGCTGCTGCTGGTGACTATTTGCGACCTTAAGCTGCCACTGGAACGATCGAAATTGCAGGCCGAAAAACTGCCGCGCCGTTGGGCCTCGCTTCGACCGAGGAACTAGGCGTCTTTTGGAAGTAGCCCACGACGCTTCGCCTCCAGATGAGGGGTGTACGTGACTGGCTCGAACACGACAGAGAAGTCAGATTTGCTTCGCCTCCCTTGCCAAAGCTGGGTCTGTGGGTTCTGGTTCATGACAATGAGAGCGAGGATCTCGAAAGACGCAAAGCCCGCGTCTGGACCGATGAATATGCCTGTGAGCGCCTCGGCGGGATAGGTATAGCGCGTCCCCGCCTTGTCGTGTATGCAGCGCCACTCTTGTTCGTAGTGCCAGTCAAGCGCTTTGGTGCAGTAGAGGTCAAGAATCTCGGCTGAGTCTTCTTGGTCGCTGCATAGCAGTGGGATGAGATCGACCTGCGGCATTTCTGCAGCGTACCGAACCTTGCGAGCCTTGGTCAGAGGGGGGTGCTCGGTTCGAAACTCCAGACAGAATCCCTTGAATCTGCCTCCATAGTGACCCCACATTAGGAGGCTGTCGTTCCGTTCGGAGAAGCAAGTGACGCCTCGCCTAGACAGAAAGTCCTTCACCGCGTCGTCCAATACGCTCTGACCCTGTCGAAGCAGCATGATGCGCAGGCCCGCTAAATCGAGCCTTTCAAACTGCGTCCGTACCTCTTCAGGAAGATCATCCTTCGCGAGGTAGTGCTTACGAATGCGCTGAAGGTCAGCGTCACTCGGCTCCTTGACGCTTGGTGAAACGGCACAGTCGTATGGGTCATTGAATCCACTTGGCGACGCAAAGTAGACAGAGTGGTTCTTGAGATTCTCTAGAGCTTGGGCTGTAAAGGCCTCGTACTTGTAGAGCCTGGTTGGGAGAGGCATTGTTCGCGACGCCTAACGTTTTTCCTGTGGGTCGTTAAGAATCTGCTCAACATTCGAGCATGCAGCCTGTTGGCGAGCCAGATTCGCAGGCCCAATGAACGGACATTTTCCGGGGGGCATTCATGGCCGGGCGTGACAGGCCACTACCGTCCTGAAGGAGCGCTCGCCCCGCGCCTCATCCGGCGGCCCATGCGCCGCCGGAGCCTTGCCACTTACTTGGGACGATAGATCGCGCAGAGCTTGTGCCCGTCGGGGTCGCGCACATAGGCCAGGTGCAGCGCGCCCATCGCGCCTTCGCGCAGGCCGGGAGGGCCTTCGATCGAGGTGCCGCCGTGGGCCACGGCCACGTCGTGGAACTCGCGCACCTGCTCGGCCGAGTTGCACTTGAAGCCCAGCGTGCCGCCGTTGGCATAGGTCGCTTCCTCGCCGTTGATCGGCTCGGTCACGCCGAAGGTGCTGCCTTCGTGGCGGTAGAACAGCCGGGTGTGGCCCGTGGCTGACTGGTTGCGCACCGGCTCGCCGGCGCCGAGCACGCCCAGCACCGCGTCGTAGAAGCGCTTGGAACGCTCGATATCGTTCGAGCCCACCATCACATGGTTGAACATCGCCTTGTCTCCTCAGGTTTGATTGACCAAGGCTGCCGATGCTAACGGTGTCGGCGGCAGTCTGCGCAGCCGGGGGGATGCGTGCCGGCGCGCGGGCCTCAGCCCTGTGCGGTGGCCGCCCCCGGCGCCTGCCGCACCGGCACCGCGATGTCGCCATGCGCCGCCAGCCATTGCAGGCCGGGCTCGCCATCGCCTTGCGAGGGGTGGAAGTCGGGGCGCAGATAGGCCTTCCAGGCCTGGTGGGTGCAGCGCACGAAGCCCTCGCGGCCGAAGGTCATACGCCAGGCGCTGGCCCAGGTGGAGGGCCGCCACCAGCTGCCGTCGTGCCAGAGGTTGTTCAGCGTCTGGCGCAGCAGATCACAGCTGAAGTGCCAGGACACCAGCCAGAACAAGCGCCGGCGCCAGGTCTCGTTGCCGCCCAGCGCGCGGTAGAGGTCGAAGGCGGTGCAGCGGTGTTCGCTTTCCTCGCTGGCATGCCAAAGCCACAGATCGCGCAGCCGCGGCTCGGTGCCGGCCAGCGGCGCCTCGTGGCACAGCAGGTATTCGGCCAGGATGGCGGTGAAGTGCTCGGTGGCGGCGGTGGCGGCCAGCCAGATGCGCGGGTCCACGCCATCGAGCCGTTGCATGCGCCGCCGCGCGCGCGGCTCCCAGTGGTTGCGCAGGCCCTGGCGGGCGAGGTGCTCATTGAACAGCGCGTGGATGCGCCGGTGGGTGGCCTCCTGGCCGATGAAGCCCTGCACTTCGTCGGCAAAGCGCGCACGCCCGGCCTCGTCGAGCTGCTTCAGCCCCAGGCGCATCGAGTCGATGAAGAACTGCTCGCCGACCGGAAAGCTCATCGACAGCGCATTGAACATCGCGCTGCGGAAGGCATCGCCGCCGTTCCAGTGGCGCGGCAGCGGGGTCTGCAGATCGACCAGCAGCCGCCGCACGACGAGTTCAGCCATGGCTTGTTCCTCAGCTCCGTTTTTCGGGTTTGGTACTGCCAAGTACCAATGGTGCGATCTTGGGTGTCGACGCTGGTACTGTCAAGTACCATGCACCTCAGCATGAACACCCTGACCGACCCGACCCCGGACACGCGGCGGCGCCTGCTCGATGCGCTGGCGGCCATCATCGCCAGCAAGGGCTATGCGGCCACCACCATCGCCGATCTGGTGGCCGAGGCGCGCGTCTCCAAGCGCAGCTTCTACGAGCAGTTCAGCGACAAGGCCGAGGCGCTGCTGGCGCTGTATGAGAGCGCCACGCGCCAATCCTTCGCGGTGCTGCGCGCCGCCATCGATCCGGCGCGCGATTGGCATGACCAGCTCGACCAGGCGCTGGGCGCCTATTTCGCCACGCTGGCGAGCAATCCGCCGCTGCTGCGCACGCTGTTCGTCGAGATCATGGCGTTGGGGCCGCGCGGCCTGGCGGTGCGGCGCCAGTCGGCCGAGACCTTTGCGGATTTCATCGTCCAGGTGGCCGGGCCCAGCCTGCCTAAGCCGCTGGCGCTGGCCATCGTCGGCGGCATCCACGAATGGGTGCTGCAGGCGGTGGAGGCCGACGCGGTGGCGGGCCTGCCCGCACTGACGGCGCCGGCTGCAAGACTGGTGCGGGCGGTGGTGGATGCTTCGGCCTGAGGGGCGTCGAAACTAAGGCGCCGGGACCAGCTTCACCGCCAGGCGCTGACCGCTGGCGATGATGTCGAACAGGCGATCGATGTTCGGATGGCTGCCCGGATGGGCGCGCGCGGCCTCGGTGTGCTCGGCGAACAGCCGCAGGCCTTCTTCGGCGGCCGCCGCGTCGATGTGGCCGCCATGGCGCGCGGCCAGCGCCGCATAGACGGCCAGCGCACCGGCCTTGCCGGGCTTGTTCTCAATCGTCGCAAGCAGCTGGCCGGCGGCGTCCAGCAGTTGCAGTTCGGCCAGATGGGCGACGGGCGGGAGTTGCTTGAGCGTGTCGGCGAAAGCCATGGCCAGGGCAGGGGCTGGGTTGAGATGGCGCCATTGTCCGGGCAACCGGGGGCAACCGTCGGCGTGACCCACTGCACGCTGGCGCCTCCGGGCCGGAGCGCTGGCGGCTCAGGCTCGGGTACCCTAGGTCCGCGTGGCTTGTCTGTCGCCCCGCAGGCGCTTGCTTGCACGCTAACGCCCGGTTTTCTCCCCTATGCTTTGCCCACTTTGTTTTGCTCCGAGCTTCGAACCCTGACCGCGCCCATGCAAGGCTTCCGCACGATTCGTTCTACGGCAGGCTGGCGATGACGCGAGCGCTGTCCACGCTGGGCTGGCTGCTGGCGCTGTGGCTGACGGTGTCAGCCGCGCTGGCCGCCGAGCCGCCCAAGCCGCCGCTGGCGCCTGCCTCAGCCGCAGCGCCCTTGGCCGGCCTGGGCCTGGGCGGGCCGACGCAGGCGCTGACGCAGTACAAGATCGACAGCTGGCAGACCGAGCAAGGCCTGCCGCTCAATACCGTGCAGGCCTTGCTGCAGACCCGCAACGGCTATCTGTGGATCGGCACCGCCGGCGGCCTGGCGCGTTTCGACGGCGTGCGCTTCACCAGCTTCGATGCAACGCAGGCGCCCGAAGTGGCGTCGCAGCCGGTGTTCGGCCTGATGGAAGACCGCGATCAGCAGCTCTGGATCGGCCACAGCAAGGGCGCGCTGCTCTATCGCCAGGGCAGCTTCCACAGCGTCATCGGTGCCGAGCAGACCGCCGGCCGGCGCGTCTGGTCGTTTGCGCAGGCTGGCGACGGCTCGGTCTGGGCCGCCAGCGAGAACGGCCTGATGCATCTGCGCGAGGGCAAGCTCGTCAAGCGCTACCAGCTGGCCGATGGCCTGCCGACCTTGCGGCTGCGCAGCCTGGCCTTCGACCGCGAAGGCGTGCTGTGGATCGGCACCACCGGCGGCGGCCTGGTGGCGATGGAAAAGGAAGGCCAGTTCCGCAGCCTGAATCCCGACAACGGCTTCCCTCATCTGCAGGTGCGCCATGTGCTGGCCGATCCGCACAGCGGCGTCTGGGCCGCCACGGCCGGCGGCGGCCTGGTGCATGTGACGCCTGGCGGCCAGCGCGTCTACACCGTGGCCGACGGTCTGCCCACCGATCACCTGACGGCGCTGGCGCGCGATGCCAAGGGTGCGCTGTGGATCGGCAGCTGGGGCGCCGGCGTGGTGCGCATGAATGCCGAGGATGGCCGCTTCAGTGCGATCTCCAGCGCCGAAGGCCTGGCCGGCAGCCAGATCTGGTCCATCCTCAGCGACCGCGAGGGCAGCGTCTGGGTCGGCACCTGGGTGGGCGGCCTGAACCGCCTGCGCAACCGGCCTTTCACCGTGTTCGGCACGCCGGAAGGTCTGGCGCACGACAACGTGCGCGCCGTGCTGCATGGCCGCGGCGGCGTGAGCTGGGTGTCCACCTCGGGCGGCGGCATCAGCCGCATCGAAGGCGGGCGCATCAGCGCGCTGAGCAAGAAGGACGGCCTGCCGACCGACGAGGTGTCGGCCCTGCATGAGGACGCCGACGGCACTCTGTGGATAGGCAGCTACACGGCCGGGTTGGCACGGCTGCGCGACGGCCGCATTGACAGCTTCGGCGTCGAGCAGGGCCTGCCCGGCGTCGAGGTGCGCTCGGTGCTGCGCGACCGCAGCGGCACGCTGTGGGTGGGCACGCGCGCCGGCCTGGCACGTTTCAACGGCCAGGGCTTCGAGCCTGTGCAGGCGCCCGGTCTGCCTCAGGAAGGCGTGATATCGATGTTGCAGGACCGCAGCGGCACGCTGTGGCTGGGCACCACCGGCGGCGGCCTGGCGAGTTTTCGCGACGGCCGCTTCAAGACACTGACGACGGCCGATGGCCTGCTGTCGAACTGGATCATGGCGCTGTACGAGGACGCCGATGGCACGCTGTGGATCGGCACCAATGGCGAGGGCCTGAACCGGCTGCGCGACGGCCAGCTGCAATCGATACGCAGCGCCGACGGACTGTGGGACGGCCTGGTGCAGACCATCCTGGAAGACCGCGCCGGCAATCTGTGGATGACCTGCAACCGCGGCTTCTTCCGCGTGGCGCGTGCCGAGCTGGACGCCTTCGCGCAGGGCCGCATCAAGAAGGTCAACTCGGCCGGCTACGGCCCTGGCGATGCGCTGCGCGGCACCACCTTTGCCGGCGGCCTGCAGCCGGCCGGTGCCGTCGACAGCAGCGGGCGGCTCTGGCTGCCCTCGGCCAACGGGCTGGTGATCGTCGACCCGGCGCGCCTGCCAGGCGCGGGGCAGGCGCCGTCGGTGCGGGTCGAGCATGTGGTGCTGGACGGCGTGCGCCGCCCGGCCGATGCCGAAATCGTGCTGCCGCCCGATGCCGCGCCGCTGACCATCCGCTACACCGCGATGACGCTGCTCTATGCCGACCGCGCGCGCTTTCGCTACCAGCTCGAAGGGCTGACGCGCGACTGGGTCGATGCCGGCAACAGCCGCGAAGCCGCCTTTCCGGCCCTGCCACATGGCCAGTACCGCTTCCGTGTGGCGGCCTCCACCGATGGCGGCCTGAACTGGAGCGAGGCCTCGGCGCCGCTGCACATCACGGTGCAGCCGCACTTCTACCAAACGCGTTGGTTCATCGCCCTGGTCCTGCTCGCCCTGGTGGTGGGCGTCGCCCTGTTCGAGCGCCTGCGCACGCGCAGGCTGCACGCCCGGCAGGCCGAGATGGAGCGCCTGGTGGCGCAGCGCACCGAGGAGCTGCGCCTGGCCAACGAGCACCTGCAGCGCCTGTCCTTCATCGACTCCTTGACTGGCCTGGCCAACCGCCGCCGCTTCGACGAAGCGCTGGCCGAAGAATGGCGCCGCGAGCGCCGCACGCACTCGCCGCTGGCGCTGGTGATGGCCGACATCGACGCCTTCAAGCGCTACAACGACCTGCTGGGCCACCCGGAGGGTGACCGCTGTCTGGCGGCCGTGGCCGGCGTCTTCACGCAGGCGGTGGCGCGCGCCGGCGATCTGGCCGCGCGCTATGGCGGCGAGGAATTCATCGTGCTGCTGCCCGGCGTGGACCGGGCCGGCGCGCTGGCGCTGGCCGAGCAGATCCGTGCCGGCTGCGAAGCGCTGGCGCTGGCGCATCCCGACTCGCCGGTGGCGCCGGTCGTGACGCTGAGCCTGGGCGTGGCGGCCTGCGTGCCCGGCCAGGACAGCAGCGTCGAGGCGCTGCTGGCGCAGGCCGACGCGGCGCTCTATCAGGCCAAGCAGGCTGGCCGCAACCGCGTCTGCTGAGCGTCGCCGGGCAGCTCAGCCCGGCGTTGCCGCCTTGATCTGCCGGCGGCGCTCGGCCTGGCGGTCCGCTTCGGCCGCATCGCCCTTGAGGCGGTAGAGCAGCTCCAATTCCTCGAAGACAAACGCATCCGGCGTGCCGGCGGCCTCGTTCTCGCGGGCCAGGCGCAGCTGGATCGCCAGCGCCTCATCGATGCGGCCCAGGCTGCGCAGCGTCCAGGCAACCATCCAGTGCGCGACGCGCTCGCGCTGGGCGTCGCCCTGATCGGCCCGCAGTGCCGCAGCCTGCTGGAACTGCACCAGGGCTTCGGCGAAGCGCTGCTGCCGGTGCAGGGCCAGGCCCAGGTTGTTGCGTAATGAAGCCTCCCAGCGGCGCGCCTGCGGCTGCCTGGAGGCCAGCGCGATGGCCAGCCCCTGCTCGGCCCAGCGCGCCTGCTCGCCCGGTGCCTCGTCGACGAAGGCGAACATATGCACCGCGTCCACCGCCAGCGCGTCCAGCCCAGCCTCGCGCGCTAGGCGCAGTGCGCGCTCGAAGGCGGCGCGGGCCAGGGCCTTGTGCTCGGGCGTCAGCTGCTCGGGCGTGTGTGTGGCCGAGGCGTGGCTGCGGCCCAGCTCCAGCGCATGGCGCACCTGCACCTCGGCGCCGGCCTTGGGCAAATGCGCTTCGACCTGTTCGCGCAGCAGGCGGCGCGCCGCGTCGAAATCGCGTCGCAAGCCCAGGCTGCGCGCGATCTGGGTCTGCAGGATCAGGGCCTCATCGCTGGCGGGTGGCAGCGTCTCAAGCGCGGCGCGGAAGCGCTGCTCGCTCAAGGCCGGCTGGCGGAAGTCCCACAGCGCCTGGATGTCCAGCGCGCGGGCCGGCAGCGCGGCCAGCAGGCCCAGTGCCAGCACGCTGACCCGGCTGAACTTCATGTCGCGAAGCTGAAGTCGTCCACCGCCACGGCCGCGTTGCGGCGGCCCGGATAGCTGAGCCAGCGCAGCGAGAGATTGAGGTCGAGCACCACCTGCGCAGCGTCCAGCCTGCGGCCGTCGCCGACATCGAAGCTGGCCGTGGTGTGGGCATCCGCCAGCAGCGTCAGGTCATAGCCGCGCTCCAGCGCCGCATAGGCGGTGGCGCGGATGCAGGCGTTCGTCATCGCGCCGGCCAGCACGATGTGTGCCGCGCCCAGCTCGGCCAGCAGGGCTTCCAGCGGTGTTTCCTCGAAGCCCGAGTTGTAGCGCTTGTGGATGCGTGCCTCGTCGCTGCCGGGCTGCAGCTCGGGCACCCATTGCCAGGCTGCGCTGCCCTGAGGCAGGCGCTCGTCATTGCTGTGCTGCACCCACACCACCGGCACACCGGCGGCGCGTGCCTTCTGCACCGCATGGGCGATGCGGGCGATCACGGGCTGGCGCTCCCAGGCCTCCACCATCACGCCGACCTGCACGTCGACGATCATCAACACTTGTTTGCTGCCGGGGCGGATGGTGGCCATGAGGGGTGCGCTTTCGAGAGAGTGATGCAGCGAGGGCTGCGCTGACTGAGCATTGTCGGCCAGCCAACCCCCGCAGTCAGCGCGCCGCCAGCTGTGGCCCTCTGGCGCTGCAACTGGCCAGCTCGTAGGGCAGCTCGCGCCATTTGGCATCGGCGTCAGCGGCCGGTGCTGCGCCGCCAGCGCAGGCCTTGGCCTTCAGCATGCTGTTCAGCGCCTGCGTCTCGCGCGGCGCCAGGCGCGGCAGCTTGGCCGTCAACAGCAACTGCATGGCCTGCTGCGGTGTGGCCGCGTCGGCTTCAGGCACGGGGCCCAGCAGTGTCTGGGTCTGTCGGGCCTCGGCCAGGGCAGCGGCGGGCTTGGCGCCGCTGCGACGCTTCTTCAGATAGGCCAGGCCCAACTCCATCGCGGCATAGCCACGCGCGGCCGAGGTGGTGAAGGGCTTGCGGAAGGCCGCGGTGTAGAGCGCTTCGACTTCGGGCCAGCGCGACTTGTCGGGGCTCAGCGTGGGGCACAAGGCGGCGTCGAACTTGCTCGACAGCTCGGGTGCGAAATCCATCCAGCAGGCGCCGCCGGCGGTGACGCGCAACCCGGTCTCGCGGCGCAGCGTCGCGGCGGTGGTCTCGGCCACGCGCGGCGCCACGCGGCCGGTCTGCAGCACCAGATCGCCGAGTGCGAAGCGCTCGGCATTGCTCGACACCATCGGGATGCCGGCCTGCCCCAGCACGGCGGGAGCCGTGCCGACCACGCACCAGCCGCCCAGCACGATGTCGACCTTGGCGGCCGCCAGCGACTTGGCGCTGGCCTCGGCCTTGGCGGCATCGCAGCCGCTGTCCATCAGCACCAGGGTCGGGGCCGGATTGATGGGGATGGTCTTGAGGGCCAGCAGCATGCCCTCGTGGATTTCCTGCGCCTGGCTGGGGCTGGGCCAGCTCTGCGGCACGATGGCGCCGATGCGGGGCGCCGCTGACTGGGCGGCCACAGCGGCCGCCATGCCGAGCAGCGCGGCACCGAGCAAGACCTGACCCCGTTTGCGTTTGATCGAAAGCGCGTGGGCATGCATGACGTTGGCATCCTCCTGCGGCGTGGATTGCCGCGCGCGAACGGTATGCCAGGCGCAAACATCGCCAGCTCAGGAACTACCCGAAGCCTGACGCGGCCCCGTGCGCTTTCTCACGGCCCGAGCGGGCGCGCTTCACTGCCCCGCTGCCGCCAGCGCCTTGGCGATCCGATGCTTGCCGACCGTCGGCTTCGGCACCCGGATGTCCTCGAACCACATGCGCACGTCCTGGTCCAGGCCGATGCCGTGCATGTAGTTGTAGATGGCCTTCTTCAGCGCGCGGCCCAGCAGGTCGTGGTCGACGCCGGTGGGATCGACGAAGCCGACATCGTTCATCGCGAACGGGCTGTCCGGCAGCGGCAGCAGGCTGACGCCGAAGTCCTGCGGGCGCTGGCCCACGGGCGAGTGCACGGTGCAGGCAAAGCGGTGGAAGAAGCCGCTGTGGATGCAGCCGTTCAGGAACAGCTGGCGCACGTACTCCAGCGCGTCCACCGTGTCCTGCACAGTCTGCGTGGGGAAACCGTACATCAGGTAGGCGTGCACCAGGATGCCTGCATCGGCAAACGCCTTGGTGACGCGCGCCACCTGCTCCACCGAGACGCCCTTGTTCATCAGCGTCAGCAGCCGGTCGCTCGCCACTTCCAGGCCGCCAGAGATGGCGATGCAGCCGCTGTCGGCCAGCTGCTGGGCAAGCGCGGGCGTGAAGGTTTTCTCGAAGCGCACATTGCCCCACCAGCTGATGGCCGGGTTGCCACGCCGCTGCAACTCGGCCGCCAGCGCCTTCAGCGCCTTGGGCGGCGCAGCCTCGTCGACGAAGTGGAAGCCGGTCTGGCCGGTCTCGGCCACCACCGCCTCGATGCGGTCCACCAGCACCTCGGCTGAGGCGGCCTCGTAGCGCGAGATGTAGTCCAGGCTCACGTCGCAGAAGCTGCACTTCTTCCAGTAGCAGCCATGCGCCACGGTGAGCTTGTTCCAGCGTCCGTCGCTCCACAGCCGGTTCATCGGATTGAGCATGTCCAGCAGCGACAGATAGCGGTCCAGCGGCAGGCCGTCCCAGGTGGGCGTGCCCACTTCGTCGAAGGGAATCTCCGGCTCGCCCGCGAAGTTGATGTAGCGCACCTCGCCGGTTTCAGCATCGCGCACGAAGGTCCGCACCAGGCGTTGCTTCGAGCGCTTGCCTTGGCAGTGCTCCAGCAGCGCCAGCAGCGGGCGCTCGCCGGCGTCCAGCGTGATGTAGTCGATATGGTCGAACACGCGCGGCTCGCGCAGTTCGCGCAGCTCGGTGTTGACGAAGCCGCCGCCCAGCACCGTGACGATGCGCGGATTGGCGCGCTTGATGGTCTGCGCGATGCGCAGCGCCGCGTACACCGCGCCGGGGAAGGGCACGGACAGCAGCACCACATCGGGCGCATGCGCGTCCAGCGCCGCCAGGGTCAGGTCATGCAGCGTGCGGTCCACCAGATTGGGCGGCGCAGCCAGCGCCTCGGCCAGCGGGTCGAAGCTGGGCTGGCTGGTGGCCAGCTTCTCGGCATAGCGGACGAACTCGAAGCGCGAGTCCACCGCGTCGCGCAGCACATCGGCCAGGTCGTTCAGGTAGAGCGTGGCCAGATGCCGCGCGCGGTCCTGCAGGCCCAAGGCGCCGAAGGCCCAGGCCAGCGGGTCTTCACCTTCCTCATGGCTCAGATAGGAATCCAACGTGGCGAAGCGCGCGCCCTCGGGCAGCAGCGTGCGGGTGTTGATGCGGTGCGCCAGCGTGGCATCGCGCCCCTGCAGAAAGGCGATCACGCGCTCGATACTGGCTTCGTAGCGCGGGTACTCGGCCAGGAACTGCTGCACCTGGCCGCTGTGCTGCGCCGGCGGCAGCGCCTCGGCGGTGTCGCGCAACTGGGCCAGGCCGTCGCGCGACAGCAGGCGCAGCACCAGGGCCAGGGCCAGGTCTTGCTGGCGCGCGTCCACGCCGCGCGAACGCAGGAAGCCGGTCAGGTAGGCGGTGGACGGGTAGGGCGTGTTGAGCTGCGTCATCGGCGGGATGAGGCTCAGCACGCGCAGCGAGGCAGCGGACATGGATGGCGGCGGGGAGGGCAAGGCCGCCATTGTGCCCGGCCAGGCTGTTTTTCCAGATCTGCCGCTAGCATGCACAGACCATTCGAGAGGAGATCGCGATGACGATGAGCTACCGCACTTTGGGCAAGAGCCAACTCAAGGTGTCCACGCTGTGCCTGGGCACGATGATGTTTGCCGACCAGACCGAGCTGGCCGAGGCGGGCTCCATCGTCGATCATGCGGCCGAGCAGGGCGTCAACTTCATCGACACCGCCGATGTCTACTCGCTGGGCCGCAGCGAGAGCATGGTGGGCGAGCTGTTGAAGGGCCGCCGCCACGACTGGGTGCTGGCCACCAAGATCGGCAACAAGATGTCGGAGCGGCCGAACGAATCACGCTATTCGCGCAGCTGGATGCTGCGCGAGTGCGAGGCCAGCCTGCAGCGCCTGGGCACCGACCACATCGACATCTACTACCTGCACCGCGACTTTCTCGACCTTGATCTGCAGGAGGCGCTGCAGGGCCTGGCCACGCTGCTGCAGCAGGGCAAGATCCGCTACTGGGCGCTGTCCAATTTCCGCGGCTGGCGCATTGCCGAAGCCGTGCATCTGGCACGCGCGCTGGGCATGCCGGCGCCGGTGGCCTGCCAGCCTCATTACAACCTGCTGAACCGCCAGCCCGAGGTCGAGGTGCTGGCGGCCTGCGCGCATCACGGCCTGGGCGTGGTGCCCTACAGCCGATCGCGCGCGGCGTGCTGTCAGGCAAGTACGCGCCGGGTGCGCAGCCGGCCGCGGGCACCCGCGCCGGCCGTGGCGACAAGCGCATGATGGAAACCGAGTTCCGCGAGGAATCGCTGCAGATTGCGCAGACCTTGCGGCAGCATTGCGAGAGCAAGGGTGTGGCGCTGGCGCATTTCGCCACCGCCTGGGTGCTGGCGCATCGCGCCGTCAGCGCGGTGATCGCGGGGCCGCGCACGCTGGCGCAGTGGCAGGACTACTTCGCCGCGCTGGACTGCCGCATCGATGCCGAGGACGAGGCCCTGGTCGACCGTCTGGTGCCGCCCGGCCATCCGTCGACGCCGGGCTACACCGACCCGGCCTATCCCTTCGAGGTGAGAATCAAGGCCCAAGGAGCTTCCTGATGAGCGATGCAGCGCGCGCCGGTGGCGCCGACCTAGCCGAACAGTTCCGCCGCGAGGGCGTGCGTGATGTCGAATGCCTGTTCCCGGATGTCTCGGGCTACCCGCGCGGCAAGCTGATGCCGGCCGCCAGCTTTGCCAAGGGCAATGAACTGCGCATCGCGCAGGCCATCCCGATGCAATGCGTCACCGGCGAGTATTCCTACGATCCGATCTTTCCGGACGCTGATCCCGATGTGCGCCTGGTGCCCGACATGGGCACGCTCCGGCGCGTGCCCTGGAGCACTGTGCCGCGCTATCTGGCCATTCACGACTGCATGGAGCTGAATGGCGAGCACTGCGCCTTTGCGCCGCGCTCGGTGCTGCAGCAGGTGCTGGCGCGCTACCGCGCCCGCGGCCTGACGCCGGTGGTGGCGCCGGAGATCGAGTTCTACCTGACGGCGGCCTGCACCGACCCCGCACAACCGCTGGCCGCGCCGGTCGGCCGTGGCGGCCGCGCCGAGGCCGGGCAGTCGGCCTTCAGCATGAACATGCTCAATGAGCTGGCGCCGTTCTGGGACGAGTTCCATGCCGCCATCGATGCGCTGGGCATCGTCGGCGACACCTGGATCCATGAGGTCGGCCAGAGCCAGTACGAGATCAACCTGATGCACGGCGACGCGCTGGCGGTGGCGGATCAGGCCTTCCTGTTCAAGTACGCGGCCAAGGAGGTGGCGCTCAAGCATGGGCTGAACGCGGTCTTCATGGCCAAGCCCATCGCGGGGCAGGCCGGCAGTTCCATGCACCTGCACCAGAGCGTGCTGGACGCGGCCGGGCGCAATCTGTTCACGCAGGCCGATGGTGGCGCCAGCCCCGAGTTTTCACACTACATCGGCGGCCTGCAGGCCTATATGCCCGACCTGATGCTGGTCTACGCGCCCTTCATCAACTCCTACCGCCGCTATGTGACGGGCAGCCAGGCGCCGGTGAATCTGCACTGGGGCCTGGACAACCGCACCACCGGCCTGCGCATTCCGCTCAGCGGCCCGGACGCGCGGCGGGTCGAGAACCGCATTGCCGGCGCCGATGCCAACCCCTATCTGGCGATTGCCGCCACGCTGGCGGCCGGCCTGGCCGGCATCGAGGAGGGGCTAGCGCCTACCGAGCCCATCACCGGCAATGCCTATGACCACGCGCACCAGTTGGCGCGCACCTTTGTTGTCGCGCATGAGCGCATGGCCGCCAGCGCTGCCGCGCCGCGCCTGCTGGGTGAGGGCTTCGTGCAGGCCTATCTGGCGGTGAAGGGCCTGGAGTACGACAGCTATCTGGGCCAGATCAGCGAGTGGGAACGCCGCTATCTGCTGCCGCAGGCCTGAGAGCGGCTGACAAAACCCTTCTGGCGTCGTTGCCCTGGCTTGCCGTACCTGCACGTACTGTCTGCGCCAGGGCGCCTAGCCAGAACCGCTCCGCTGGCTTTTGTTAGCCGCTCCAAGAGCCTGTGAACAAATCCAGCATTCACCGGCGCTGATCGCCGGCTCAGTTGGTGGCCAGCGGCGGCATCAGGCTGATCAATTCCTTGACGAAGTCCAGCGCTTCTTCCGGCGTGGCGAAGTAGTACTCGCCGCCCAGGTCCACCGAGTCGCCATCCGGGCCGATGTGCACCACGGCCCAGCCCTCGGCGCCGCCGCCAATGGCGCAGATGCCGAAGCTGCCGGGGGCCAGGCCCTGGGCCGAGCCCGAGGTCAGGAAGATGTCGCGGCCGAGGTGGCAGTGGTAGCGTTTCAAGGGTCGTGGAGGCAGGAGCTGGCCTGCATTGTCTCAGCTGGTGAGCAGGTCCACGCTGAAAGCATGCACCTGCGCCGCTTGCTGCGGGCCGCTGCACTGCAGGCCGCTCAGCGCATGCCGCAGGCGCAGTGCGTAGGCTTTCGGGCCGTCGCCGACCTCGACTTCACTGATGCGCGAACCCTGCAAGGTGAAGCGCACCGGCATCGCGATGGCAATTTGGTTGCGCCAGACAGCGCCTTCCAGCGCTTGCCGGATCTGTGTTTCTGCGCCGGGGCAGACGTCCAGCAGTTGGGCGCGGCCTTCGACCACGACGCGCGGCGGCTGCGCAACGGTGGCGGGTTCTGCAGCGGAGGCTGCGCCAGCGGCGCACCAGGTGGCCAGGCACAGCAGCGCGGCGCGCCGCAGCTGCATTGAGATGGACTGGGTGTTCTGCGGGGTGAAAGAGGTCATGGCGGTGTTCCTGTCGCTTGATCCGGCAACTCGCCGGGCTCTATCAGGCTAGAGCCCGGCTTGTGCGTCCGCGATCTGGCTGCGATGCACCGCCTGCTGGAGCGGACAGGCTGCAGCTGTGCCTGACAGGCGCTGCCCGGTTCAGCGCGGCTGCGCCTCGCGCGGCCACAAGGCCCACATGCGCAGCGCCTGCCTGGTACGGCCGGCCTGGAACTCCGCCTCGCTGCCCCAGCCCCAGAAGAAGTCGGCGCGCACCGCGCCGGTGATGGCGCTGCCGGTGTCTTGGGCCATCACCAGGCGGCGCAGCGGCGTGGTGGACAGCGGCTCGGTCGCATCCAGCCAAACCGGCGTGCCATAGGGGATGCTGCTGCGGTCCACCGCGATCGAGCGGCCCGGCGTCAGCGGCACGCCCTGGGCGCCGCGCGGCCCCACCGAGGGGTCGGCCAGCGGCTCTTCGCGGAAGAACACATAGCGCGGGTTCAACCCCGAGAGCTCGGCCGCCCGCTGCGGATTGCGCCGCGACCAGTCGCGCAGGCCGGGCCATGAGGCCTCGGCCGGCTGGATCTCGCCGCGCTCGATCAGCGCGCGTGCCAGCGACTGGAAGGGCTGGTCGTTGTGGCCGGCAAAAGCCATGCGCACCAGGCGCTGGCGGCCGTCCGGCTCGCTGATCTGCAGCCGGCCAGAGCCCTGGATCTGCAGCAGCAGCAGGTCCATCGGGTCTTGTAGATAGGCCAGCTCATAGGGCTTGAGGCGGGCACGCACGCCAGGGTCGCCCTCGATCTGCGCGCGGCTGGGCAGCGGCTTGCGCTGGGCCAGCTCCGGCGGCGGCGCATGCAAGGGCACCCGGAAGCCGGCTTGCGGCTGGCGGCTGGCCTGCAGCAGAGGCTCGAAGTAGCCGGTCATCAGGCCTTCGCTGCTGCCTTCGTGGCTCTCGATGCGCCAGGGCTGCAGGTGCTTCATCAGCCACAGATGGGCGTCCATATCGTTGCCGGGCGCCTGCAGCGCTGCGCGTGCGCAGAGCTCGGCCCAGCCGGGTGCGGGCCGCGCGCAGCCCTGGGTCAGCGCGGGCCAGATCTCGGCGGCGCGGTCCTGGCCCCAGCCGGGCAGCTCGGCCCAGTCGCTGGCGATCCAGCGCGAGCGCTCGCGTTGCAGCGTGGCACGTGGGCGCTCGGCGGCCGGTGGCGGCGCCGTGGCGAGGGCCGGCGCGGCGGGCAGGGTCGGCACCTCAGCGCGTCGCTCCAGGGGTGGTTCCGGCGTGCTGGAGCAAGCCGCCAGCAGCACTCCTAGAATGGCGCCCGCCAGGCCGAGGGCGGTGCGTCGGGAACGGGGACGGGGACGGGAAACGAACATGGGATTGCTCTTGCTTGAAGCCTTCGGCGCGCTGCTGATCTTTGTCTTCATCATCTGGTGGACCATGTTCTCGGGCCGCAAGAACGGCGAGCGCCGTGGCCATGACGCGGGGTGGCAGGATCAGGATCAGCAGCCCGATCCGAAGGACCCCAAGAACGGCTGACAGCGCTCACCGAGGCGGCAGCAGGAAGCTGCGCGGCTGCTCGCGCAGGCGCTGCCAGATGGCTTGGCGCAAGCGGGCTCGATCCGCCACCTGCAGGCCCTTGGAGCGCAGCGCCAGCTTGAAGGCCAGGTAGAAGCTCACGCCGACATTCAGCAGGCCGGTCAGCGGGATCGCCGCCACACACCACCAGAAGCCGGGCTGCTGCAGCACCTCCAGCCCCAGCGCGCCGGCCGCCGCGGCGATCTGGCCGGTGGACAGCGTCACGTGGCGCACCTCGATCGGCAGGCCGAAGAAGGCAGCCAGTGCCGGCAGCAGGCCCAGCATCATGCCCAGCGAGACATTGGCCGCCAGGCCCGAGATATTGTGGCGCCACCAGTCGGCCCAGCGCTGCGCGCGCGGCTGGCCGATGCGGGCGAGCAGGCGCGGATTCCAGGCGATGGCGGCATCCAGCCGGTACAGCACGAACCAGTTCTCGGCCCAGCCGGCGATCAGGCTGCTGGTGAACAGCAGCACGCCGGTGAAGGCGGCGAAAGCCAGCGTCGGGCCGAGCAGGGTCAGCGAGTGCAGCACATAGTCGGCCTGAGCCGCACCGACCAGCGGCGTGCCCAGCAGCCAGGCGCTCAGCAGCTGGACGGCCAGCACCAGCGGGATCACCGCGCTGAGGTTGCCGACGATGCCGGCCATCTGCGAGCGCAGCAGATGCGCCACCTCATCGACGAATTCTTCCAGCCCCTTCTCTCCGCTTAGGCTGCCGAGCTTCTGCGCCAGCGCCGGCGCCGTCATCGCCGGCTGCTTGGTGGCAACGGTCCAGTGCATCAGCTGCACCGCGACAAAGCTGGCCGCGTAATTGGCGCCGGCCCAGAAGCCCGCCCAGAAGGCCGGGAAGGCGAGCGCCGCGATGCCGAACTTGACGAAGGTGGTGATGGCCATCAGCGCACCGCCGCCGGCTGCGCTGAGCAGCATGGCGCGGTATTCGCTGCGATTGCGGGTGATGTAGTGCTCGCCGGTCTCGGCGCTGCGCTCGGTCACCTTGCGGGCCAGCAGCGAGTAGTGGCTGGCGAACAGGGTGCGCAGGCTGCGCCGCTCCTGGGTGACGCGGGCGAGCTCGGCCAGCAGCCGCGCCAGCTCGCGCTGCGGCTCCGGTGCCACCAGGCAATCCAGCAGCGTCTCGATGCGACGGATGCGCGCCTGCATCTGCTCGACTTCGAACACGATGTCCACCGATACCCCATGCTGCTCCAGGTGGCGGGGCACGCTGGCGGCCGCACTGCGGCAATCGTCGAGCAGCGCGCGCAGCAGCTGCAGGCGCTGATGCAGCAGCGCACTGTCGCCGGCGGCCTGGGCCGCCAGCAGCTGCTCAGCTGTGCTGGCCAGCTGCGTGAAGGGCTGGTTCTGCAGCAGGCCGGCATCCATGCGCTGGCGCAGTGCGCCGGACAGGCCGGCGGAGCGCACCGCGCTGATCAGTGCCGTCAGCCCGGCCTGCATCGGTTCGCGCCAGCTGGGGCCGCTGCCCTCGGCCTGGGCCAGCAGAGCCGCCAGGCGTTGCAGCAGCGCTGCATCGAGCTGGCTCAGCCATTGCGCGTCCTCGGGTTCGGGAAAGAGCAGCACGAACAGCTCAGCCAGCTCCTGGGTGTCGACCGTGCCCGGCAGCACGCGCAGCCGCAGCCGGTTCAGCAGCTCGCTCCACAAGGCCATGCGGGGCGCGAAGCCGACATCGGCAAACAGGCCGACGGCGTTCATGTCGCGCCAGATCGCCAGCAGCAGCTGCGCCACCGGGCGGGCATGCTCGGGATGGCGCTCCAGCACATTCAGCAGATGGGTCAGGCGCAGCAGCGGCAGGGGCCGCCCGGCGGGCTCGGTGCTCGCATCGTCTGCGCGGGCGACCGGGTGGCGCAGCCACTCCAGCAGCCGCACCAGCCACAGATTGCGCGCCGCCAGAGGCGCGTTGGCGTCCGCTGCATTCAGCAGCGCGGTCAGATCCCAGGCTCTTGCGCGGCGCTCAGGCATCAATGCAGCGAACCGGCCTCGGCCAGCAGGAACTCCGGCACCTCGGCGTAGAACACCTCGGCCGCCTCGGTCACGCAGAGGAAGCGACCCTGCATGCTGCCCTGCGGCGTGCCGATCTGGGCCCAGGAGCTGTACTGGAAGGTGTCGCCGGGTTGCAGCAGCGGCTGGTGGCCGACGACGGCCAGTCCATGCACTTCCTGCACCGTGCCCTGCGTGTCGGTGATCTGCCAATGGCGCGCCACCAGCTGGGCAGCGATGTCACCGCTGTTGACGATGGTGATCGTGTAGGAAAAGGCGAAGCTGCCTTGTGCAGCGTCGGTCTGCTCGGGCAAGGGCTCGACACGAGCGCTGCAGCTGAATTGCGGATGGGCCATGGGGCATTCTATGAACATGCGCTCGTTGACCAAAGGTATGCTTCAAGCTGCCCGATTTTGGTGCGGCCCGTTGTCTTCTTGACCTTGATGCGTTTGTCAGACTGGAACCTGCCGCTGGCACTGCCTGCACGCTTGAACTGGCTTTTGGTCTGGCTGGCGGCCGGCCTGTTGCAAGCCGCCGCGGCCCAGGCGCAGGTGACCCTGCGGACGATCGCTCAGAGCGGTGCGGCAGTGAAATTCGGCGCGCCGGCATCGGCCCGGCCAGGTCTGTGCCGTGAGGTGGCGCTTCGGCTGGAATTGATCGATCCGGGGCTGCGTTTCTCCGGGCTGGGCAGTGATGCGCCGCTGCGTCGCATCGAGCTGCTGCTGGAGCGCGGCGAGATCGATGTCTTCTTCTGCCTGCTCGACACGCCGGAGCGCCGGCAGCGCTTTGACTATCTGCCGCTGCCGATCTACCGGGTGCGGCATGTGGTGGCGGTGCGTGTCGACGAGACACGCCGGCCGGCGAACCATCAGCAGTTGGCCGAACTGGCGCGTCGCTCGCCGGTGCTGGTGGCGCAGGGCTCGGTGCTGGCCCGCACGCTGGCCAGGGCGAACGTGCCCTATCTGGAGGCGGCGCCGACCGACCAGGCCGCACTGCGCATGCTGGCGCAGGGGCGCGCCGATGCGGTCTACGGGCAGGATCTGAACCTGCAGCCGCTGCTGAGCGCCCCGGAGCTGGCCGGCAAGATCAAGCTGCTGGAGGCGAGCTTTGTCAACGAGTTCCATTACGTCGCCGTCGGGCGGCATCTGGACAGGGCCGTGGTGGACCGTGTGCTGGCTGCCTTGACTCAGCTGGAGCGCCAGGGGCTGCTGCGCGAGCTGCAGGACAAGTACCAGCAGCCTTGAGTGTCCAAGGCTGCTGGCGTTTGCCGCGTTGTCATCGCATTACTTCGGCAGGATCACCTTGTCGATCACATGGATCACGCCGTTGCTGGCCAGCACATCGGTGGCGGCGATCTTGGCGCGGCGGCCGTTGGCATCGGTGATGCTGAGGCTGCTGTCGACGCTGAAGGTCTGGCCTTGCACGGTGGTGATGGCGGCGCCGACCGGCACATCGGCCTTCAGCACGCGGGCCGGCAGCACGTGGTAGGTCAGCACCTTGGTCAGCAGGGCCTTGTCAGCCAGCAGCGCCTCCTTGCTCACACCCAGCTCCGCCAGCAGTGCAGCGAAGGCGGCATTGGTCGGCGCGAACACGGTGAAGGGGCCGGTGCCGCTGAGCGTGCCACCCAGGCCTGCGGCGGTGACGGCCTCGACCAGGATGCTGAAGTCAGCCGTGGCCACGGCGGTTTGCACGATGTTCTTGTCGGCCGGCAGCAGCACGCGGTCGACCACATGGATCACGCCATTGGCGGCCTGGACGTTGGTGGCGCTGATGCGGGTGGCGCGGTTGCGGCCGTCGGTGATCGTCAAGGCGCCGCTGACCGACTCGACCTTGAAGATGCCGCCCTGCACCGTGGTGATGGGCTTGCCCACCGGCACAGCAGCCTGCTCCACCTTGGCCGGCAGCACGTGATAGGTCAGCACGGCGGTCAGCAGCGGCTTGTTGGCCAGCAGCTGCGCCTTGCTGACGCCCAGCTCGCCCAGCAGGGCGGCGAAGGCGTCATTGGTGGGCGCGAAGACCGTGAACGGGCCGGTGCCCGACAAGGTGCCCTGCAGGTCGGCGGCCACAACGGCCTCGACCAGGATGCTGAAGCGCGGGTCTGCCTGGGCGACCTCGACGATATTGGGCTCCGGGTCACTGCCGCCGCCGCAGGCGGCGACCAGGCTGACCATGGAGACGGCGAGCAGGCGTTTGATCCAGGTAATCATGGTGAACACTCCGTTGAGGTGGGTTTCAAGAGGGTTGGACCGGCAGCAGCGCATCTGCCAGTCGGTGCATCACGCCATTGCTGGCGCTCAAGTCGCTGCCCGGCAGCAGGGCTTGGCTGCTGCCGTGGCTGCCAATCAGCCCCAGCGCGCTGAAATCGATCAGCTCGCCCTGCAGGCTGCGCGCCTGCGAGCCCCAGGGCAGGCTGTGGCTGGGCCAGCAGCCCGCCAGCAGGTGGTGGCGCAGCACGTCAGCCAGCAGGGCCGGGTCGGCCATCAGGCTGCGTTGGCGCAGGCCCATGCGGGCGGCCAGGCGTTCCATGCCCTGGTTCTCCGGGGCCAGCAAGGTGAACGGGCCTTGGGCGCGCAACACGGCCTCCAGGCCGCTGCGCTGCAAGGCCTCGGCCAGCAGGCTGTGTTGCGGCGAGCGCGCCAGCAGATCCAGCAGCTTGTGCTGCGGCGGGCTCAGCACGCTGTCGATGATGTGCACTTGCAGGCTGCCCCAGCGCAGGCCGCGGGCGCGCAGCCGGGCGCTGCCGCCGTGGCCATCCAGCAGACGCGGCTGCTGCGTCCCCGGCGTCAAGCGCAGCAGGCCGCGGCCCAGCGTCGGCAGGGGCAGGGGCTCGAAGGGCTCGACGCTGTCCAGCGGGCAACTCAGCAGGTGTTCCAGCAGCAGCTGGCACAGGCTGCGGCTGTCGGCCAGCAGGGCGTCAAAGCTCAGGCCGGACGTTGCCAGGTGGCGCTGCAAGGCGGCGTCCGACGGCGCGAGCAGGCTCAGGCCCTGGCCTTGTTCGATCAGGCTGCTCATGCCGGCGCTGCGCAGACCTTGCACCAGCCAGTTGATCGACAGCTCCTGGTCGGCCTCGGCGCAGGCGGGCGCCGGTGCCGGCACCGGCGCTCTGAACGCCGGACGGGGCGATGAATTCACAGTCTGGAACAGGTCGAACATCGTGTCCTCGCAAGCGCTGGGATGGCGGAATGAGCGAACTGTGAACTGAGAGGTTCACATTGTCAACTGATCGGTATGCCAAAGTACTTCACGGTATTCAAATGACTCGCGGGTTCATGTTGTGCGCAAGCGGTCTAGAATCGAGCGCATGGCAAAAGTCTCTTTTCGTGAACAGGTGTTGCAGGCCCGCGAGGACGCGATCGTTGCGTCGGTCAATCGATTGCTGGCCGAGAAGGGCTTCGATCTGATGACGGTCGACGAGGTGGTGGCCGATGTCGGCATTGCCAAGGCCAGCCTCTACAAGCACTTCACGTCCAAGGAAGAACTGGCCGCCGCCGCGATGGTGCGGGTGCTGGAGCGCGCGCTGGCTGAGCTGGAGCGGCTGCGCAGCCTGCCCGGCCTCAGCGCACTGGAGCGCCTCAAGGCCGTGGCGCGCTGGACCATGCAGGTGCAACTGGCTGGCGAGATGCCTTCCCTGCCCGCGCAGAACTCCAGCCTGCGAGCGGCGCTGGTGGCGCACAAGGTCTATATGGACCGGCTGCTGACCCTCAGCGATGAGTTGGGCGAGTGGATCGGCGAAGCGCAGGAAAAGGGGCAGCTGAGCCCCAGCCTGCCGCCGGAGCTGGTGCTCTACACCTTGTTTGCCCGTGCCTGCGACCCGGTGCTGGGTCTGTTGAAGGCCGGCGGGCAGTACAGCGACGAGCAGATCATCGAGATGCTGTTGGGCACCTGCTTTGATGGCCTGACCGCGGCTTCTCTGCCTGCCAAGCATTGAGTCCGGACCAGGGCAGGCACTGCCCATCCATCAGCTGCGACTTATTTAATTAGAATCGCGGCTCATCCCTCAGCCGACCGCCCCATGAGCACCACGCACCGCATCGCCCCCAGCATCCTCTCGGCCGACTTCGCCCGCCTGGGCGAGGAAGTGCGCAATGTGCTGGCTGCCGGCGCCGACTGGATCCACTTCGACGTGATGGACAACCATTACGTGCCCAACCTGACCTTCGGCCCGATGGTCTGCGAGGCGCTGAAGAAGCATGCGGTCAAGCCGGACGGCACGCCCGCGCCGATCGATGTGCACCTGATGGTGCAGCCGGTCGACAGCCTGGCCCAGGCCTTCTGCAAGGCCGGTGCTGATCTGGTGAGCTTCCATCCCGAGGCCAGCGCGCATGTGGATCGCACGCTGCAGCTGATCAAGGCCGAAGGCTGCCAGGCCGGTCTGGTGTTCAACCCGGGCACGCCGCTGGATGTGCTGGAGTGGGTGATCGACAAGGTCGACCTGGTGCTGATCATGAGCGTCAACCCGGGCTTCGGCGGCCAGAGCTTCATCCCCAGCGCGCTGCGCAAGCTGGAGGCGGCCCGCAAGATCATCGACAAGAGCGGCCGCGACATCCGCCTGGAGATCGACGGCGGCGTCAAGGTCGACAACATCCGCCAGATCGCCGATGCCGGCGCCGACACCTTTGTGGCCGGCTCGGCCATCTTCGGCAAGTCCGACTACAAGGCCGTGATCGACGCGATGCGGGCCGAGCTGGCGCGCTGAAGCCGCGCCGCGGCAATGCCCTCGATCCTGCTGGTCTGCACGGCCAATATCTGCCGCTCGCCGATGGGCGAGGGCCTGCTGCGCGCGCGCCTGGCCGGGCTGGCTGAGCTGCAATCCTGCGGCACGCATGCGGCCTCGCGCGGCGAACCCATCGATCCACGCGCGGCGGCCGCGCTGGCGCGGAGGGACTTGAGCCTGCCCAAGCGCTGGCGCTCGCGCCGCGTGCAGGCCGAGAGCCTGGGCGGCTTCGACATGATCCTGGCGATGGACCATGACAATCTGCGCGCGCTGCGCCAGATCTGCCCGCCGGACCTGCAGGATCGCGTGCAGCTGTTCATGGACCGGGTGCCCGGACGCGTCGGGGACGAAGTGCCCGACCCCTATTTCGGCGCGCCGCAGGGTTTCGACAACGTGCTGGACCTGCTGGAGCTCGGCGCGCGCGCGATTGCCCAGAGCCTGCGGCGCTGAACGGGGCGACCGCGATGGACATGCTGGCGCTGGCCGCCTATGCCTTCGCGATGTGCATCACGCCCGGCCCCAATGTGGTGATGGTCACCGCCTCGGGCGCGGCTCATGGCTACCGCGCCAGCCTGCCGCATCTGCTGGGCGCCAGCCTGGGCACGGGTGGGCAGACGGTGCTGGTCAGCCTGGGGCTGGCCGCCTTGTTCGCGCGCCATCCGCAGCTGCACCAGTGGCTGCTCTGGGTCGGCTGCGCCTACCTGCTGTGTCTGGGCTGGCGCCTGGTGGGCGCCGCGGCGCTGCAGGACCGGCCTGCCGGGCCGCCGCTGGGTTTCGGCCAGGCACTGGCCTTGCAGGCCCTCAATCCCAAGGCCTGGATGATGGCCCTGACGACGGCCAGCCTGTTTCTGCCTGCCGAGCCGCAAGGCCCGGGGCCGGCGCTCTTGCTGGGCGCCGTGATGGCGGCGGTCAACTTCCCCAGCCTGAGCCTGTGGGCCTTGTTCGGCAGCGCGCTGCGGGGCTGGCTGAAGTCCGCGCGCTGGCGCCGGGCCTTCAATGCGCTGATGGCCCTGCTGCTGCTGCTGACGGTCATCCAGATGCTGTTGTCCTGAGCGCGAGCCCGGCATTTCCCCCTGTCCCATTCATAGAGGACAGGGTTAAGCTCGTTACATGCAGATACGCACCAAGCTCACCCTCAACCTGCTGGTGCAGGTGCTGCTGGTGGCGCTGGTGGTGGCGGCGCTGCTGCATCTGGCCCAGACCTACAAGACGCTGGAACAAGCCCAATGGCGGCACTTCGAGGGGCACAAGCTGGCCTCTGAGCTGCATCAGAGCGTCAATGAAGCCACGCAGATGGCGCGTCTGTATGTGGTGGGGCGTCGGCCTGAACACGCGCGCTACTTCCGCGAGATTGAGCGCATGCGCGATGGCGAGGAGCCGCGCCCCGCCGACTATGACGCGGTGCACTGGGACCTGGTGCTAGGGGGCCGCGAGCGCGCGGACAGCCGGCCGGTGCCGGCCCAGGCGCTGGTGGATCGCATCCGGGCCGCCGGTTTTTCGGACAGCGAACTGGCCTTGCTGGACGAGGCGCGGCGCCGGGCCACGGAGCTGCTGCGCGTCGAGGCCCATGCGGTGGCGCTGATGTCTTCCGGCGCGCAGGCCGCAGCAACGGACATGCTGCACAACACCGCTTACCTGCAGATGCGCGCGGCGACGCTGGAGCCGGTGCGCCAGTTCATGCAAGAGGCCGGGCAGCGGCTGACGGTCGAGCGCGAGCGGGCCGCCAACGCGGCTCGCGATGCCAGCTGGCTGGCCGCGGGCGCGCTGTTCCTGCTGGCGCTGCACGCCCTGTTCTCGACCTTCAACCTGGACCGTTCGGTGCGTGTGCCCATGGCCGTGCTGCGCGAGTGGGCGCAGACGGTGCGCGCCGGACGGCTGGACCGCCGCACTCGGCTGGAAGGCCGCAGCGAGTTTGGCGAACTGTCCTCGGTGATCGATCAGATGGCCGATTCGGTGGAGCGCAATCTGGGCGAGCTCCGCGAGGAAGTGTTGCGCCGCACGCGTGCCGAGGAAGTGGTGCGGCATCTGGCCAACCACGATGCGCTGACGGGGCTGCCCTCGCTGCGCCTGCTGCACGACCGGCTGGAGCGCGCGATGGCGCGGGCCCAGCGCGAAGGGCAGGGCGTGGCAGTGCTGTTCGTCGATCTGAACGGCTTCAAGCCGATCAACGACCGCTGGGGTCATGAGTCCGGTGACGCCGTGCTGAAGGCGGTGGCGCAGCGCCTGCAGGGCGGCGTGCGCGATGCCGATACCGTGGGCCGCATTGGCGGCGACGAATTTCTCGTCGTCCTGCCCGATGTCGCCACCTTGGAAACCGCCACCCAGGTGCGCGACAAGCTCGACGCCGCGCTGCGCGAGCCGGTCTATCTGCCCGGGCCGCAGGTCCTGGTCAATTTGTCGGCCGCCATCGGCATTGCCTTGTTCCCCAGCATGGCGACCGACATGACGACGCTGCTGCGCCTGGCCGACGAAGACATGTACCGCATCAAGGCGGTGCAGAAGGCTGCGGGTTCAGCGCCCCAGCGCTAGCGCCAGGCGTGTGCCGGCGTGCGCATTGTTCTTGACCAGCGCGATATTGGTGGCCAGGCTGCGGCCCTCGGTCAAGGCCTTGATGCGGGCCAGCAGATAGGGAGTGACGGCCTTGCCGCTGATGCCTTGCGTGGTCGCCTCGCGCAGCGCCTGTTCGGTGATCGCGTCGATCTCTGCGCGCGGCATCGCATCGGCCGCCGGCACCGGGTTGGAGATCACCACGCCGCCGGCCAGACCCAGCGCCCATTTGGTTTGCAGGAAGCGCGCCTGCTGGTCCGCGTCATCGATGCGGAAGTCGGCCTTGAAGCCCGAGTCCGGCGTGTAGAAGGCGGCGAAGTTGTCCTGCCCGACAGCCAGCACCGGCACACCCTGGGTCTCCAGGTATTCCAGCGTCAGCCCGATGTCGAGAATCGACTTGGCACCAGCGCAGACCACCGCGACCGATGTCCGCGCCAGTTCCTGCAGATCGGCCGAGATGTCGAACGAGGTCTCCGCGCCGCGATGCACGCCACCGATACCGCCGGTGACGAAGACGCGGATGCCGGCCAGCGCCGCACAGATCATCGTGGCCGCCACCGTGGTGGCGCCGATCCGGCCGGTGGCGATCACATAGGGCAGATCGCGCCGGCTGACCTTCATCGCCTCGGGCGACTGGCCCAGCAGTTCCAGCTCAGCCTCCGACAGGCCGATGCGGATCTTGCCGCCCAACACCGCGATGGTGGCCGGCACGGCGCCGCCGGCACGGATGATGTCTTCCACCTCGCGCGCGGTCTGCACGTTCTGCGGATAGGGCATGCCGTGCGAAATGATGGTGGACTCCAGCGCGACGATGGGCCGGCCGTCGGCGCGTGCCGCGGCCACTTCGGCGGAGAACTCAAGGTAGTCGGAGAGGGCGTGAGCGTTCATGTCGCGGCTTTCATCGGGGATCTTGTGGGTCCTGCAGCAAGGCAGGGCTGAGTTCGGCGCTGACGCTGGCCTCGGTTTGCAAGGTCAGTGCCGCCAGGCGCAGGCCCAGGCGGCAGGCCAGGGTCAGGTCTTGCGGATCGCGGTGCAGCGAGGCGCACACGCCGGCCGAGAAGGCGTCGCCCGCGCCGCTGACGTCGCGCACCTGCACGACCTCGGCCGGCAGATGCAGCAGGTCTTCTTCTTCGTCAGCGCTGCTGCAGTAGACGCCCGCTGCGCCAGCAGTGACCACCAGCTGGCGCAGGCCGCGCGCGCGCAGCGCGCCGAGTGCGCGGCGCCTTGCGGCCGCGCTCTTCAGCGGCTGGCCACCGACCAGCGCCTGCAGCTCGGCCTCATTCAGGATCAGGCACTGCGCGCCGCTCAGGTCCTGCGGCAGGCGCTCCATCTTCGGCACCGACACCGCCACCAGCACCAGCGGCGTGGCGTGCTGGCGCGCCTCGTCGATCAGGAAGGCGATGCTGTCGGCGCCCAGATTCAGGTCGGCCACCAGCAAGGCGGCATCGGCGCGCTGCGGCGCGGCCAGTTGCAGAAACTCCGGCGTCAGCTGCTCGATCAAGGCCATCTGCGCCAACGCCAGCATCAGCTCGCCATCGGCGTCCAGCACGGCGGTGTAGCTGCCGGTGGCAGCACCGCTGGCGCGCAGGCTGCCGCGCGTGTCGATGCGCAGCTGCGCGGCCTGCTCCAGCAGCGCATGGCCGGCCGCATCGTCGCCAAAGGCGCTCAGCAGCCGCGTCGGCAGCCCCAGGCGGGCCAGGTTTTCGGCGATGTTGCGGGCCACGCCGCCCGGGGTTTCGCTCTGGCGTGCCGGGTTGGAGCTGTGCAGGTGCAGCGGCCCCAGGCTTTGCAGCTTGCGGTCCAGATTGGCGCCGCCGATGCAGACCAGCGGCGCCTGCTGCGGCAGCACATAGGCACGGCCCAGCAGCCGGCGTTCGCGCGTCAGGCTGGCGATATGGCCGGCCACCGCCGAGCGCGACAGGCCCAGGCGTTCGCCCAGCTCCTGCTGGCTGATGAAGGGGTTGGCGCGGATCTGCGCGAGCAACTGCTCCTTCTTGGAGCTGGGTGCGGATGATTCAGACATTTGTCCGTAGTGTAAGACAAATGTCCGATACCGTCTGATCGTCGCGGCGGCGTCAGCGGCCTTGCAGACCGTCGAGCCAGCGCCCGATCTGCTCGATCACCCAGGCGCCATCGTCCAGCGTCAGGTCGTGGCCGGCACTGGGGTGCAAGGCGTGGCGGCCCTGCCAGGCGGCGGCGATGCGCTGCGAGCAGACTGGATCGACCAGACGATCGCCCGCGCCGGCCAGCACCAGCAAGGGCTGGCGGGGTCCTGGTTGCGGCGCCCTGAAGCGCGCGGCAGCCAGCAGCTGGCGCACGAGGTTGAGCCGCTGCACCGGCCTGGTCTGCTGCAGGGCGCACCAGTGCTGCAGCAGGGCGGCGTCGAGCGGATGCCGTGTGCTGCTCAGCGCCAGCGCCTGGCTCTCGCGCCACTGCAGGCTGGGGCTGAGCAGGGCGGTCAGCAGGCGCAGCAGCGCCGCGGGGCGCATGCGCTGATACCAGCGACTCAGGCCACGCAGGCTGGAGCTGATCAACACCAGCGCGGCAATCTCGTCGGGGTAGCTGCAGGCCCAGTCCAGCGCCACCATGCCGCCCATCGACAGGCACAGCAGATGGACCGGCCCGGTCTGGCCTTGTGCCTGCAGCGCAGCGCGGCAGTGCTCGGTCATCGCCGCGATCTGCGCGGGGCTGGTCTGCCGGTGCTGGGTGCCGTTCCCGGGCAGGTCCAGCAGCAGCACCTGGTCCTGCGGGCGCGCGGTCTGAAGCCGGGCGGGGAAGTCGCCCCAATGGCCGCTCTCGCGGCCCAGGCCGCGCAGCAGCAGCCAGCGGCGTTGCGGCGGCGTGCGCTTTTCGCTGGTCAATGCGGCCTCCCTCGGTACCAGCGATCCAGTGCGGCTTCATGCGCCTGGGCGCGGGCTTCGCCCTGCGGCAGCCAGCGTGCGTGGCTGTGGGCGGCGCGGGCGATGAAGTCCAGCCATCCCAGGTGGCGGCGCAGCACGCGCTGCTGGCGGTGCGCGATCTGCGGGTT
Source organism: Roseateles sp. (assembly GCA_015657635.1). Taxonomy (GTDB): domain Bacteria; phylum Pseudomonadota; class Gammaproteobacteria; order Burkholderiales; family Burkholderiaceae_C; genus JACDQM01. The sequence continues at coordinate 37,900 of JACDQM010000014.1, forward strand.
GAAGATGCCGGCGCGCGAGAACAGCTGGCGCGGGTTCTTCTTGATCCACAGCCAGGACCCCATCTCCAGTGTCAGCGGCAGAAAGGTGTGCTCGGCGTGGCGCGCGCGTGCCTGCAGGTAGAGATGGTCCCAAAGGTCGCCATGGGTCAGGTAATGGCGGCTTTGCGGCTCCATCACATAGGGGTGGTGCAGCAGGCTGGCGTCCTGGATCTGCGCCAGTGCGTAGAGCTCGGCCAGGTGCTCGATCGGCCGGGCGGTATGCGCGAAGGGAAACCAGATGCGGTCGACGAAGCCGAAGCCCGAATGGCAGTCCACCGAGAGGGCGAAGCGATGCGGCAGCAGCTGCTGCTGCACGAAACGGCACAGCGTCTCGCTTTCCGTCTGCATCGCTGCGTCCGGCGCGCCGCGGTACCAAGGCAGGTGCGGGCTCAGCCGCTGGCCGCTGATCATGGCCGGCGCGCGCTCATCGGCATCCACCGGTGCATTGCGCATCAGGTCCACGCCCTGTGGATTGGCGCGCGTGCCCAGCAGCAGGCCGCCGGGGTTGACCAGGGGCAGGAACACCAGCCGCATCGACGCCAGCAACTGATGCAGGCTTTCATCCCATTGCAGGCGCGTCACCAGGCTGTGCAGAAAGGCCAGCACCACATGGCTGCCAATGCGCTCCAGCCCATGCACGCCGCCGAAATAGCCGACCGCAGGCAGCGCAGGGTCGGCATTGCCCAGGCTGAAGGCGGTCAGCGGCAAGGTCTGGCCGGCGGCCTCGATGCTGCCCAGCGCATGCACCTCAAGCCAGGGGCTGGCCAGCGATGTCAGATGCTGCAAGAGCCGCAACTCCTCAGGCCACCGGGGTTCGGCAGCGGCAGCGGGGCTTGCAAGCGGTTCGTTGGCCATGCGCTGACGATAGCGACCTTGTGTGCCACAAAGATGTCATCTGCACGCTCTACGCTGCACAGATGGCACCGAACTCCATCCCGCGCCGCTCTGACCGGAGCGCCCGCTTTGCCCACCCGCTGTGGCTGGGGCTGGCCATGCTGGCCGGCCTGCATGAGTGCATGGCGCTGGCCCGCGCGCGGCTCAGGCAGCGGCACCCCGGCTGAGCCGCTGAGCCGCAGCGTGCTGGACAGCGGCGAGAATCGCGCTGTTCCGACTTACCTTGCCCGCCGCATGTCCGCCGCTCTCGAAACCCGTGTTCTGCCCGCTTCCCTGCCTGCGCGCCCCCAGGCCTTTATCGTCGATCTCGACGGCACGATGGTGGACACGCTGGGCGACTTCGTCGCCGTGCTGGCACTGGTGCTGGCCGAGCTGAAGCTGCCGGTGGTCGACCGTGCCTTCGTCGAGCGCACCGTCGGGCGCGGCAGCGAACATTTGATCCGCTGCACCTTGGCTGAAGTGGGTGGCGATGCGGCCTTGTACGAGCAGGCCTGGCAGCGCTATCAGTTCCATTACGCGGCCCAGAACGGCCGGCATTCGGCCACCTATCCGGGTGTTGAGGAGGGGCTGCGTGCGCTGCGCGCGCTGGGCCTGCCGATGGCCTGCCTGACCAACAAGCCCGCCGCGCCTGCGCGTGCGCTGCTGGCGGCCAAGGGCCTGGACGGCTTTTTCGACAAGGTCTTCGGTGGCGACGATTTCGAGCGCAAGAAGCCCGATCCGCTGCCCTTGCTGAAGACCTGCCAGGCGCTGGGCGTGGCGCCGGCTGGCGCCTGGATGATTGGCGATTCCAGCAACGACGCGGCTGCGGCCCGCGCGGCTGGTTGCCCGGTGGTGCTGGTCAGCTATGGCTACAACCATGGCCACCCGGTCAGCGAGGTGGGGGCCGACCTGCTGCTGGATCGGCTGGATCAGCTGCCGGCCCTGGTACGGGCTTAACTGCGCCCGGCGCGCTCGCGCTTGATACCCAGCAGCGCTTCCTTGAGCTGGTCGTCGGCGGGCGCCTTGCCCAGCCAGATCTTCAGGAACACGTTGTAGAACTCGGGTTCCTTGATCACATCACCGGTGGGCTTGCCATTGACCAGCACGCGCGTGCCGGTGCCGGGGATGTAGTCGACGCTGAAATGGTCGCCGGTGGCCAGCTTCTGGCGCGTCGAAAACACGTCGGCGATGCGCATGATGCCGTTGATGGACTTGGCGAACTCCTCACGGGTGGCGTTCTGCTCGATGCCCTTGGTGAAGAGCTTGCCGAGTTCGTTGCCATCGATCTCGCGCAGCATCTGGATGTGCAGGCGCTTGGCGCCGGTGTTGGCCACCACCGCTTCGGGGCTGTTCACCGCGCCGTTGGTGTATAGGCCGGCGGTGTAGACCTTGAACACGGCCTTGTAGCGAACGCCGGCGCCATTGAGCTGCAGCTTCTGGCCGCCCAGGTCCACGCTGGCTTCGTATTTGACGCCGGCGACGTCGACGCTCTGCGCCATCACGGGCAGGCTCAGCAGGGAAGCGGCCAGCAGGGCGGCCACGCCAAGTTTCTTCATTGTCTCGCTCCGAATGCTTTTGTTGCGCCGCCCGCCGCCATCTGCGGCTGGCGGCGTCTTGTGCTCAGGCGCGCAGTATGGCGTGAGCCGGCCGATTGCGCTGGCGCAGGGGGCCGGCGAAAACCCTGAGTGGCGGGCTGGCCGGCTGCAATCCGGATGACGGCGCGGCACTGCTAAACTTGGCCGCATCATGTTCATCACGCGCAAGCACATCAAGGGGTCGAATGACCGGGGAGCCTGGCCCTGGCGTCGCCCGCACGACTTCGCCTGAAGCCGCTCGACTGCTTGCCGGCCCGGATGTTTCTTTCATCGGGCCTTCAAAACCCAGCCTTACGCTCCCGCCCCTGGTGGGATGGCCGCAGTCGGCGACCTGAAGACCGGCGTGCGCGCGCCTGAAAGATCTTGCAGCGCCGCCCTTGCACCAAAGGTTTGACGACGTGATCACCGAACTCGAATTCCAGAGCCTGGCCGCCCAGGGCTACAACCGCATCCCGCTGATCAGCGAGGCCTTCGCCGATCTCGAAACCCCGCTCTCGCTCTACCTCAAGCTCTGCGCCGGTGCCGGCCAGGGCCGCCACAGCTTCCTGCTGGAATCGGTGGTGGGGGGTGAGCGTTTCGGCCGCTACTCCTTCATCGGCCTGCCGGCGCGCACCGTCATCAAGAGCCAGGGCTTCAGGACCGAGGTGCTGCGAGACGGCGAGGTGGTTGAGACGCACGAGGGCAATGCGCTCGATTTCATCGAGACCTACCAACAGCGCTTCAAGGTGGCGCTGCGCCCGGGCATGCCGCGCTTTTGCGGAGGCCTGGCCGGCTATTTCGGCTACGACGCGGTGCGCTATATGGAGCCCAAGCTCGCACGCTCCGGCGCCGGCTTCGAGCGCCCCGGCGGCCTGGATACGCCGGACCTGATGCTGCTGCAATGCGAGGAGCTGGCGGTCATCGACAACCTGTCCGGGCGCCTCTATCTGATCGTCTACGCCGACCCCTCGCAGCCTGAGGCCTATTTCCGCGGCAAGAAGCGCCTCACCGAGTTGCGCGACAAGCTGGCGTATTCGGTCAGTGCGCCGCAGGTCAAGCGTGGCCAGGCGCACCCGGTGCAGCGCGATTTCGCCAAGGCTGACTTCGAGGCCGCCGTGCTGAAGGCCAAGGAGTACATCGCCGCCGGCGACTGCATGCAGATCGTCTTCGGCCAGCGCCTGGCCAAGCGCTATACCGAGTCGCCGCTGTCGCTCTATCGCGCGCTGCGTTCGCTGAATCCCAGCCCGTACATGTACTTCTACGACATGGGCGACTTTCAGATCGTCGGCGCCTCGCCCGAGATCCTGGTGCGCCACGAGCGCATCGCCGATGAAGAGCGCATCACCATCCGCCCGCTGGCCGGCACGCGGCCGCGCGGCGCCACGCCTGAGTTGGACCAGGCGCTGGAAGTGGAGCTCAAGGCCGATCCCAAGGAGCGCGCCGAGCACCTGATGCTGATCGACCTGGCGCGCAACGACATCGGTCGCATCGCCGAGACCGGCTCGGTGCGCGTCACCGACGCGTTCGCGGTGGAGCGCTACTCGCATGTGATGCACATCGTCTCCAACGTCGAGGGCACGCTGAAAAAGGGCCAGAGCAATATGGACGTGCTGCGCGCCACCTTCCCGGCGGCACGCTCAGCGGCGCGCCCAAGATCCGCGCGATGCAGATCATCGACGAGCTGGAGCCGGTCAAACGCGGCATCTACGGCGGCGCCTGCGGCTACCTGAGTTTTGCCGGCGACATGGACCTGGCGATCGCGATCCGCACCGGCGTGATCCAGGACCAGACCCTGTATGTGCAGGCGGCGGCTGGCATCGTGGCCGACTCGCTGCCCGAGCTGGAATGGAAAGAAACGGAAGCCAAGGCGCGGGCGCTGATCCGCGCGGCCGAACTGGTTGAGGAAGGGTTCTGATGAGCCAGTCGCAGAGCCGCCTCAAGACAGGCGAACGCCCCCTCGGGGGGGCAGGCCCGCAGTGGCCGTGGGGGTATCTGACATGTTGCTGATGATTGACAACTACGACAGCTTCACCTTCAACCTGGTGCAGTACTTCGGCGAACTCGGCGCCGACGTGCGCGTGGTGCGCAACGACCAGATCACCGTCGAGGAAATCGGTGCGCTCAAGCCCGATCACCTGGTGTTCTCACCCGGCCCCTGCTCGCCGGCCGAGGCGGGCGTGTGCGTGGCGGCGATCCAGGCCTTCACCGGCAAGCTGCCCATCTTGGGCGTCTGCCTGGGCCATCAGAGCATCGGTGCCGCACTGGGCGGCAAGATCGTGCGTGCCAAGACGCAGATGCACGGCAAGGCCAGCACCATCACGACCGACCAGAAGGGCGTATTCAAGGGCCTGCCCAGGGAATTCAGCGTGATCCGTTACCACTCGCTGGTGATCGAGGAAGCGAGCATGCCGCAGGTGCTGGAGATCAGCGCACGCAGCGAGGACGGCGAGATCATGGGCGTGCACCACCGCGAACTGGCCGGCACGCGCACGCCGCTGGAAGGCGTGCAGTTCCATCCCGAGTCCATCCTCAGCGAGCATGGCCATGCGATGCTGAAGAACTTTCTGGAGCTGGCGCTATGAAAGTCGTGGATCTGCGTAGCGACACCGTCACGCAACCAACCCCAGCGATGCGCGAAGCCATGATGGCCGCGCCGCTGGGCGACGATGTGTTTGGCGATGACCCCAGCGTGAACCTGCTGCAGGACGCACTGGCAGCGGCACTGGGCTTTGAGGCGGCACTGTTCATGCCCAGTGGCACGCAGAGCAATCTGTGCGCGCTGATGAGCCACTGCCAGCGTGGCGACGAATACATCGTCGGCCAGTTCGCCCACACCTACCGCTGGGAAGGCGGCGGCGCTGCGGTGCTGGGTTCGATCCAGCCGCAGCCGATCGCTCATGCGCCGGATGGCTCGCTGCCGCTGGCTGACATCGCTGCCAACATCAAGCCGGACGACGCGCACTTCGCGCGTACGCGCCTGCTGGCGCTGGAGAACACCATCGGCGGCAAGGTGCTGCCTCTGGCCTATCTGTCCGAGGCTTCGCACCTGGCGCTGACGCATGGCCTGGCGCGGCATCTGGACGGCGCGCGCCTGTTCAATGCGGCGGTGGCCTGCGCTCACGAGTTCGGCCATGACCCGTATGCGGCGGCCAAGGGCATCTGCAGCCATTTCGACAGCGTCTCGGTCTGCTTCTCCAAGGGCCTGGGCGCGCCGGTGGGCTCGGTGCTGTGCGGTTCGCGCGACTTCATCAAGCGGGCGCACCGCTGGCGCAAGATGACTGGCGGCGGCCTGCGCCAGGCGGGCATGCTGGCGGCAGCCGCCCATCACGCGCTGGAACACCATGTAGGGCGCCTGGCCCAGGACCATGCGCTGGCGCGCCACCTGGCCCAGGGCCTGCAGAGCCTGAACGGTGTCACGGTGGAGGCGCCGCAGACCAATATCGTCTTTGTCGATGTGGCGCCGGGCAAGGCGGCCGGGCTGCTTGACCATCTGAAAGCGCGCGGCGTGCTGGCCACCGGCTTGTATCGACTGCGTTTTGTCACGCATCTGGACGTGGATGCGCAGGGCGTTGATCGCGCCATCGCCGCGATGCGCGAATACTTCGAAGGAGTTTGAGATGCCGATCACCGATACCGAAGCGCTGACCCGCGTCATCGAGCACCGCGAGATCTTCCATGACGAAATGCTGGCGCTGATGCGCCGCATCATGGCCGGCGAGATGTCGCCGGTGATCGCGGCCGGCCTGCTGATCGGCCTGCGCGTGAAGAAGGAAACCATCGGCGAAATCACCGCCGCTGCCCAGGTGATGCGCGAGCTGTCGGCCAAGGTTCCGCTGCCGCCGCTGCCGCATCTGGTCGATGTGGTGGGCACCGGCGGCGATGGCTCGCACACCTTCAACATCTCGACCTGCTCGATGTTCGTCACGGCCGCTGCGGGCGCGCAGGTGGCCAAGCATGGCGGCCGCAGCGTCTCCAGCAAGACCGGCAGCGCCGATGTGCTGGAAGCGCTGGGCGCCAACATCATGTTGACGCCGGCCCAGGTGGCCGAGAGCGTCACGCAGACCGGCATCGGTTTCATGTTTGCGCCCAACCACCATCCGGCGATGAAGAACATCGCGCCGGTGCGGCGTGAACTGGGCGTGCGCACGCTGTTCAACATCCTGGGCCCGCTGACCAACCCGGCCGGCGCGCCCAACATCCTGATGGGCGTGTTCCACCCCGATCTGGTGGGCATCCAGGTGCGCGTGCTGCAGCGCCTGGGCGCCGAGCATGCGATGGTGGTCTACGGCAAGGACGGCATGGACGAGATCTCGCTGGGCGCGGCCACGCTGGTGGGCGAGCTGAAGAACGGCGAGGTGCGCGAGTATGAAATCCATCCGGAAGACTTCGGCATGGCCATGGTCAGCAACCGCAGCCTGAAGGTCAGCGGCCCGGATGAATCGCGCGCGATGATGCTGGGCGCACTGAGCAACGAAGAAGGCCCGGCCCGCGACATCGTGATCCTGAACGCGGGTGCCACGCTCTACGCCGCCAACAAGGCGGGCTCGATTGCCGAGGGTATCGAACTGGCGCGTCAGGTGATTGCCAGTGGCGCCGCGCGTGCCAAGCTGGATCAGTTCATCGCCGCGACGCAGGCACTGGGCCGCAGCTGAAACCGCCGCCAGAACCGCATAAGGCAGACCGAGCATGTCCGACATCCTGAACAAGATCAACGCGGTCAAGCGCGAAGAAGTGGCGGCGGCCAAAGCGCGCCGCCCGCTGGCCAGCCTGCGCGAGGCAGCCGAGGCCGACCGCAGCACGCGCGGCTTCGAGCGCGCGTTGCGCGCCAAGATCGCTGCCGGCCAGAGCGCGGTGATCGCCGAGATCAAGAAAGCCAGCCCCAGCAAGGGCGTGATCCGTGCCGACTTCCGCCCGGCCGAGATCGCGCGCAGCTACGAGCAGCACGGCGCGTCCAGCCTCAGCGTGCTGACCGACGAACCCTTCTTCCAGGGCCATGCCGACTACCTGCGCCAGGCGCGCGCTGCGGTGGCGCTGCCGGTGCTGCGCAAGGATTTCATGGTCGACGAGTACCAGGTCTTCGACGCCCGCGCGATGGGCGCCGACTGCATCCTGCTGATTGCCGCCAGCCTGGACGATGCGCAGATGGCCGATCTGGAGGCCTGTGCGCTGGCGCTGGGCATGGATGTGCTGGTCGAGGTGCATGACGGCGCCGAGCTGGATCGCGCACTGCGCCTGAAGACGCCGCTCTTGGGCATCAACAACCGCAATCTGCGCACGTTCGAAGTGACGCTGGACACCACGCTGGGCCTGCTGCCGCAGGTGCCGGCCGACAAGCTGCTGGTGACCGAGTCCGGCATCCTCGGCCGCGCCGATGTGCAGCGCATGCGCGATGCGCAGGTCAACGCCTTCCTGGTGGGCGAGGCTTTCATGCGCGCGGACGACCCAGGCGCGGCGCTGGCCGAACTGTTCGGCCAGTGATGGGTCAGCAGAGTCTGGATCTGGGCGCCTCGAACGTCCTGCTTGAGCCGCTGGGCGCGCTGCTGCACGAGGCGCGGCTGGATGCAGGCTGGCAGGGCTGCCTGGACGCCTGGCTGGCCACGCCTGGCGCGCAGTCGCTGATCGCGCAAGTCGAGCAAGGTCAACGAGAGGGCGCCACCGTCTACCCGGCCGACCCGCTGCGGGCGCTCAAGGTCACGCCGCTGGCTGCCACCCGTCTGGTGATCCTGGGCCAGGACCCGTATCACGGGCCCGGCCAGGCGGAAGGCCTGGCCTTCTCGGTGCCGGCGGGCCAGAAGCTGCCGCCCAGCCTGCGCAATATCTTCAAGGAACTGCAGCGTGACCTAGGCCGTGCGCCGCCGGCCAGTGGCCATCTGGGCGCCTGGGCCGCGGCCGGCGTGCTGCTGCTCAACACCAGCCTGACCGTCGAGGACGGCGCGCCGGGCAGCCACGCCAAGATCGCCAAGGGCGCGGGCTGGGAGGCACTGACCGATGCACTGATCCTGGCCGCGGCGCGTGACGCGGCGCCCAAGGTGTTCATGCTGTGGGGCGCACATGCGCAGGCCAAGGCCGCGCTGATCGCTGCCGCCGGCCCGCAGCACTTGCTGCTGCAGGCCAACCATCCGTCGCCGCTGTCGGCTGCGCGGCCGCCGGTGCCCTTCATCGGCTGCGGGCATTTCTCGACGGCGCTGCGCTGGCTGGCGGCGCAGGGGCGCGCGCTGCAGCTGCCTTAGCGCTGCATCAGCACCTGCTCGATCAGGCGCGCCAAGTGCGCGGCGTTGAGCTGATCCTGGCGGGTCCAGCCGCGGCTGTGGCGCGTCTGCGCCAGCCACAGCACGCCGACCAGGCGCTGCTGCACGAACAGCGGCACCTCCAGGCGTGACTGCGCATCGGTGCCGATGGCCAGCGCCTGCAGCTCGTGGAAGCAGGGGTGCAGGGCCAGATCCGGCAGCACCAGGGCCGCATGCCTGCTGCGCATCAGGTCCAGGTAGGCGCCCTTGGGCAGGTGGGTGCTGCTGCCCAGCAGGGACAGATCACCAGCACCCCCTTCGATGTCGCGCCACAGCTGAACCTGGTCGACTTGCAGCACTTGCTGCGCGGCCTCGGCGAGCGACTGCAGCGCGAGCTCGGCGTCGGCGGCGGACCGAATCCGCCTGGGCTGGTTCGAAACCTGCAGCAGCAGGGCCTCGGGGGCTTGCGGATCGCCGTCCAGGCCGACGCGCTCGCTGGCGCTGCTGTCGCCAGTCAGCCGTTCGATCTCGGCCTGCAAGGCCTGGTGCTGCCACAGGTGATGCAGCGCGGCTTCGGCCTTGCCTTGCTGCTGCAGCAGCTGTGCCAGTTGCAGATGGGCCTGACTTTGTTGCGGGCGCGACTGGATGCGCTCGGCCAGTGCCAGCGCGTGGCGGCTGCTGCGCACTGCCCCGGCCTCGTCGCCGCGGGCCAGCGCAATCTCGGTCCAGGTTCGGCTGGCCGCCGCCTCCAGCCACGAGTGCCCCAGCTGGCTGGCCAGATTCAGCGCCAGCCTGCAGTCGGCAATGGCCCAGTCGGTGCGGCCGCGCGCCAGTGCGGCACGGGCCAGCTGCCAATGCGCTTCGGCCTCGAACTCGCGGTGCTGGCCGCGGCGGGCGGCTGCCAGGCCGTGGCTGAACTGCCGCTCGGCGTCTTCCAGTTCGCCGCACTCGAAATGGCTGACGCCGATGTTCAGCGCCAGCTTGGCCGCCAGATAGCTGTCGTCCAGATCGCCGAGCAGGGCGACGGCCTCGCGATGCACCCGGCGCCCGCGCTCCCAGGCATTGCGGCCGTAGTGCAGCTGGCCCAGGCCGATGCGCGCGGCCACGCTGACGCGCAGATCCTGCGCCAGTTCGCCCAGCTCCAGCGCTTCTGTCCAGTGGCTGCCGGCCTGTTGGTAGTCGCCGCGCTGATAGGCAATGCGGCCGAGTGCCTCGGCGGCACGCGCCGCCTGCAGCGTGAAGTGCTGTTCGGCCGCGGCATGGCGCGCGTGCAGCAGTGGCGCTTCAAGCTCCAGGGCCCGTCCGCGGTGCTCCTGCAGATAGAAGCGCGCATAGAGCGCGTCGACGGCGGCCGGCAGATCGCCGCGGTCCTGGCAGCGATGTTCCAGTGCTTCGAGGCGCCGCGCTGCGCTGTCCGGATGGCGCCGGGCGAGCAGCGCGATGCGCTGCAGCAGGTGAGCCATGTCGTCGGATGTGGCGGGGATGATCTTGAACACGGGCGGGCAGGTCTCCGGATGGCGGCATGGGCGTGAGGGCCGAAGGATAGCGGCCACCCGCAGGAATTTTGCCTGTCTCGATGGCGCTCGGGCCTGATCCTGGTTTCGCACTGGTATTCTCTGCGCAGCCTGGCCTGCAGGAGCCGCGCGCCGCGCCGGTGCCGTTCGCCAGCCGCGATCCGGGATGGATCGGGCAAGGGCAAATACCAGTTAAAAGCCAATTGACCTGTATTTTCGTTGGTATTAGACTGGTATCTTATGTGGAATCCGCCCGCTCTCCCTCTGCTGCACCGCCCGAGCCACGCTCTGCGCACACCGCGATTCCTGGTTGGCGTCGATGGTGGTGGCACCGGCACCCGCGTGCAACTCAACGACAGCAACGGTGCTGTTCTGGGCCTGGGCCGGGCCGGGCCATCGGCCTTGGGCCAAGGGGTTGGGCAAGCCTGGACCCATGTGCTGCAGGCGCTGCAGGGCGCTGCGACGCAAGCCGGCCTGGGCAGCATCGATCCGGCCGATTGCGCGATCGGCCTGGGGCTGTCGGGCGTCACGCTGCTGGAACAGGCCCGCGCCTTCATCGACGCCCAGCCCGGCTTTGCCTTCATCGCGCTGGACAGTGATGGCTTCACCGGTGTGCTGGGCGCGCATGGCGGCCAGCCGGGTGCGGTGCTGGTGTCTGGCACCGGTTCGGTGGGCGAGGCGCTGCGGCGTGACGGCAGCCGGGCCTGTGTGGGGGGCTGGGGCTGGGCCATCGGTGACGAGGGCAGTGGTGCCTGGCTGGGCCGCTGCGCGATGCAGCATGCCCAGCGCGCTTTCGATGGCCGAGAAGCTGAAGGTCCGCTGACGACGGCCTTGATCGACAGGGCCGGACGCAGCCGCGAAGGCCTGCTGGCCTGGTGCGCAGCGGCCGGTCAGCAGGGCTATGCCAGTCTGGCGCCGCTGGTGTTCGAGATGGCCGAGCGCGACTCGCTGGCCGCACACCTGATCGATGATGCCGTGCGCGAGCTGGAGTCGGTGGTGCAGGCGCTCGACCCGCAGGCCGACTTGCCGCTGGTGCTGGCTGGCAGCGTGGCCGAGCGGCTGGCGGCGCATTTCTCCGAGGCGCTGCGCTCGCGCTGCGTGGCAGCCCAGGGCGATGCCGTGGCTGGTGCCTTGCAGTTGCTGCAGACAAGCCTATTGACGATGGGGGGCGGTGAATGAGCAAGTCGGCGTTTCAATTCAAACCCGATGCGGATGCGGCCTCGCCGCTGTATATGCAGCTGGCCCAGGCGCTGGCACAGGCGATCCGCGACGGGGTCTATCACGCCGACGAGGCGCTGCCTTCCGAGCGTGTGCTGGCCGAGTCGCTGGAGCTGTCGCGCGTGACAGCCCGCAAGGCGATCGACCGGCTGGTCGAGCAGGGCATGATCGTGCGCAAGCGGGGCTCGGGCAACTACATCGCGCCCAAGCTGGAGCAGCCGCTGACGCGCCTGACCAGCTTTTCCGAAGAGCTGCACCAGCGCGGTTTCGTGCCGGGCTCGCGCTGGCTGACGCGCACCTTCCGCGCCGCGGCCCCGGACGAGCAGCTGTCGCTGGAGCTCAAGGCCGGCGAGCGCGTCGCTCGCCTGGAGCGCCAGCGCCTGGCCGATTCGGTGGTGATGGCCTATGAGGTCAGCGTGCTGCCGGAATCGGTGCTGCCGGATCCGCAGCGCGTCGAATCCTCGCTGTATGCGCACCTGGCCCAGCTGGGCGGCGCGCCGGTGCGCGCGCTGCAGCACATCCGCGCGATCAATGCCGATGCCAAGCTGGCGGCCCTGCTGGAGGTGCCGGTGGGCTCGGCCGTGCTTTTCATCACCCGGGTCGGCTATGTGGCCTCGGGCAAGGCGGTGGAGTTGACGCACTCCTACTGCCGCAGCGACTACTACGACTTCGTGGCCGAGATGCGGCGCGACTGACGGAAGACACTCACGATGGTTGATGTGATTGACGGTGTCATCCTGACGCCGGGGGGATTCCTGCGCGGTCGTCTGGCCCTGGCTGGCCAGCGCATCGCAGCGATCACCGGTGCGCCGGTGCCGGAGTCGGCCGTGCGCGACCTGGGCCTGCCCATTGTGCTGCCCGGCTTTGTCGACACGCATGTGCATGGCGGCGGCGGTCACGATGTGATGCAGGGCGGGGACGCCATCGCAGCGATTGCACGCCTGCATGCCGGCCATGGCACCACCTCGCTGCTGGCCACCACGATGACGGCGCCGCGCGGCGAGATCGAGACGGCACTGCGCGCGCTGGCACCGCATTGCCGCGAGCGCGCCGCTGGCGGCGCGCGCGTGCTGGGCGTGCATCTGGAAGGGCCGTACATCAACCCGGGCCGCCTGGGCGCTCAACCGGATTGCGCGCGCCTGGGCACGCTGGAGGAGGCGCTGGCGCTGCACGCGCTGGCACCGATCCGGCTGATCACGCTGGCGCCCGAGATCGAGGGCCACCTGGCGCTGATCGGCCCGCTCAATGACGCCGGCTTTCGCGTGCAGATCGGCCACAGCGCCGGTCGCTATGAGGATGGCGTGGCGGCGCTGCAGCGCGGCGCACACGGCTTCACGCATCTGTTCAACGCAATGACGGGCCTGCATCACCGCGAGCCGGGCATGGTGGGCGCAGCACTGGCGCACGCGCAGTACGCCGAGCTGATTCCGGATCTCCTGCATGTGCATCCGGGGGCCATACGCGCCGCGCTGCGCGCCATTCCCTGCCTGTTCTGCGTCACCGATTCAACCGCCGCCGCTGGCATGCCGGACGGTGACTACCGCCTCGGCAGCCAGGTGGTGAGCAAATGCATGGGCGGCGTGCGTCTGGCCGACGGCACGCTGGCGGGCAGCACGCTGACGATGGACCAGGCGCTGCGCAATCTGGTGGGCCTGGGCCTGCCGCTGGATGAAGCTTCGCGCCGCACCTCCAGCCATGCCGCGGCCTATCTGGGTTTGCAGGACCGTGGCCAGCTCAAGCAGGGCCTGATGGCCGATCTGGTGGTGCTGGACGCGCAGACGCTGCAGCTGCAGCAAGTATTCGTAGAAGGGGAAAGCATTGAGCTCGTCGCTGATGTATGAAGAGGCGCTCAGCGCGCCTGCCGTGGTGGCCCGTCAACTGGCCGCTGACCATGGGGCCTATGCGGCCCTGGGCGAGAGCCTGCGGCAGCAGCCGCCGTCTGCGCTGCTGACGGTGGCCCGCGGCAGCTCGGACCATGCCGCGCATTACCTGGCCTATCTGGTGATGGCGCGCCTGGGCCGGCTGGTGACCTCGCTGCCGATGTCGCTGGTGACGCTGTACCAGAGCCGTCTGGTCTGCGACGGTCTGGTGTCGCTGGCCTTCTCGCAGTCGGGCCAGAGCCCGGACCTGGTGGCGCCGACGCGCTTTCTGCGCGAGGGCGGGGCACGCACCGTGGCCTTTGTGAACGCCGAGGGCTCGCCGCTGGCTGAAGCCGCGCAGCATGTCTTCCCGCTGCATGCAGGCGCCGAAAAGAGCGTGGCCGCAACCAAGAGCTATATCGCGCAGTTGGTGGCCGGCGCCCGAGTGGCGGCGGCCTGGCAGGGCGATGACGATCTGCTGGCCGCGCTGCAGCAGCTGCCCAAGGTGCTGGAGCAGGCCGCGGCGCTGCGCTGGGACGTGGCGGTGGATGTGCTGCGCGAGGCGGACCGCCTGTTCGTGATCGGCCGCGGCACCGGCCTGCCGGTGGCGATGGAAGCGGCGCTGAAGTTCAAGGAAACCTGCGGCATCCAGGCCGAGGCCTTCTCCGGCGCCGAGGTCAAGCATGGCCCGATGGCGCTGGTCGAGGAGGGCTATCCGATGCTGGTGTTTGCGCCGCGCGGCCCGGCCCAGGCCGGCCTGCTGGCGCTGGCCGAGGAGATGCGCGGCCGCGGCGCGCGCGTGCTGCTGGCCGCGCCGGCCGGCACGCCGGGCGCCGAGCTGCCGCTGGTGTGCAGCGGCAACGAGGACCTCGACCCCATCGCGGTGGTGCAGAGCTTCTACCCGATGGTGGAGGCGCTGGCGCGTGCGCGCGGCAACAACCCCGACCAGCCGCGCCATCTGGCCAAGGTCACCAAGACGCATTGAGTGAGAGCGCCATGACGCAGCAACACAGCAGCTTTCACCCCGGCCGCCTGGTGATGGTCGACATTCCTGGCAAGCAGCTGGACGCATCGACCGCGGACTTCTTGCGTCAGCATCGGGTGCGCGCCGTCTGCCTGTTCCGCAAGAACCTCGGCAGCGAGACGGAGATTCGCAAGCTCACCGCCGATCTGCGCGCGGTGATGGGCGAGCAGGCCTTGATCGGCATCGACCAGGAAGGTGGCTCGGTGATCCGGGCGACCAGCCTGCCGCAGGCGCCGGCCGCGATGGCGCTGGGCGCCATTGGCGATGAGGCGCTGGCCGAGCAGGTGGGCGCCGCCGTGGCGCGCGGCCTGCTGCATCTGGGCATCAACTGGAATTTTGCGCCGGTGCTGGATGTCAACAACAACCCGGCCAACCCGGTGATCGGCGAGCGCAGCTTTGGCGAAGACCCCGAGCTGGTGACGCGTCTGGCGCGTGCCTGGATGCGTGGCTCGCTGCGCGAGGGCGTGGCCTGCTGCGTCAAGCACTTTCCCGGCCATGGCGACACGCATGTGGACTCGCACCACGCACTGCCGACGGTGGACAAGTCGCTGGCCGCGCTTGAGGCGCTGGAGCTCAAGCCCTTCCGCGCGCTGACCCAGGGCGCAGAAGCGGCACCGGCCGTGATGACCGCGCACATCGTCTACCCGCAGCTGGATGCCGAGCATCCGGCCACGCTGTCGCGGCGCGTGCTGACCGGCATCCTGCGTGACAGCATGGGCTATGACGGCGTCGTCATCACCGATGCGCTGATGATGAAGGCCGTGCATGAGCGCTATGGCCATGCCCGCGCCGCCGTGCTGGCGCTGCAGGCTGGCGCCGACATGCCGCTGGCGCAGGGCAGCTTGCAGGAGCAGCAAGCGGCGATCGAGGCTATCTCGGCCGCCTGGGCTGCCGGGCAGTTGGAGACCGCGCAGCTGGAGCGCGCGGCGGCGCGGATAGACCGCCTGGCCGAGCGCTTCCCCTTGCTGACGCGCGACTATGACGCGCAGCAGCGCACTGCCGATGATCTGCTGATGCATGAGGGCTGGGCACGCGGCCTGTGCACGCTGCGCGGCGCGCAGCCCCCCGCGCGCCAGACGCCGATCCGCCTGATCTGCCAGGCCAGCGTGGCCAGCGACGGGGTGTCGGAAGCCGGCGCTTCGGTGGAACAGGTGCAGGCGCTGTTTGCAGGCTACTTCGACGATGTGCAATTGCTGCGCTTGCATGATCTGCGTGCGCTCAGCGCCGCCGATGTGCCGCAGGACGCGCGACTGAATGTGCTGGTGTCCAACCACCGCGGCCGCTTCGGCGCGGCGGCTCGCCTGGCCAGGCCTGATCTGCATCTTGCGCTGTGGAACCCCTTCCAGGTCTTGGACATCGCTGCACCTGCCGTCATCAGCTGGGGCTATGCCGATGGCGCCTTGCAGGCGCTGGCGCGTTGGCTGCGCGGCGATCTCGAAGCTGCGGCCCGGCCGCCCGTGAGCCTGAACCAGGAGTCCTGACCATGAGTGCAACGCCTCCCACCCTCTCGCCGATCCGCTGGGTTCCCAGCCTGTACTTTGTGCAGGGCCTGCAGTTCTTCGTCGTGATGCTGATCGCCGGCCTGATGTTCAAGAACATGGGCGTGCCGAACGACCAGATTGCCCGCTGGACCGGCTTGCTGGGGCTGGCCTGGGCCATCAAGCCTTTGTGGAGCCCCTTCCTGGAACTGGCGCGCAGCAAGAAGTTGATCGTGGTGGCGATGCAGTTCACCGGCGCCGCCGGCCTGGCGCTGATGGCGCTGGCGCTGCAGCTGCCGATGTATTTCGCCGCCAGCATCGCGGTGCTGTTCCTGCTGGCCTACGCCTCGGCCACACACGACATCGCCTGCGACGGGCTCTATATGGCCTCGCTGGATGCCAAGCAGCAGGCCGCCTATGCCGGCTGGCAGGGCGCCTTCTTCAATGCTTCGAAGTTCCTGACGCTGGGCGGCCTGCTGGTGCTGGCCGGGCATCTGGAGAAAAGCGTGGGCGTGTTCAACGCCTGGTCGCTGATCTTCGTGCTGCTGGCCGTGCTGCTGGCCCTGCTGGCGGCCTACAACGCCTATGCGCTGCCCGGTGCGCTGAACACCGAGCATGCGGAGCTGACGGTGGCCGGCATCTTCGGCACCCTCAAGGAGGTGATCGCCGACTTCCTGCGCAAGCCCGGCATCTGGCTGGCGATTCTCTTCATCGTGATGTTCCGCTTCGCCGAAGGGCAGGTGCAGACCATCGGGCCGCTGTTCCTGATTGAAGCGCGCGACAAGGGCGGCTTGGGTCTGACGACCGAGCAGGTGGGCGGCATCTATGGCACCGCAGGCACAGCCGCCTTTCTGGTCGGCAGCATCCTGGGCGGCTACTTCACCTCCTGGTTGGGGCTCAAGCGCGCGATGCCCGTGCTGATCCTGGCGATGGCGGTGCCGAACGTCGTTTTCTACTACCTCAGCGTGGCCCTGCCCACGGACCTGTGGCACCTCGGTGCCGCCATCAGCGTGGAGATGTTCGGCTATGGCTTCGGCTTCGTCGGCATGATTCTCTACATCATGCAATCGGTGGCGCCGGGCCGCTTCCAGACCGCGCATTACGCGCTGGGCTCGGGTGTGATGCAGCTGGGCTTCATCTTCTCCAAGACCATCAGCGGCGATGTGCAGATGGCGATGGGCTATCAGGACTTCTTCCTCTGGACCATCGCCTGCGGCGTGCCCGCGCTGCTGCTGATGTTCTTCGTGCGGCTGCCGTCGCCAGCCAAGAAGGATTGAGCCATGGCGAGCATCTGGCGCAAAGGGCTGGCGGCCCTGGTCTTGGGTACGGCACAAGCGCTGGCTTGGGCGGCGGATCCGGGCCCACTCTTCTTCGACGACTTCAGCGACGCGGATCTGGCCGGTTTGCAGGCGGGTGGCTGGATTCTGCGCAGCGAGCTCGGTCACCCCGGCCTGAAGGGCGCGCGCTGGGGCGCTGCGCAGCTGCGGCTGCTGGACGACCCGGCACAGGCTGGCAACCGTCTGCTGCGGCTGAAAGCCAGCACGGACGGCACGCCCGCCGGCACGGCGCAGGCGCAGCTCTGCCACGCGCGCAAGTATCTGGAAGGCACGTACGCGGCGCGGGTTCGCTTCAGCGACACGCCGGTGCAGGGCGCCGACGGCGATCCGGTGATCCAGGCCTTCTTCGCGATCAGCCCGCTGCGGCATGACCTGGACCCAGAGTTCAGCGAGGTGGACTGGGAATACCTGCCCAACGGTGGCTGGGGTGGTAGCAAGACGCGCATCTACGGCATCAGCTGGCAGACCGTTCAGATCGAGCCCTGGCGCGCCTTCAATGCAATGCACCAGCGCGAAGGCTCTCTGGATGGCTGGCATGTGCTGCTGATGCAGGTGACGGACGGCAAGGTGCGCCTCTACCTGGACGGCCGGTTCCTGGCCGAGCATGGCGGGCGCAACTATCCCGTGGTGCCGATGGCGATCAACTTCAATCTGTGGTTTTCGCCGGGTGGCTTGCTCGGCCCGGAGGCCGGCGTCCGGGCTTATGAAACCGATGTGGACTGGGTGTTCCATGCCAAGGGGCAGAAGCTTGAGCCGGAGCAGGTGGACGCCGCCGTGCAATCTTTGCGCCATCGCGGGGTGAAGCGCCTGGACAGCGTGCCAGCGGCCCAGCCGCCGCTGAATAGCCCCTGCGATATGTGAACCTTCGCCTTGTTGGGCCTGTCATGACTCTTGTGCGTCTCCTTGTCCAGTGGTCGCTGCTGCTGGCCGTCTTGCAGAGTGCGCCGGCGGCGCTGGCCCAGCCGGTGTTCGGCGCCGGCCCGCAGGCCGTGGAACGCCGCGGTGATGCGGTGGTTGGCGTCTATGTGCCAGCCTGGGAAGCGCCCGCTGTGCTGCAGCGCCTGCGCCCGGGCAGCGTCAGCCATCTGCTCTATGCCTTCTTGCGGATGTGCGGGCCGGGGCAGCTCGACAAGGACGCCCAGGGCTGCGCAGGCAAGGCCGACTTCCAGCTTGCGGCCGATCCGGCCCATACCCGATTCGATGCCGCCTTCCGGCGTCTGAAGGCACGCGAGCCGGGGCTGCGCGTGCTGGCTTCGGTGGGCGGCTGGGGCGGCTCTGACCCCTTCTTTCCAATGGCCGGCGATGCGGCGCGCCGGGCCGTGTTCATTGCTGACGCGGTCGGCTTCCTGCGCGGACACCCGGGCTTTGATGGGCTTGATATCGACTGGGAGCATCCCGGCGACAACGGCGCCGCCAACGGAGTGCAGCTCGGCGGTGCACAGGACGGTGCCCACTTTGTGCTGTTGATGCAGGAGCTGCGCGCGGCACTCGACCAGCTGGGCCAGACGAGCGGGCGACGCTATCTGCTGACCGCCGCCGTCAACACGACGGCCAAGGTGGTGGACCGGATCGACTGGCGCGCTGCAGTGCCTGCCCTGGATCTGGTCTTCATGATGAGCTACGACTATTACGGCGGCTGGTCCGACACCGTCGGCCACCATGCGGCCTTGCGCAGCAGCCGCGCTGGCGCCGATGACAGCCTTGAGCAGGGTGTGCGCAACTTCATCCGGGCAGGTGTGCCGGCTTCCAAGCTGGTGGCTGGAGTGGCCATGTATGGCCGGGGTTTTGCCGGCGCGGCATCGGCGCAGACGGGCGCTGCCAAGAGCGGTGTCTATCCGCAGGGCGGTGATGGCAGTCTGGTCTACCGCGATATTGCGCGGCGCTATCTGGATCGCCAGGGGCGTGGGCGCCAGGGCTATGAGGCGCGCTTCGACGCGCAGACGCAGGCCTGGGCGCTGCACGATCCGCGCCGTCAGCGCTACATCGGCTATGACGATCCGCGCGCGGTCGAGGCCAAGGCGCGCTTCGCGCGCGAGCAGGGCTTGGCCGGCCTGTTCGCCTGGGAACTCAGCCAGGACAACGGGGATCTGCTCAACGCCATGAACCGCGGGCTCGGGCATCGCCTGAAGCCTGGCCGGTGAAGGCAGCTTGGGCCGCGCTGCACGCAGGCACCGCAGTGAGTGAGGAAAGCCTTGAACCAACAGAACACATCACGGACCGCCAGTGCAGCTCGCCTGGCCTCGGTGGACGCGCTGCGCGGCCTGGCCGTGGCCGCGATGCTGCTGGTCAACAACCCGGGTGACTGGGGCCATGTCTATGCACCGCTGCAGCATGCCGCGTGGCATGGATGCACGCCGACGGACCTGATTTTTCCCTTCTTTCTCTTCATCGTCGGCGTCTCCATCGCGCTTAGCCTGGGCGCCCGTATCGAGGCCGCTGGTGTTGTGGCCAAGGCGCCGCTGGCGCGCGGCGTGCTGGAGCGCGCCTTGCGCATCCTGCTGCTGGGCCTGGCCCTGCATGCGCTGGCATGGTGGCTGATGGACAAGCCCGCCTTCCGCTTGATGGGGGTGTTGCAGCGCATTGCCTTGTGCTTTGCGTTCACCGGGCTGGTCGCGCTGTACCTGCGCCAGCGCCAACAATGGCTGCTGCTGGCGGCGCTGCTGCTCGGCTATGCGGCATTGCTGCTGGCGGGCGGGCCGCTGAGCAAGGAGGGCAATCTGGCCGCACGCCTCGACAGCGCGCTGCTCGGGCCGCTGTCCTATGAGTGGAATGCGGCGGTGGGTCTGGCCCATGAGCCTGAAGGGCTGCTGAGCACGCTGGGGGCCCTCGCCACCTGCTTGCTGGGGCTGCGCGCCGGTGATTGGCTGCGCCGTGGGCTGACAGCCAGGCTGTACGTCTTGACTGCGGCGACGCTGCTGCTGGGGTATGCGTCGGCCCTCTACCTGCCGTGGAACAAGCAGCTGTGGACCAGCAGCTTCGTGTTGTGGACCGGTGGCTGGGCCTGCCTGGCGCTGCTGCTGTCGCACCATTGGGTGGATCGTCGCGGTTGGCCGGCGCTGGGCCGCGCCTTTGGCGTCAATGCCATCGCCGCTTATGCCGGAGCGTGGATGCTGGCCGTGCTGCTCGAAGGGCTGGGCTGGATGGCGCCGCTCTATGCGATCGGCTTTGGCTGGATCGCGCGGGCTCTGGGGCCGTTTGAGGCCTCGCTGGCCTTCGCCCTGGCCTTTGTGCTGCTGTGGGCGCTTGTGGTGCTGCTGCTGGACCGCCGACGGATCTACATCAAGGTCTGATGATGGCAATAGGCCGCTACAGTCACCCAGCGCCCGCGTTTGGACGGGCGCAGATCCTTTCCCGTTCACAAGGCCAGCCATGAGTGATCCCTACCAGGTCCGGATGCCTCCGAACATTCAATCCGTGCGGGTGGGCGAGCATCAGCTGGTCTTCATCGATGACTTCCTGGTGAATCCGCAGGGTTTGCTGGATGCAGCGGTTCAGAGCCAATTCGAGCCCTATCCAGGTGTGGCTGAACGCAAGGGATATCCGGGCCTGCGTGCCGAAGCGCCTGCCGACTATTCGCAGAACCTGTGTGCGCTGCTGGATCCACTGATCCGGCTGAACTTCGGCGTGCCCGAGGCCTTGCCGCTGCGCAAGAGCATCTGCGCCTTTTCGCTGACCACGGCTGCGCCAGACATGCTGGGGCCGCTGCAGCGCATTCCGCATTTCGATGCCAGCACGCCGCACCATATGGCGGTGCTGCTGTATCTGTGCGACGCGCAGCATGGTGGCACCGGCTTCTACCGCCACAAGGCCACCGGGCTGCAGCAGATCACAGCGGACAACTGCGAGCACTACCTCGATGTGCACTACGAGGAACTCAACTCCAGCCCCCCGCCGGCCCGCTATTTCGAACAGTCAGACGAACACTTCGAGTTGCTCGGCATCATGCCGGCACGGTTCAATCGCCTGGTGATCTATCCGGGCAGCCTGCTGCACAGTGCCTGCATCAATCCGGAGTGCAGCATCAATGCGGATCCGCGCAGCGGGCGGCTGACGGTCAACTCCTTCTTCGACTTTTAGGCGCCGCAGCTCAGACCGGCCGTTCAGCGGCCTTGGTACAAGGACGAAAAAAGGCCCGGCATTGCCGGGCCTTTTGCTTGGGTGTTGCTGAATCAGAACTTGGCGCTCAGACCCACGCGAACGGTGGTCTCACCCTTGAAGGACCAGGCCGGGAAGCCGGCGCGCAGCGGATCCTTGATGGCGGTGTTGGACGCTTCCGCCGCACCGTACTGCACATCGTCCTGCTTGAGCAGGTTGATCGCCTCGACCGACAGTTTCAGCGACTTGTTGATGTTCCAGCCGAAGCTGGCGTCCAGCGTGCCGTAGGCATCGTGCATGCGGTTGCCGTACCAGAACGCGCCTTCGCGGATCATGTACTTCGAGCGCCAGTTGTAGGCCAGGCGCGCCGCATAGGTCTGGTTCTCGTAGTAGCCCACGAGGTTCACGTTGTGCTTGGAGGCTTGCGTGAAGATGCCCAGGTTGTCGATGTAGCTGCTGGCCGGTGCCGTGCCTTCGGTGAAGGTGTAGTTGGCGATGGTGCCGAAGCCGTTGTTGAAGGCGTGGTTGATCTGGAACTCCAGACCGCGGATGCTGCCGCCGCCGGCGTTGACGAAGCTCTGCACGGTCCAGTTGTCGACCTTGCTGACCGGGTCGATCAGTCCGACCTTCTGGTTGTTCTTGACGTCAGCCGTGATGAAGTTGGAGATGTCCTTGGTGAAGAAAGTCGCCGACAGCAGGTTGCCCTTGCCGTAGTAGTACTCCACACCAATGTCAGCCTGGCTGGACTTCATGGGCTTGAGGCCCACGTTGCCGACGGTCCAAGTCTCGTTGCCGACGCGGTCGTCGTTGTAGCCGGACACGGTGACGCCGAACATATTGGCGAAGTTCGGACGTGTGATGGCTTGCGACGCTGTTGCGCGCAGGACCACATTGCGCTGCAGTTCGAAGGCGATGTTGGCACTCGGCAGCACGTCGTTGTAGCTAGCCTTGGTGCTGGCGAAACCCTTGCCCCAGTTGATGTTGCCTGGGAAGTCACCGCTGGCCAGCGCCGTGCCGTCGAACGCATATCCCGTGTTGGTCGACTTCGTCGAGACATAGCGCAGGCCGAAGTTGCCGCGCACCTTTTCCGCGTCGAACTCGAACATGCCGTACAGAGAGCTGTTCTTCTCGTTCAGCTCGGCGAACGCGGAACGGTCCTCAATCCAGCCGCTGATGGCCTTCTTGGTGTCGCCAATCATGGCGCCGACGTTCGGCCGAGGGATCGACCAGCTCGCGACCGGCACGGTACCGTTGTAGATTGATGCGGTGTTGACCGGTGTGATCGTCGAGTTGAAGACGGGCACGTAGCTGCGACGCTCGAACGTGTGGTCGGCATAACGCAGGCCAGTCTTGAACGCACTGATTGCGCCCCATTCCAGATCCAGCTTCGCGTCGACTTGTGCGTACTTCTCTTGATCCTGGTTCGGTGCGCGCTTGACGCCCCACCCCTGGAACACCGAAGTGGGCGACAGACTGGCTGCCGAATAGGATTGGTTGCTGGAGGGCGAAATGACGATCTGCTTGCCAGTCGCGTCAATGGTGCCCTGCCACTTGGGCATGTTCACCTTGTCCCAGCCATCGACCCAGGGCGCGTACTGGTAATTCGTGGTCAGCGAGGTGCCGCCGTCCGCCTTTGTCGAGCCCACGACAAAGTCGAACTTGGCAATGCCGGTCTTGTAATGTGCGTCCACAGTGATGCTGTCGGACGTCATCTTGGCTTCGCGTGCCCAGTTCTGCAGGAAGCGGTAGGCCGGGGCGTTTGCAGCAGTGGTAGTGCTTTGCAGGCACACGCCAGACGGATTGAATGCGGCTGAAGTGACTGCCGGGTTGCGCTTGGTGCAGCCGGGGTCATGGAACAGGTAGTCGCTCGCATTGCCGTTGTTGGCGTCGAGGCGCAGGCTCAGCACATTGAGGCCCAGTTCCAGGCCTTGCGCCGGCTTGGCTTGCAGGGAGACGTTGATGGCTTCGCGCTTGCGGTCCTGGATGAATGCGGTCGGCGCAACATCGGAAGACCAGCGGCTGTCAGCCTCGATGCCACGACGAATGTAGGCGCCTTCTGAGTGGGCGACTGCAATCAGGGCACCGAAGGTCTTCGAGGGGTTCTTCCAGCTGTAAAGGCCGGAGAGTTCCTTTTCGGGATCGCTGATGCTGCTCTTGCTGTACTTGCCGCTGACGAAAGCCGTACCGGCTGCAAGATCAAGAGGCTTGCGCGTCTTCACGATGACGGTGCCGCCAATGCCGCCTTCAGTGAGGTCGGCCTGCGAAGACTTGTAGACCTCCATGCCGCCAATCAACTCCGCGGGCAGCAAGGAGTAGTTGAAAGAGCGATCGATGTTCATCTGATCGAACCAGCCCGTGGATGCGACTGACTGCCCATTCAACGTGGTGTACGTCATCTGCGGGTCAGAGCCGCGGATCGAAACCGCGGATCCTTGACCGAATGCGCGTCCGACCGAGATGCCCGGGATGCGGCCCAGGGCCTGGCCGACGTCGGCGTCCGGCAGCTTGCCCACATCCTCAGCAGACACCGCGTCAACCACCGCGCTGGCATTCTTCTTGATATTGGCGGCGGACTCGAGCGATGCGCGGATACCGGTCACAACGACCTGTTCAAGCGCACCGGCTTCGGCCTTCTTGGCCGTTGAATCGGCTTGTTGGGCGTGGACGCTGAACGCGGCGCCCAGCAATGCCAGCGACACAGCGGCCGCGACGGGGGTCTTTCTGACCTTCATGAACTGCTCCTTTTATATGGCCGACGAATACGAATGCGGCCTGTTGCGACTGGAACCGTGAACGTCGCCAGACATGAACCTGTGCAGGCCTGGCGCCACAAGATGCACATCGATGCAACCAATGCAATACCACTATAAGTCGCAATAGATCCAGATAGCTACCACTTTCGTTTGCGTACTTTCCCTCGGTGTCGTTTGGATGTCATGCGAAGCGGGGCTGGGCAGGCGGTGCGAGCTGCGCCACCGAGAATTGAACTGGTCTTGCTTTGGTCTATGGCGCTACCACCTCGTGGAGCGCCCTCGCGGCGCCTCGCCGGCACCCGATGCAGGGCGTCAGATTCTTTGCAAGGAAAAATCTTTGCGAACCAAAAGAGCTGTGCTATAGTCTATGGCTCGCCTCGGAGGGGTGCCCGAGTGGCTAAAGGGGGCAGACTGTAAATCTGTTGGCTTACGCCTACGCTGGTTCGAATCCAGCCTCCTCCACCAGGCGAAACCGTTATCGGGTCGAGCTGCCGGCCATGTGGTCGGCAGCTCGGTCTCGGTGGTCGGGGCTCCCGGGCGGGAGTAGTTCAATGGTAGAACCTTAGCCTTCCAAGCTAATGACACGGGTTCGATTCCCGTTTCCCGCTCCAGTTGTCGGGTTCTGCTTGTGTCGATACCGGTTTGCCGGAGGTCGTTTTGGCCGCCGTTAAACCTGTGTCGATGCCCATGTGGCTCAGTGGTAGAGCACTCCCTTGGTAAGGGAGAGGTCACGCGTTCGATCCGCGTCATGGGCACCA
>JACDQM010000155.1 GCA_015657635.1 Roseateles sp.
GCCTCGAAGCCGTGGAGCTGGTGAAGCAGCACAAGCCCGATCTGGTTTTTCTGGACATCCGCATGCCGGGCCTCACCGGCGTGGACGCCGCGCGCCAGATTGCGCAGTTGCCCGACGCCGGCGACGACGACAGCTGGCTGGTGCCCGAGATCGTCTTCATCACCGCCTACGACCAGTATGCGGTGGAAGCCTTCGAGCAGGGCGTGGCCGACTATGTGCTGAAGCCTGCCGAGCGCGAGCGCCTGCTGGTGACGGTGGAGCGCATCAAGAAGCGCCTGGCCGCACGCCACAACGGCAACGGCGGTGACAACAGCCCGGCCGCAGCGCCGGCTACCGCCCCGCTGCAGCAGCTGCTGCACAAGCTCTCGGCCCAGCTCAACCCCGGCGGCACGCCGGCCTATCTGCAATGGATCCAGGCCACCGTCGGCCAGGCCATCCAGATGATCCCGGTGGAGGACGTGCTGTTCTTCATCAGCGACGAGAAATACACCCGCGTGCAGACCGCCACGCTGGAAGCGCTGATCCGCAAGCCGATCAAGGAGCTGGTCGATGAACTGGACCCGGCCCTGTTCTGGCAGATCCACCGCTCGACCCTGGTCAACGTGAAAGCCATCGCCGGCATCACCCGCGACTTCCGCGGCCGCCAGCTGGTGGGCATCAAGGGCAGCAACGAGAAGCTGGAAGTCAGCCGCAGCTATACGCAGCTGTTCAAGGGGATGTGAGGGCGCACCAGGGAGCACCATGCACACGCTCAGCACTCTGCAGGCCCGATGCAGGCAAGGCGTCAGAACCGCGTCGACAAGCGCCCGCTGGCGCCAGCGCTTGATCGCGGCGCTGTTGGCCGCCTTCGCGCCCCTGTGCTTTGCCCAAGCGTCAGCGCATAGCGGCCCGCTTTACGACGAGCTCGCGCGCATGGATGGTGCCCTCTTTGAAGCCGCCTTTGTCAGCTGCGATGCCGCCAAATTCGCCGCGCTGTTCACCAAGGACGCCGAGTTCTATCACGACAAGACGGGCGCGAGTTACGGTGACGACGTTCGCCGCCTGAAGTCTTGTCCTCGCGAACAAGGTGTGACGCGGACCTTGGTGCCCGGCAGTCTTGAGGTCTATCCGCTGCAAGGCTACGGCGCCATCCAGATCGGGCGACACCGGTTTGCACGCGCCGGAGAGCCCGGGGCTGAAGCGGCCCAGTTCGTGCACCTGTGGAAGCGCGAGGGCGATCAATGGAAACTGGCCAGGGTGCTGAGCTTCGATCACCGCCCGTCGCCTCCTTAGAGCGGCGAAAAAACCCTTCTGACGTCCTTGCCCTGGCTTGCCGTACCTGCATGACGCCCAGCCTGGTAGGTAGGGGTGAGCTCACGAATCCCAACACTGATCTGTTGCGTAAAGCGTGGGCAGCGAGACGGGCCACGGCCTTTGTTGGGGTTCACTGTGTTCACCGCCAAGCTACACGTCTTGTTTACGGCACGGCGAACGGTCGCAAGTCGCCGAACGATAGTGCTGCCCCTTCAAACCCTGTGCTCCAACGCCGCCCAGCCTGCGCGGCTCAGCCAGCGATCGGCTTGTCCCCCAGCAAATACCGCGCCCCACTGCCCTTCACCGCCACCCGGTCCTGCGGGTTGTAGAGCTTGCAGGCCTTCAGCGACAGGCAGCCGCAGCCGATGCAGGCGCCGAGCTGGTCGCGCAGACGCGTCAGCGCGGCGATACGCGCATCGAGCAGCGGCGTCCAGCCGGCCGACAGGCGCTGCCAGTCCGCCTTGGTGGGCGTGCGGCCTTCGGGCAAGGAGGCCAGCGCCGCGGCGATCTCGTCCAACGCCAGGCCGATGTTCTGCGCGGCCCGTATGAAGCCGACGCGGCGCAGCACATGACGCGGGTACTGGCGCCGGCCTGAGGCACTGCGCCCGCCTGCGATCAGGCCACGTTCCTCGTAGAAGCGCAGCGCACTGGCCGGCACGCCGGAGCGCCGCGCCAGCTCGCCGATGGCGATCCAGCCGGTAGTGCCGGCTTCCGGCAGATCAGCCTCATCAGCGCTGCGGGCGGCCGCCCCCAGTCTTGGCAGGGTCTTGCTCATCGTCGGTTTGACTTCAAGTTCACTTGAACTTGCATTGTCTGGCCCGTGATCCACTTCATCAAGACGAGGCCCTGATGTTGACCCTGACAAATGCAAGCACGCCGGGCACCACCGGCGCACACCGTCATCCCGGCAGCAAGGAGCCGCTCACCCGAGGCGACAGCCACGCCACCCTGCTGGCGCTGCTGGACCAAGGAATGGGCCTTTGGCCCGAATACCGCGCGCAGCTCAGCTCGCACCTGCCGATGGCGCTGGACGCGCTGCAGCAGCTGGGCGCTTCCAGCGCGCGGCTGCGCGAGTTCAACGCGCACTACGGCGCAAGGCTGCAGCCGATGCCCACCAAGCTGTCGGCTGGCGAACGGCCCCAGCAGTTCGGCCGCATCGATGACTATCCGCAATGGTTCGCGCACTACCGCGCCGCATTGGCCGCCGATGGCCGCGACTCGCTGCTGCGCGCCGAACTGCCGGCGCTGATGGCCGGGGTCGGCGGCGTGGCCTTCCACGGCCTGATCCGCGCCGGACATGCGGTGCGCCACGGCCACGCGGGCGAGCTGGCGGCTGCGCTGGCCTACTGGGCGAGCCGCCACCAGCCCCTGCCCGAACCGAGCGACAAACGGCCGTTGGCGCTGCCCGATTGGCTGGCCGCGCTGCGCGCGCTGCCTGGCGCCGAGGCCATGCCCAAACGCGGCTTGATCTCGGAGCGCATGGCTGACTGGGGTGAGCGAGCGGACTGGCAGGCCATCGCCGCCCGGCTGCCCGCCACCGAGCTGCCGGCGCTGGCTCGCGCCGCAGCGGCGCTCTATGCCGCCACGGCCAGCTTCACCGTGCTGCACATGGTCACCGCCAGCGCGGCGCTGCTGGCGGTGCGGCCCTGGCTGGATGACTCGTCGGCGTACCCGCACTTCATCAGCGCCGCCGCTGCGGCACTGATGGCCAGCGGCGCGGTGCAACGCACGGGGGCGTTGGCGCCAGTGCACGAAGCCGTGCTGCCCGGCTGGGCTGCGCTCGCTGACGGCGCCATCGCCCAGCACGACGACCATGTCATCAAGCTGGTGGCCGCATGCCATGCGTTGGAGGCGGCGGACAGCGCGCCGGTCTGGCACGCCGCCGCCGCCCGGGCGCTGCGGCCGACGGAGCCGCAGGCCCCGTGAGCCGGCTTCGGCCCGGACTCAGAAGAATCCCAGCGCGTTCGGCGAATAGCTGACCAGCAGGTTCTTGGTCTGCTGATAGTGGTCCAGCATGGCCTTGTGCGTTTCGCGGCCGATGCCGGATTCCTTGTAGCCACCGAAGGCCGCGTGCGCCGGGTAGGCGTGATAGCAATTGGTCCACACGCGTCCGGCCTGGATGGCGCGGCCCATGCGGTAGGCACGGCTGCCGTCGCGCGTCCACACGCCGGCGCCCAGGCCGTAAGGCGTGTCGTTGGCGATCTGCAGCGCCTCGGCCTCGGTCTTGAAGGTGGTCACGGCCAGCACCGGGCCGAAGATCTCCTCGCGGAAGATGCGCATCTGGTTGTGGCCCTTGAACAGCGTGGGCTGGATGTAATAGCCGCCGGCCAGATCGCCGCCCAGCTGCGCGCGGTCGCCACCGATCAGCACCTGCGCGCCCTCTTCCTTGCCCAGCGCCAGATAGGTCTGGATCTTGTCCATCTGCAGCGCCGAGGCCTGCGCGCCCATCATCGTGTCGGTGTCCAGCGGGTTGCCCTGCTTGATCGCGGCCACGCGCTTGAGCGCGCGCTCGATGAAGCGGTCGTAGATCGATTCCTGGATCAGCGCACGGCTGGGGCAGGTGCAGACCTCGCCCTGGTTGAAGGCGAACAGCACCAGGCCTTCGATGGCCTTGTCCAGGAAGGCGTCGTCCTGCGCCATCACATCGTCGAAGAAGACGTTGGGGCTCTTGCCGCCCAGCTCCAGTGTGGCCGGGATCAGGTTGGTGGCGGCGGCCTGCGCGATCACGCGGCCGGTGGCGGTGCTGCCGGTAAAGGCGATCTTGGCGATGCGGCGGCTGGAAGCCAGCGGCATGCCGGCCTCGCGGCCGAAGCCGTTGACCACATTGAGCACGCCGGGCGGCAGCAGGTCGGCGATCAGCTCGGTCAGCACCAGGATGCTGATGGGCGTGCTCTCGGCGGGCTTGAGCACCACGCAGTTGCCGGCGCCCAGCGCCGGCGCCAGCTTCCAGGCCGCCATCAGGATGGGGAAGTTCCAGGGAATGATCTGGCCGACCACGCCCAGCGGCTCGTGGAAGTGGTAGGCGATGGTGTGGCCGTCGATCTCGCTCAAGGCGCCTTCCTGCGCGCGCAGGCAGCCGGCGAAGTAGCGGAAGTGGTCCACCGCCAGCGGGATGTCGGCATTGAGCGTCTCGCGGATCGGCTTGCCGTTGTCCACCGTCTCGGCATAGGCCAGCAGCTCGATGTTCTGCTCCAGGCGGTCAGCAATTCTCAGCAGGATGTTGGCGCGCTCGGCAGGCGCCACGGCGGCCCAGCCGGCGGCGGCGGCGTGGGCAGCGTCCAGCGCCAGTTCGATGTCCTCGGCGCCGGAGCGCGCGGCCTGGGTGTAGACCTGACCGCTGATCGGCGTGATCACGTCGAAGTACTGGCCCTTCAGCGGCGCGACGAAGCGGCCGTTGATGAAGTTGTCGTAGCGCGGCTTGTAGGCAATCTTGGCGCCAGGGGCATGGGGGGCGGCGTAAAGCGTCATCTGTCTGTCTCCGTTGTTGGCTTGCGGGATCGGTGCGAGAGCGCATCCGAGGAGACAGCGTTTGCGAAGACCGTGCCAGGGCCGGTTTCGCCGCAGCACAGGCGATCTGGCGCAAGAAAGCGGTCAGCCAGCCGCCTCACACTGTGCCGGGCCGGGCCAGCTGCGCTGTCACTGTCACGAAACGGAACAGCCGCCCAGCCGTTTTCCGCTGAACTGCTTTGAGACCCCGGCCGGGCTGCTAGCCTTGCCGGCACGCGAAAGGCTCTGCATGCGACAAGAGCCCGCACAGGAGACAAGCGCCATGACTGCTTCCCACACAGCCGCCGGCCTGGCGGCGCGCGTGCCGGCCCAGGCGCCTGCGCGCGGCGCGCCAGGCCCTGCTCCAGCGAGGGCGCGCTGCCGCCCGGCTGCTCGACGAACAGCTGCA